>JAGHYT010000054.1:0-26239 GCA_017743535.1 Chloroflexus sp.
AGTGGCCCGCGCTCCCAGGCCCTGCACAATGCGGGCCAGTGGCCCGCGCACTCAGACACTGCACAATGCGGGCCAGGGGCCCGCGCACTCAGGCGCTGTGCAATGCGGGCCAGAGGCCCGCGCACCCAGGCCCTGCACGATGCGGGCCAGAGGCCCGCGCTCCCAGGCCCTGCACAATGTGGGCCAGAGGCCCGCGCACTCAGGCGCTGTGCAATGCGGGCTCGTGGCCCGCGCTCCCAGGCCCTGCACGATGCGGGTCAGTGGCCCGCGCTCCCAGGCCCTGCACAATGCGGGCCAGTGGCCCGCGCACTCAGGCGCTGTGCAATGCGGGCTCGTGGCCCGCGCACCCAGACACTGCACGATGCGGGTCAGTGGCCCGCGCACTCAGGTGACTGTGTGGCCGGAGACGACCATCGCTCGTGTTTCTTCGCTACCACTGTGATACAATTGATGCAGATACATTATCCACTAGTGGTTCTGTCATGAACACAACTCGACCACTGCTCGTTTTATTGCTTGCTGGCGCCAGCTTTCTCGCCGCTCAGAGCACCGGTCAACGTCTCTTCTTTCATCTCAGCTACATCCTCGCCGCTCTACCGCTGGTTGCGCTAGCGTGGACCTGGCTGAATCTGTACGGACTGAGTATCGAGCGCGAACACAAAAGCCTACGCGCCAGCGTCGGGGAATACACACGCGAACGGTTGACTATTCGTAACCAATGGTGGTTACCCAAACTATGGATCGAAGTACAGGATGAGTCGGACTTGCCCAACCACGAACCCGGTTTTGTGGCGTATCTAGGTGCTCGCGAGACAACCCGCTGGACGACCCGCACACTCTGTACCCACCGTGGACGCTTTCGACTTGGGCCAACCCGCATTATCAGCAGTGATCCGTTTGGTCTCTTCCGCTTTTCCCGCCTGATCGCTGGCAGTGGCGAAATTATTGTCTACCCGCCAACCGACCTCGTGACCGGTTTTCGACTACCGGGCACCGAACTGGCCGGTGGATCGTCGAGTCTGGTACGAACATACACCACGACGCCCAATGTGGCGACCATCCGCGATTATCAACCCGGTGATAGCCTGAACCGCATCCACTGGCGCAGCACAGCGCGCCAGGGTCGGCTGATGGTCAAAGAATTTGATCTCGATCCGGCAGCGGACATCTATCTCATCCTTGATTGTAATGAGCGCACGGTCGTGCGTATGCCACCTGCTCGACCACCAACCGATGAACGACAGATCGCTCCATGGTGGCAACGTCAACCATCGCTGCGCCAGCGCCCCGCCCTCGACTCAACGGAAGAGCATGCCGTGTACGTGGCTGCTTCCCTCGCCCGCACGCTCCTTTCACAAAACCGGGTTGTTGGTTTACTGGCCTGGAGTGAACGGCTTGAAGTTATTCCTGCCGAGCGTGAAGAGCGGCAACTCTGGAAGATGCTTGAGCTGTTGGCCGTATTGCGTGCGTCTGGTCAACATTCATTGACCGAGTTGTTACTGGCCGAAGGCCAGCGTTTCAGCCGCGCTACAACCCTGGTCATTATCACATCAGATGTTGATCCGCGTTGGGTGACTGCGCTCCAGCAACACATCTATCGTGGTGCACGAGCGGTAATCGTCTTCATTGATCCGCTGAGTTATGGCGGCTGGAACGATCCAACTACACTTCTCCAACATTTAGTCGGGTTGGGTATCGATGTCTACCGTTTACAACGCGATCAAGTCCTTGACGAGGCGCTGCGCCATCCGCTGCAATCGCCAGCTTGAGAGAACACCCACCGTTGAACTCTCTGATAAGGGGAAGTAGCAAGAGAGATAACGTTTACCTAAACGAAAGACGGTACTAATCGTAATCAGGAGTATTGAGCTATTGCCTGCTGAAACTACGTAGTTGTACAATAGACTTGCTATACTATAGGTTGTAACGAAAAAGCACTTGTTGTTAAATGGAAGCACACGCTATGGCTCAACCACCTTTTGTCTTCAAGCGAGGCCCTGCTCAGCGTTCCTACTTCTTCACAGGTTTCATTGTTACCCTCATCCTCAGCCTCCTTTTCAGCGCAGTCATGTCGGTGTTTGCGGCAGGAACTCTCACCGTTCAGGTATATCTTGACAGTAATCGCAACGGCACCTTCGACAGTGGTGAAACTGGGATCGGCGGTATCTTGGTCTCGGTCTATTCTGCTGAAAGCGTGATCGTTGGTCTGAATACAACCGACAGCAGTGGGCAAGTGGTCTTTCCCTCATTACCCGACGGCAACTATCGCATTGAAATAAGTAACCTCGGCGCCCGTGTTGTCTCTGTACCAGGAAATGATAATCCTGGCCTCCTCTCATTTGTGACTATTTCGGGAGGCGCTGTCACCCAACGAATTGGCCTGCGTGAGCTTGACGGTGGTTCGGTAGATACCGGTGCTCCCGCTGGGACTCGTAGTATCTCGGTGCGAGTCTGGGATGACAGTGACGCCGATGGAGTTCAGGATGCTGGCGAACCATCATTCAGTGGTCTGCCGGTACGCCTGGTTGATAGTCTGGGAAACACGGTCGCCGGACCGGTGAATACTGACGCGCTCGGGCGCGCAATCTTTAACAATGCCCCCACCGGTGCTGGCTACCGTGTACGCATACTGGCGGCTGACATCCCAACCGGTTACATTCTGACCCAATCCTTTGTCAACGATGGCGATCCAAACCCAACCATTCGCGACTCGAATGCAGTATTGGTCGGCGGGAATGTCGAAGCAACGCTGCCCAATACCGGACGCGGGGTCAACATTGACAGTGTTGATATTGGTTTCACCCGCGGGGCAGTAAGTGGCTTCATCTGGCGCGACAACAACCGCAACGGCCTCTGGGAAAGTGGTGAACCAAGATTGAATGGGATCACAGTTCAGTTAGTAGATACGAATACCTCTACAGTAATCAGTACCACTACCACGCGCCAGCGGATCGGATCGACCCAGCCTGAAGAGGGTGGTATTTTTGTCTTCCCCAGTTTGCCGCTGACGACAACCTACCAGGTTGTGATACCCAATAGCCAGTTTACCAGCGGTGCCCCGCTCTTCGGCGCTGCGAATTCACCGAATGCAACCGGTGGTGATGTAGGGTCACCGGATGGGATACCCGGTTCAAGTGATGTGACTGGACCGACTCTCACCGTGAATGCCACGACGAATGTCTATTCCAACCAACGTTTTGGCTTCTATAAGGGCGTCGTGGGCGACTTCGTCTGGCTTGACGATGATAGTAATGGGAATCCGGATTCCGGCGAAATCGGGGTGAACGGTGTCATTGTCTTTGTTGATAGCAACAGTAATGGCATCCGAGACAGCGGCGAACTCTTTACCCTTACTATCAATAACCCAAACAATGGTCAACCTGGCTACTACCTGTTCGATGATTTACCCCTAGGCAGTAGCTATCGTATTGCCCTTGATCCGGACAACTTCAAACCCGGTGGCGCACTGGTCGGTCTGGGCAATTCGACCGGAACTGCGGCTACAAATGGGAATGGAGATCGTTACGTTTATAGAGACTCGACTACTCTGAATGCAGGCTCACCAGAAGATACTGGGGTCGACTTTGGTATGACACGAGCCAGTATCGGTAATCTGGTCTTTGAAGACGCAAATGGCAACGGTTTTTACGATACCGGTGATCAGTTCATTCAAGGTGTCACCGTTAGAGCATACCGTGCGAGTGATAACACATTGCTGGGTACGGCAACGAGTGATGTAAGCGGAGCATACACTCTTCCTGGCCTGCCGGCTGAAGAAATCTACGTGACGTTCGATCTCTCAACTGCCGGTGCAGGTTATATTGGATTTGTCGGTAGTCTGCGTCCAACCGGTACCACTGTTGATCCAACCGAAACAACGTATACCGACTACAGCGATTTAACAGCTAACGTCGGTGGTGATGTCTGGCGTACCGATACTTTTACACCAGTTCTGAATACACCTAACAACGGTATTGATGCTGGATTCTACCGACCGGTGCGTATCGTTGTGCGTGTCTTCGGCGAGACGGTGACGATCAACAATACACGAGATGGTGGCGAACCCGGAATTAGTGGCGTCACCGTTCAGGTCACAGGCACTGAATCCCAGACTCTAACGACGAATGTTGGTGGAGAAGCCATCTTTAATCTGCGCCCCGGTTCATACACAGTGACGGTGACGACACCTGCAGGGTATCAGCGTTCGCCTGGCAATAGTGGTAGTCTGAGCTTCACTAATCTGGCCAGCCAGGCGGTACAAAATGCCGAATTTGGCTACTACCGACCAGGAAGCATTAGCGGTATCGCCTTCTTCGATGCGAATGGTGATGGTCTGGCCAACAGTGGTGAACCACGAATGCGTAACGTGACGGTTGAGTTGATCGACTCTTCAAACACTGTCGTTGACACCAGAACCACAAATACCAGTGGTGCCTATACCTTCACCGGTATTCTACCTAGTAACTATACAGTACGGTTTACGAATCCCGATACGACGAATTATGAATTTATCACCGGCGGTGATAGCGATGTTACGACCGCAGGGAATGTAGCTACCAGTAGCACAGGCACCTTAACGGTACCTTACAACGGTTCACTTACCAACATTGATGCCGGCTTCCGCGGTCGGACAACGGTCAGTGGTCGAATTTTTGAGGATAACAATGCCGACAATCTGCAAGATGCAGGTGATACTAACTTGAGCGGTGCAACCGTTACTCTAACGGTCACTGCTAATCTGACGAACCTGGTAGCGACCTACCAGGCCACTATAAGTACGCCAGCACCTAATTATGCCTTCAACAACCTGCCCGGTGGCAACGGTGTAACCTATACTGTCAGCTTTGCACCACCTTCTACAGCTTATATCGCCAGTGATGCAAATGTGGGCAGCGATGATACTATCGATAGTGATGGCCCGATCGTTACAATCACTAATCCGACTGCTGGTGGAACGATTACTAATGTTGATCAGGGTTACTTCCGGAACGTCACCATTACAGCCCGTGTTTTCCGAGAACTCTCAGCTGGGCGTAACAATCAGTGGGATAGCGGTGAAAATGGGATTGTCGGTGTCCGTGTGTTCCTGGAACAAGGTGGAACACCCGTGCTTACTGGAACAACGACGACTGGTGGCCTGGTCACTTTCACTGCTCGTCCCGGCTCCTACTTCCTCAATGTTGACGAAAGCTCAACCCCGCTCAGTGGTTTGTTACCTTCATCTGGATCAACCGCAGCCATTCCGGTGGTTGGATCACCGCTTACCAGTGGTAGTAGCTCGCTGACGCAAACCAGCCCGCCCGGAACAACTCATGTGTTTGGCTTCTACACGTTTGGGACGGTTAGCGGACGAGTCTTCTTCGATGGCAAGAATGCACCGGCTGATAATTCAGCCAGTGGTGAGCCGGGGATCAGTGGGGTCACAGTACGCCTGCTGAACACATCAGATGTGCAAGTCGGTTCAGCCACAACTGATGCCAACGGTAATTTCACCATTAACAACATCGAAGGTGGTAGTTACCGGTTAGAGTTTGTCAATCCCGATGCGACCAATTTCAGTTTCGTGGCTGCCAATACGGGTGATAACAACGTTGCCAGCATTGTGAGCAATAATGGTCGAACTGATCTATTTACCGTTACCGACGGCCAAACAACGAGCCGGTCGGCCGCGCTGATTGGGAATAGCACAGTCAACGGGATCACCTTCGTTGACCAGGCCTATGACGGCCAGCGCACCGGCGATCCGGCGCTCGCCAACGTAACCGTCACGCTGACGGCGACGGTCGCGCTGCCTAATCTGAATACCACCATCACGCGCAGCGCCACCACTAACAGTACCGGCAATTACAGCTTTGGCGGGCTACCCGGTGGAACGGGGGCGGTCACCTTCACGCTGAGCTTCACCCCACCTGCGGCAACGCCACCCTACCAGGTAACGCAGGCCGATGTGGGAGATGATGCGACCGACAGTGATGGCCCTGCCGCCCTGACCGATCAGGCGCTCGGCGTGGGAACAACCGAAAGCCGTGACCAGGGCTACTACCAGAACGTGACGGTACAGGCACGGGTGTTCCACGAGACGGTGACGATTAACAATACCTTTGAGACCGGTGAAGCTGGTCTGCGGGCGGTCACCGTGAACGTGAGTGGGCCGGTGTCAGGTTCGCAGGCAACCGACCTCTCAGGTCTAGTGACCTTCAGTGGCCCGCCCGGCATCTACACGTTCAGCGTTCCTACCGACCCATCTGGGTATACCCGTTCGCCGGGGAACAGCGGCACGGCAGCCACGGCGTTGGTGCTCAGTGGTGCAACTGCACCAGCAGTCCCGTTTGGCTACTACCGCCGGGCACAGATCAACGGTACCGTCTGGTTCGACACCAACAGCAACGGCATTTTTGATAGCGGTGAGCCGGGGATGGAGAATGTTTCGGTGCGCCTCGTTGGGAATAATAGCGGCCCCGGCACTCCGGTGACGACCAACAGTAGTGGAGCATTCACTATCACCGGTATTGAGCCGACCGGTTTGACCAATACCAGCTATCAGCTCTGCTTTACTGCACCAACAGGATTTGTCTTCACTACTAAAGATGATACGCTGACGACCGATAACAATAGTGATGCCAACCCTAGCGGTTGCACCGATAGCTTTACCATCGCTTCAGATGCGAACATCACTTACATTGATGCCGGTCTGCGTGGCGCCCTATCAATTGGTGATCTCGTTTGGGAAGACACCAATGGCAACGGCATTCAAGATACCGGCGAACAGGCGCTGGAGAATGTGACGATTGTCATCCAGGTTCAAACCAACAGCGGTGTCATCAACAGTACTAATCCATCGTTCACCTTTACGACCACCTCAACCAGTGCCAGTGGTCTATCACCAAACTATTCAATTGGCAATATTCCGCCCGGTAGCACTGTTACCATTCAGGCAGTCAGCCGCTTCGGGTACCTCTTAACCACGGCCAATCAGGGTGGTAACCCGGAAACTGATAGTAACGCCGTTGGTTCATCATTAACGCTTACAACCAATGACACAACGATTGATTTCGGGTTGTACCGGACGACGGCAATCGGGAATCTAGTCTGGTTCGACGTGAACGGGAATGGAGTGCGTGATACCGGTGAGCCTGGTATTCCGAATGTGACCATCACGCTCCGCGATGCGGGCGGGAATGCAATCACCTCAACGCAAACGCTGGCCGATGGTAGCTATGCCTTTAGCGACCTGGCCCCAGGTAGCTACTCGTTGCGTCTGACCATACCTGCCGGTTACACAACCACTAATAACGGCAGCGGCTCGACCAGTGTTGATAATGACAACGACTTCCGTACCGATGGAACAACTGTCAACTTTACCGTTGCCAGTGGTCAGGCCCTCGGTAGTGTTGATGCCGGACTACGCGGTACTGGGAGCGTGAGCGGTATCGCATGGTTTGACACCAATGAAAATAACGTTCGCGATCCTGGAGAAACGGATCGCGTGAGCGGGGTGCGCGTGACGGTGACCTTCACACCAACCTTGTTACCAGCTTTCCCGCAGACAATTCAGGTCGCGACTGATACGAATGGCGCTTACAATGTAACCAATCTGCCACCCGGTGAGGTTACTGTGACCTTTACCAACCTGGCTGGTTACCTACCGGCGCAGCCAAATGTCGGCGGCGATGACACCATCGACAGTGATGGCCCGGTAGTATCCTTCACGTTGGGAGCTGGACAGAATGCGGTTGTGGACATGGGTTATTACCGACGGGTTCTGGTCTATCTCCCATTAACGATGGTACAGGTACCGCCAGATTTGATCGTGAGCATCCAGGCCACACCGGCCAATCCGAATCTCAACACGCCGGTTACGTATCAGATCACGGTTACCAACGTTGGTCGCGAACCGGCCAGCAACTTCTGGGTAGACCTCTATGTCAATCCGAGAAAGCCGCCAGAGGTCAACGAGCGCTGGAATGATCTGTCACGGCAAGGGTTGGCCTGGTTCTTCGCCGGCACTCTCCAGCCCGGTGAAAGCGTAACCTTGAACAGTCGTCCACGGAGTTCGACCAACCCATTCGGCTACGATCCAGCCACCAGTTCGCCAACCTGGAACGGGCGGCTGCCTCCGGGACGCAATACTATCTATGTATACGTAGATAGCTGGAACCGTGACGAGTCTGGTAACGTGCGTTCGCCATTTGGCGCTGTAGAAGAAGTCAACGAGACCAATAATCGGGCCGAAATAACCATCGTTGTTTCAGAGTAGCGCTGCAATAGTGGAAAAACCTGCAATGTAACTTGGTGCAGGTTTTTCCACCTGGACAAGTAAAGAAATTCGCGATATTGTTGTCATACAAGACGTGGCGATGACTGCCTGCGCCAGCCACACCGACAATACTATGAATGGGTAAGGAGTTGCTTATGCAACGACGAATGATCAGCTACAGCATGATGATCAGCGGCCTGATCGCAATGGTGATAGGATTTACCCTCCTGCCGCTCCCGGCTCAATCAACCGCTGCTCCGGCGCTGCAACCGTCGCCACGCCCAACATTGCCACCGCCGGTTCTTGTTCCGGCAACACCAACACCGCTGCCGATGGGTCGGGTAACCGGAACAATTATTGATCTGCGAACCAATGCTCCAGCAGCCGGTATTGCTGTTCAGATTGGTGAGGCGTTAGTTTACAGTGATGGCAATGGTAATTATGACCGCTGGGTAGAATCGGGGTATTATCGGCTTGCTCTTAACTTGAACCCAGACCAGGGTTCGCCCGCTCAGCCGCCATTGGAGATTGCAGTCGGGCCTGGCGATACGGTTGTAGCCCATCTCTTCTTCACAAGCCCAGCGCTAGATACGGTGGTTGCACCCGATTTGTCTATTGAGGCTCCAACGGCTGAATCGGTGTCGCCGCCAGTAGTAGCACCCGCTCTACCAGAGATTATCCCGCAAAAGTTACCTTTTACCGGTATCGCTACTGATGTTGATACCGCACCAGCAATAGGTATGGATCAGCAGCCAACCCTTTTGCCACGTACTGCAACCACCACACCGTTCAATGCTCAATTCTGGTTTATCGTTGGCTTTATTTTACTGGCAGGCGGCCTGGGCTTGCAATTTTGGCCAGTACGCCAACCATTACAGTCGGTGTCTACTAATGACCGTCTCTTATCAACTCTACTGACTACACCTCCGTCTGAGTCTCGTGAAGAGCTGTTGCGTAAACTCCTGACCGATCCAGGAGAGCACTAAACGGTTACGGGTATTCCGAATACGAATAAGTCATCGCACGCAGCAACAGAACACTATAGGGGCAGGTTGAACACCTGCCCCAACCCGTTTGATCGGCGTTATGATCAGCAACGGGAGCGGGTTTGGAACTCGCCCCTACCGGCTCCTCATGGTACAATTACAGCCCTACCTGCAATGCGTCGATGCTTGAAATCGTCAATTGCTTGATTGATCTGGTCGAGGCGGTATTGTTGACCATAGAGCTTCACTCGTCCTTCAGCGTTCAGCTCCATCAGCTCGACTAGCTCAACGTAATTACCGACCAGACTTCCCTCAATTGCAATCTCGGTGATGATCATATGGACAGTAGGTACGTGGATCGCACCGCCATACCCAACGACAAAATGAGTACCGCCCTGGCGTAACATTTGCCATGAGATCTGCTCAGCACCCAATTCGCCAACAAAATCAATCACCACATGGGCGCCACCGTGTGTTAAGTCCTTGACCTCCTGTACGACTGTATCAGTTCCATCGAGGACGTAGTGCGCTCCCAGATCACGGGCTAGTTTACGGGCCGCCTCCGAGCGATCAACAGCGATAATTCGCGCTCCACATAGTTCTCGTACTGATTGCAAGGCAATGTGACCGAGACCGCCAACGCCAAGGATCACACAGTACTGACCAGGATTCAACTTGCGTGCCGCTTTTTTAGCCACGCGATAAGCAGTGATCCCGGCATCAGCCAACGGTGCTACATCGACCGGAGCGACATTTGGATTGAGTTTGATGAGCGCTCGTTCGTTCGTCAACATGTACTCGGCGAAACCACCATCACAGTTGAGGCCAGGGAAGCTGCCATGTTCGCAGTACATATCTTCGCCGCGCCGACAGCCAAGGCAGATACCGCATGACCGCAAGGGATGACAAATGACCGGATCACCGACTTTGACCGAGGTCACACCAGGACCAACTTCCTCAACCCACCCTGCATTCTCGTGACCGAGAATGTAAGGAAGCAGAGTACGTTGCGGATCTTGAATATCCTTCCAGACTCCCTCGATGATGTGAAGATCGGTACGACAGAGACCGGCTGCGCCGATACGGACAATCACCTCACCCGGCTTCGTAATCTTCGGTAGCGGCACATCTTCGAGTTGCAGTTGGACGTTGAGATGTTCATCGTACTCGTGCAGACGGGCAGCACGCATAGGAATATCCTCTCTATTCAATCATCAGGCGATCACCAACGCTGGAATAGTCGTATTGCCGTTCCGGGAAGAACTGTGTCCTCAGCAGTCCTTCGCAGAGGCTGGTGTTGAAGGCAATATTAAGACGAGCCGAACGCGAGTAGCGCAGGTAAGCCGGCAGATCGGCTTCTGCGATTGGTTGATCTGTGACAGTTGTGAATAGTCGTACATCAACATTCATTGCCAGATGCAGTCGGCGCCGCTTGTGGAGATACCGTTGTAAATCAGCCGCGGCCAATGGAATACGCTGAGGAGGTGTCGCCTGCACAAGCAAGTCTTCCCCAGCTACCATTACATCACCAATACGCAAACCGAGAATGGTTGCATCGCTTAAGCCGACCTGTCGCATACGACGGATCAAGACATCCTGGCGCGCCAGAAAACCTTTGACGATAAATGTATAACGCAATGCTTCAAGATCAGACTGGCGATCAACATCGTTCGGAAACGTTTCGACAAAACTTCGTCCGGCATTAATCCCGCTGTTTATCTCATCAGCGAGACAATTGTTGCGAACGATCACAGTGACCTGGTGTACCCCTGGAATCTGTCCTACCTCGTGGCGGATATCCTGTGACATCATAAAAACGAAGTTTGGTGCACACCAGAAGGTTGGCACAGTGTACGTGACCGTTACCTGTCCGCCATCAATTTGCACTTCGTTGATAAACCCCAACTCAGTGATCGGTGTATCCAGTTCCGGATCGTAGACTTCAGCCAGAGCACGATAGACTTCGGCAGTTGTCGGCATTGGTAGACCCCTTTCATACCAAGGCAGGAGTAGTACCATCAAGCACTACCGGCATGTTCCGAAGCTGCTCCTTCTTTGCTTCCACATCAATGCCATACAGGCGTGCTGCATTCAGACCAAGAATTTTCTCTTTGGTCTCCAGGGTTAGTTTCACACCGAACTCAGCCTCAAGGTCGGGTGGTAGTTCAAAAGCCATGAACTTCTCGATTAGCCAGCCTGGAGTCCACAGAGCATAGTCACTTGCGAAGGTCAGCTTATCAGGACCGAGCCAGTAGAGGAGATTGGCCATCACTTCGGCAAAGTAGCGAGGACGCGAGTGGATGAAGGGCATCACTACCGCCAGACCACCCCAGACGTTTGTTTCTTGCGTTGCAATCCAGCAGAAGTCTTCTAGACGTGGTAGACCACAATGCTCAACAATAAACGTTAGTCCGGGAAAATCGGTTGCCACATGGTCAACATCAGCCACATCAAACGCATCGCGGTCGAGGGGCCAGATGGTAGGACCCTTGTGGACATGAATGTTGGTAATTCCAAGCCGCTCACACTCTTCAAAGAAGGGATAAGCTGCCGGATCGCTCAATTTCCAACCACGAGAACCCTTGTCCCATTCCGCAGTATACAGCTTCACACCTTTAATATCGTATTGAGCCTTCGCTCGCCGTAATGCGTTCAGACCAAGTGGCCCATCTTCACCGTGACGCGGATCGAATGAACCGTTCAGGATAACGCGCTCTGGGAAGGCTTCCTTTAACTGCGCATTGCGCTCGATAGGATTGAAGCCAGTATGGTAGAACTCAAAAAGGTTCGTTGATTGCAGAATGCACATATCAACATAGCCTTCAACGAACAGGTCGCGGGCCATGTCTGTGACTGAGTAGCGCTCATAATGTTCGAGTGTCCAAACCTTATCGGCTGGCGACAGGTTCTTATGGTATGCGTAGAAACAATCGATCCAGCCTTTGCCGAGCTTCCCTCGCTGATTTTCCGGACTAGCATCCCATAAATGGGTATGTGCATCAATGACGAAGATTTCGCGACCATCATCGGTACGATACATACGAGCCTCCTGTCTACAATGACAACGACCACCAACACCGTGACAGATTGAGAGTGGGATGTATGTATCGTAACGGTTCAGCAATAAGGTGACGGTGAAAAAGCGGTGAAAAAATTGGCAGGGATAGTAGACGACCCTCATTGAGGTATGGTATAACCAGATTACCGCAGCTAAACAGAAGGCACCATATACCAGGCGCAGGGAGGCGCTATGAACGAAACAGCGCTGCGAATAGCGACCATAGCAGATCTCGATGCGCTAGCCTGGCGGATTGCCAGACTGCGCGAAGAGTTTCTGAGCAATACTAACGTTGATCTTTCATCAATGCGCACCGTTATTCGTGATTCCTGGCAACGCTGTCGGGCCCTGGCGGTGAATGCTGAACTCAATCTGGCCCATTTCGTGGCAACCAATGATCAGCAGCTTCGCGATCTCTACGATCTCAATGTAGCATTTCTGCGCGCTGCCGGTCCGGTCCTGCTTCGTTTGCGAGCGACGCTCGGTAACGCTGGTTATGTCGTTGCAATAAGTGACGCGGAAGGTACGTTGCTCGATGTTGATGGTGATCCGGCATGCCGACGCAAACTGGCCCGTAAGGGATTACTGCCGGGGAGCAATTGGAGTGAGGCAGTTGCTGGGACAAATGCAATCGGGGTTGCATTGGCGACAGGACAGGTTGTGCAACTTGTTGGCGCTGAACACTACTGTACCGGTTGGCAGGATGTGACTTGCACTGCCGCACCAGTATTTCATCCCGATGATGGTCATCTGTTAGGGGTGCTCGACATTACCGGAGATTACCGACTTGTCCGTCCTTTCCTTACCGGCATTATGGCTGCCGCAGCCGCTGAAGTTCAACGACGCTACCGCTTGGAGCGCGTCACACAATCAGGTCGATCTCGGATTTTCAATGGGTGGACACCACCAACACTGGCCGACATCGCACCTCTGACTACCGGTGAGCAATCGATACGATTCGAGCGCCTGACCGATGTTATGCGTATCGTTAGTGGTGTCCTTGATCCGGTACGCACCCCTCACATCATTGCCGAACAAATGGGACGGTTACTCGATGCCAGTGGCACTGTGCTGATAGAGGGAACTGCCATTGACCCGCCACGCACATATTTCTGGACAGTATCAGGCGAAGCAGGTCAACAGGCGTCAGATATTCTCCGGAATGCGATACACGATCCGACAATTCTTACCTGGCGTTTTTGCGACCGTCCGTTTGTAAGTAGTGCTGCTGTAACGAACTACAAAGACGAGGTGGCTGGCTTTCCACTACCCGACATTGGCGGTGTTATCGTAGCGGTGCGTATACCACCCCGCCCTTGGACAACTGCCGATCAGCGAAGCGGTGCGACTCTGGCCATGCATAGTGCGGCCATATTGCGCCATGCGCGTCTCTACACCGACTTACAGGCGTATGCTGCTCAAACCGAAGTTCTCAATACATTAGCACTCTTTCTTAGCACGCTGATCGATCCGATCCGTCAGATCGATGTCGTCTTGCAGCGTATTCTTGCACTTACTCGTCTCGATATTGGAATCATTGTGCTAAAAGAGGATCGACATCTGGCTATCACTGTTGTGCCTGAAACCGCAATCGATCATGAGCAGATACTGGCGCTGATTGAAACGGTGGTAAGCACAGGCCAGCCAATCTGGCTCTGTCGCGAACATGCGACTGCTCAGACAGGAAATGCCCTTCCTTTCCACGATTTTTGTGATCTTGTCGCATTACCGCTCATCCTCCACGCAACAAGTGCAGGGGCTCTCCTAATTGGCAGTCGTACCCATCGGCATATCAGTGGTGAAGACTTGACCCTGTTACTCACGATTACCCAGCAGTTAGGACTAACGCTAAGTAATGCTCATCTGCGACGGGTAGCAAGTGAAAACGAGGCACTGCGGCAAGCCAATCATTTAAAAAGTGCGTTTTTGGCGAGTGTATCCCATGATCTTCGCTCGCCGTTAACCGCTATTCGGGCTTCAGTCGAAGACTTGTTGGAACGTCAACATGAGGTGTCACCCATCGATCATCGAGCGCTCTTGTCGAATATCGCACGTGAAACAGCGCGTTTAAGCCGTTTTGTTGATCAGCTACTCGATCTTTCGCGGATTGAAGCCGGTACACTCCCAATTGATCGTGAGTGGGTTGAATTACACGCATTAGTGCACGATGTTATCACCAACTTCCAGCAACAATACCCTGTATGTCGGATCGAAATCTTCCTGTCGCCAACGTTGCCGCCGTTATATATTGACCCGACGCTCATTACTCAAGTGCTGTGGAATATTCTTGAAAACGCTCAGAAGTACGGTCCGCCCGAAGGTCCTATCACCATAGAAGCATTCTGCACGAATACCGATCTGGTGATAAGTATTAGTGATCGCGGTCCGGGCATCCCCATCAATGAACGACATCGCATCTTTGATCGGTTTTACCGTCTGGAACGTGACCGTCGTAGTCATCGTAATGGGAGTGGGTTGGGGCTCGCAATCTGCCACGGTATTGTTGCCGCACATCAGGGAAGTATCTGGGTTGATGAGCGACCTGGTGGTGGCAGTATTTTTCGGATCATGTTGCCGTTGATCAACGAACAACCAACTGCCTGGTGTCCGTTAGAGTATCACAGCAGAGAGTCAGTATGAAGCAGCGTATTCTTATTGTTGATGACGATCCGGGGATTGTGGCCGCAATCATGCCCTCCCTGAAAGCGCAAGGGTATGACATCGCGGTCGCACACGATGGTGATCATGCACTTTCCCTATTTACTCAGCTTGCACCCGATCTCGTATTGCTTGATCTCGTTATGCCATCGCTGCATGGCATAGCCGTTTGTCAGCGAATCCGTCAGCAAAGCTCAACCCCGATCATTGTTGTCAGTGTGAAAGGTGCTGAAGCCGACATCGTGACTGCTCTCGATAACGGCGCTGACGATTATCTGGTAAAACCATTTCGACTGCGTGAGCTACTTGCACGGATTCGGGCTGTTTTGCGTCGTGGACGGAGTGAGCAGACCGTGATTCAATGTGCTGATTTGGTGATTGATACAAGCCGTCGCCTAGTACAACGTCAGGGGCAAATAGTTAGCTTAACGCCAATTGAATATGCAGTGTTGGCCGAATTAGTGACTCACCGCAATGGTGTAGTTACAGCACGCCAGATCGTACAACGGGTGTGGGGTCCTCAGTATATCGACTCAACTGACTATGTCAAAGGCGTCATTCGACGTTTACGAGTCAAATTAGAGCCAGATCCCTCGCACCCGCGTTATATCCTTACCGAACCACATGTTGGATACCGGTTTAATCACGGTGAGTAGCGTATCGACCTTCACCACTGTCGCGGCAACCTTCTTCTCCCACAGAGCCGGTTGGGAAACCTGCCCTTGCTGTTGCTCCTAACACCTTGGCTCTCACTCCTTCCCACTCACTCGCTCAACAACATATGTAACGCCGAGTGATCCAGTTCACCAAGACCGCGTTCGACTAGAAGTTCGTAACGGGCAATGGTGTCGGCCAGGTGCGGTAACTCAACCCCTGCGGCCTGCGCCATTGTTGCTGCCAGCCGCAAATCTTTGAGCTGTGTCGTGACCTTGCCACCCGGAACATAGCGCCGTTCCGCCATCCGTGCTCCATGAATTTGCAATATCTTCGAGTCGGCAAAACCGCCAGCTAACGCCACGCGCAAGAGTGCCGGATCGACTCCGTAGGCTTCGGCCAGTACGATCGCTTCGGCGACGGCTTGAATGGTTAGTCCGACGATCAGTTGATTAATCACTTTCGCAGTATGACCGGCACCCGGTGGGCCAACGTGGGTTGGTCGCCCCAATGCCCGCAATATCGGCTGCGCACGACTAACATCCTCAGTCATGCCGCCGACCATAATTGCCAACGTTCCTGCTGCTGCCCCTTCGGGCCCACCTGATACTGGCGCATCGACCCAGCCAACACCTCGTTCGGCCAGCCTTGCTGCGTGCGCTTTGGAGTGCAGCGGATCAGAGCTACCCATATCGATGACCAGTTGTCCTGGCTGTAACAATGGATCGAGGCGGCGCAACATCTCGTCAACCGCAGCCGAGTCACTCAACATCAGAATCAGTGTCTCGGCCTGCGCCGCTTCGGCGAGGGTGGTGGCCAGTGGGATACCTTCGGTCAACGATGGGTCAAGTGGTGAACGATTCCAGCCGATGATGTTAAATCCGGCAGCCAATAATGTGCGCGCCATTGGCCGCCCCATCAACCCTAACCCAAACAGTGCGATCGTCATTGGCTTATCCCCGCAGAGAGTGTCTGAACATTCCTGTCCTGACAGATGTACTGCCAAGCCCCTTTCAATGAAACTCCGACATGCCGCCGTCAGCAGGATGGTTCTGTTCGCCGATCATAGCTGTCGCCGGAGCAGAGATGACCCGGCTGCGTCACAACGACACGGGGCGTTAACCCGCCATCCCCGGAAACGGGGGCATACCTTCAGAAACGCGCCCGGTCATCGTGCGCTCCATGAATCGGCGCAGACGAACAGTCGGATGGTTGGTTTCGTAGTCAACATCGTCCCAGCGCACGATAGTACCTGCCGGGATCGGGCGTAAGGTGCGAATATTGTGGGCCAACCCGATCGGCAATGCTCCCATAGCCACCGAATCGGCTGCCGGCATAAGTTTCCCGTAAACGGTATATCCCCCTTCTCCATCAAGTGCCTCGCCCTCGGCCAGATCACGCTTGGCAACTGCCACGACATCACCGAGAAACGCGCGGGGATAACCGGTTGGTTCCTGACGTAAACCTACTCGTAACACCGAAATCGGCAATTCCAGTCCAATCAGGTGGGAAGGACGATACAGCGCACTGTAGACCCCACTGGCATCGGTCACCAGACCGTACTCGGCAAAACAACGTCGCACATAATCGTCGGGGGCTGCGAAGACTACGTAGACACCCCACCGTAGATCGCGGAATACCGGACGGCCATCACGTTCAAGCGACGAGACGACCTCAACGGTACCGGCATGCGTTAGTTGCCCACCAACTGTTTGGGGCCGTAAAACGTGCGGAAGATCGTCAACTCCGCAGGGTGGAAATCCTAGCCCATGAGGTTGCGGGTGCAGCAGACAGGCATTAGCAACTGCTGCCATCTCGATAGCCGATTTGGTTCCGTCGAGAAAAGAATTGAACATCTGCGGATTCATGCCACCCGCCGCTGCTTGCTCGGCGCTTAGCCCATAATACTGCCAGACGGTATCTGGGGTGCTCTGATGATAATGCGGTAAGTAGCGGGTACCCTTGCCAGCACAAATAACCTCGAAACCACAAGCCCGCGCCCATTCTACTTGCTCGGCGATCAGAGCTGGCTGATCACCATACGCCAGTGAGTAAATAACACCTGCCTCAGCGGCCCGCTGGGCGAGCAGGGGACCGAGCAGGGCATCAGCCTCGACGTTAACCATGACCACGTGACGGTGATGCTCAATTGCCAGCAGACAATGCGCTACTCCGGCGGCAGGTGCACCAGTTGCCTCAACAATCACTTCAAGGCCATCTGCGGCAATAAGAGCTGCCGCGTCATCGCCAACGTGGGTTGTTCCATGCCGTAGGGCATCGGCCAGCGAGGTAGCTGCGTATTGTTCAGCAGGCCAACCAGCACGCTCGAATGCGATCCGCGCTCGTTCAGGAGACAGATCGGCCACACCAAGAACATGGAGACCACTCACCCGACGCGCCTGCGCCAGAAACATTGTCCCAAATTTCCCGGCGCCGATCAATCCTACCCGTAAGGGTCGCCCTTCAGCAACCCGACGGGCCAGTAGCGAGAGCAGGTCATTCATACATTTTCCCTTCTATTATTCGACGGCAAGACTATCAGATCGCGAAAAATCATCGGTGATTCATATTGTAATCGATCAGATTGTGGTACACTGCCAGTATGCAGGACCAATTGGTAAAACAACTTCGTACCCTCAAAGCCCAACGCTGGCGGCAGCACGCAATCGAGGAGTTGGTGCGGTCTGTCAGTGTTGGGTTACTCATTGCCTGTATCGGCGCTCTGCTGCCGATATTTGGTCTCGGTGCGTTACCGCGCCCTCTCGCAGGCTGGATTGTCGCCGGTAGTGTACTGGTAGGAAGTTTGCGCGCCCTGGCATTTCGGCTGTCATTGACCACTGTAGCTCGTCGCCTCGACCGCCGGTTCGATCTGCATGAACAGATAAGCACTGCGCTAGAATTACGAGGCAATCAAGTTGGGATCGCCGCTCGGTTGCAGGCACAGGCTCAAGAGAGTTTGGATCGCGTGCAAAATTATGTCAATCGAACCAGGCCACCACTCTGGTCAGAAGCGCTCACGCCTGTTTCACTTCTCTTCATCCTTATGGGGCTACTTCTTCTGATACCATCACCAATGCCCCTGTCTAGCGTAGCAGAGCCACTGCCCGATCTGGCGAGACCTGACCCGGTAGCGATGCCAGCAGACCAGCAATCGACCAGCGTCATCCCTGCTCCAGCAGCGAGTACCGATCCAGGCGTGCTTTCTGCACTGGCCGATGCGTTACGCGATCAAGGTATCACTCGTCAGGCTGCTGAAGCACTCGATCAGGGTAATCCTGCAAGTGCTGCTGATGCCCTACGTGAACTAGCCGATCAAATGGGTGAGATTTCACCAGAATCACGTGAGGCATTAGCTGCTGCACTCCGTGAAGCCGCCCGTGCGATTCAGCGCACCCAACCCGATCTGGCCGATCAGATGCGGGCAACCGCCGATGCGCTTCAGTTTGGTGATGCGGTTGCCAGCGCTGCCGGTCTTGAGGCGCTGGCAGATGCCCTTGAGCGACAACCCGGTTCATCTGCATCCGTCGCAAGTGGCGGTGGTGGTGCAGGAAACGCACCGGGGAGCCAGCGCCGCGAGCAACCCTTTCGCCCAAGTGGGGTTGAGGGTACGCCATTAGAGTTAACAACCGACGGTCAAGGTCAGCTTCCAACCACCGGTACACCTAGCGAACAGGCAACGGGATCTCAGGCGGGGAACTCGATCATTCGCTCTGGAGAAGTTGGGAGCGGTGGACCGGTGCAGGCCGCCGATGATCCACTTCAGATACCCACGGATGTCCGCGATGTGGTTCGCAACTATTTTTCGCCGTAAATCGATCCCACCGCCGCCATTGTTCGACGAAGCGTTTCTGCGTCGGCTAGAGCGACTAAGCCTGCAAGCACAACGTACTCTGCGCGGCACGCCGATTGTTGGGCGTTATCCCGGTCGGCAACCAATGCCGGCAACGATTTTTAATGATCATCGCCCGTATGTTCCCGGTGATGATCCGCGCTATCTCGACTGGAATGTCTATGCCCGACAAGAGCAGCTTTTGGTGCGTCTGGGCGAAACTGAACAAGACGTGGCAGTCAGTGTGATTCTCGACACGTCGCGAAGCATGGCGATGGGTGAACCGGATCGGTTGCGGCTGGCAATTCAGCTTAGCGGGGCAATCGGTTATCTGGCATTGGCCCACGGTGATCGGGTAAGTGTGCTGGCCGGTGATCGGCCATCTCCCGTTTTTGGTCCGGCGCGTGGCAAGATGCAGGCGGTTGAACTGTTCACTGCATTGCGTGAAGTAACACCGACACTACGCACCGATTTGGTACAGGCAGCCTACCAGATAGCCCAGCGCAGCTCGCGGGGTGGCCTGGTGTTGTTCCTTTCCGATCTGCTTACAGCGATGCCGATGGAACGAATCGCCCAGATTCTACCGGCGCCGCGCTGGCAGGTGATGGTGTTGCATATCCTGAGTAGAACGGAGACGGCGCCGAATCTGCAAGGACCGCTAGAACTGGTTGATAGCGAAACCGGCGAACGGATGGCGGTCGATCTTGATGCCGAGACGCTGGCAGCCTATCGCACCGCAGTTCAGAACTGGCGGTCGGCAATCGCTCGCCATTGCTTAGCATACGGGATAAGTTATGCATCCATCATGACCGATTGGGTTATTGAACGCCAGATTATTCCGTTTCTACGGGTTCGTCGTTTTCTAACGTAACGCACTAGCTCAGGATCGGTATGACACTGCTCGCTCCGCTAGCTCTGCTGTCACTCCTCACGCTACCAATCATCGTTGTCTTGCATATGATGCAGTCGCGCCGTCGGCGCGTTGAGGTACCATCTCTGCTCCTCTGGCGGCAGATTCCGTTGCAGGCTACTGCACGCCGCCGACGGCGTCTTCGGCTAACGTTGCTCTTGTTGCTGCATTTATTAGTTGCGTCGCTCATTGGCGTTGCATTAGCACAGCCTGAGATAACTTTGCCCTGGACGAATGCACGCACGCGAGCAATCATTATTGATACGTCAACCAGTATGGCTCTGGTAGAAGGTACCAGCAGTCGTCTCGAACGTGCCCGCCAGCGTGCGGCAGTCTTGATCAGAGAGATGCGTAGCGCTGATCAGGTGGCATTGATCAGTGCTGGCCCGCGACCACGATTGATCGACCGTGGAAAAGTTGCCGATAGTGCACGGCTGCTAGGGACCCTGACCACACTCGACGTTGAAGGGAGCGGGAGTGACTTGGTCAGTGCGTTCACTATCGCTGAAACGTTGCTTCTTGACCAACCAGGAGCCGAGATTTTCGTACTTACTGACGGGGCATTACCTCCACCCAATGTCAGCAACATCCGCTTTCCTGTACACATTGAAGTGATCGGCACTGAACAACCGAATCGGGCAGTAGCGACACTGGCTGCCCGAACAGATACGGCTCAGGACGTTCATGTCTACGCCCGGCTCGTCAACGCTGGCAGTCGTCCATTCCGTGGACCGGTGCGCCTCTGGCTTGATGATCAACTGCAATTGACTGAGCAGGTCAGTATGCAAGCAGGTGCTGTGCTCGAACTGAGCTGGACGCTTCGAGGGCCATCTCAGCAGGTTCGGCTAGAGCTTGACGGCGCCGATGGCTTACCGCTCGACGATACTGCTACCGTTATGGTGAACAACCGGCGCCCTATTCGGGTACTGCTGGTCGCTGATAATTCACCGGCGCTGATGCGGGCCTTGCAGGCAATGCCCGACGTTGTCGTCACAACGGTTTCACCAACCGACTACGTTCCAGAACAATCGGCTACCGTCGAAGTCACCATCCTGGTAGATACATTACCGGCGCGCTGGCCAACGGGTGGTGTGTTGGTTATTAATCCGCCCGCCGGATCACTGCTCGATGTACGGGGGACAACAGCCGCTGTGCCGACGATTACACTCACTCCTGCTGGTGAAACGCTCTTGCGCGACGTTACCCTGAGCGGTATCGACTGGGGTTCGATTACCGTAATCGAACCGCCAGACTGGTTAACACCGCTGGCATTCAGTGGTACTCACCCCCTCATCCTGCGTGGTCGTGTTGAACGTAGTGAAATTACAGTTTGGAATGTTGATCTGACCGATCATCCCCTTACTAAACGGCTGGCTTTTCCATTACTGGTAGCGCGGACTATGCGCAGTCTGGCGCCACCACCACTCCCTACTGCGGTAACAGCAGGGGAAACACTGCTCTATCAGGCCGATCTGCGGACAACGCAATTAGAGATCATTGCTCCCAGTGGCATACGTGACGTGATTGAAGTACAACCGGCTCTACCCGTCGCCATCACCTTGACGCAAACTGGTCTCTACCGCATCCGTGAATGGGCTAACGAACAGGCTATCCGAGAAGCACACTTGCCGGTTAACGCTAGCACTCTTGCCGAAGCCGACCCAACGCCACGGATGTCGAGTACAACGATCGGCCCTCCAGTCACGTTGACGCAAACCGAACCGATAGCGACACCGCAACCGTTGTGGTCATGGTTGATGATGATAGCAATCATCATCCTGGTTGCCGAATGGCTCTACATTCAGCGCCAATCCGTCCAGGAGGTACGATGATCTGGCAAGCGCCGTATATGTTCTGGCTTCTCTTGGCCCTACCAGCGCTGGTCTTAATCTGGGGGCGTAGTGGCAGTCAATTACCCTGGTCGGTGCTGGGGTTGCGGATCGTCATCGTTACCCTCTTGATCGGTGCGCTGGCTGATCCAGTACGACCGCAACCTGGCAACCCAGGCGATAACCCGCTGATTGTGCTGTACGATCAATCAGATAGCCTGACTGCTGTCGGTCGAGCTGCGATTCGGGCCGAAGCCGAAGCGATTGCCGCTGCGGCTGGCCCGGAAACCCGCTTGCTAGCATTCGGGGCTACGATTGTGGCCGGTCTCGACCAACTACCAGACGGCGCCGGTAGTGATCTGGCAGCAGCGATTACGACTGCTCAACAACTGTTACCTGGCGGTGGTAGGGTAATCCTGATCAGTGACGGTCAGGCAACTGGTGGCAATGCCCTGGTTGCCGCACAACAGGCTGCACGGGCCGGTATCCAGATCGACGTGCGTTTTGTTGCTCCACCGCCAATACCCGAAGTTGCGGTTACGCGCATTGATGCCCCTACCCTCTTGCGGAGTGGCGAGACCTTCGACATTGTGATTTCTACCTTCTATCAACCAAGAGATAGCGCCGATCCGCTATCTGCTCGCCTGAACATATGGGCAGAGGGTGAATTGCTCACCGCAGAGTCGGTCTTCATCCCACCAGGGCAACACCAATTTGTCACGACTTACAACGCAACCCAACCGGGCATCCTCAGTCTGCGCGCCGAGGTTATTCCCAGCGGAAATGACACCTTTGCTGCAAACAACAGCGCCGCTATGACTGCACTGGTTATGCCATCACCGCGCATCTTGTTAGTCGAGGGCAGCCGTGAGATTGGAGCGATTCCTGGTGCTGCTCTGCGTCAGGCTGGCATAGAGGTCGAACGTGTCCCGGCAAGTGAATTTCCGGCCAACCTCGATCTCTTGCGCAGGTTTGAAGGTATTGTCATGATTGATGTAGCAGCCAACCAATTGACGCTCGACCAGATGATGGCGATCCGCGAAGCGGTGCGCAGTGAAGGGAAGGGACTGACTGTTCTCGGTGGGAGACAATCGTTTACACTAGGCGGGTATGCAGACACACCACTAGCTGATGTTCTACCGCTGCTGATGACACCGCCACCACGTCCGCAACGTGCACCGGTATCTCTCTTGCTGATCATCGATCGCTCGGCCAGCATGAGCGCCTCGTTCGGGGTGACAAAGTTCGATATGGCGAAAGAGGCAGCAATGCTTGCCCTTACCGCTTTACAATCAGAGGATCGGGTTGGTGTATTAGCGTTTGATACCGATACGATCTGGACGATCCCTTTTCAGGAGGTCGGTGAAGGGGCACGGCTGGCCGAGTTGCAAAGCCAGATCGCTCTGATGCCACTTGGTGGTGGAACTAATATCGAACGAGCACTGGCAGTTGGCTTGCCGGCGCTGGCAAACGAACCGTATCGTACCCGACATGCAGTGCTGTTGACCGACGGACGCAGTTACAGTAATAATTATCCGCGTTACCAACAATTGATTGAAACGGCTCGTGCAGCCCAAATAACCCTTTCGACCATAGCTATCGGGACTGACGCCGATACGGAATTACTAGATCAGTTGGCCCAATGGGGGAATGGACGGTACTACTTCGTGGCAGATGCCACCGACCTGCCACGGCTCACGTTGCAAGAGAGTGGAATTGCGGCAGCCGAACCGACGGTTGAGCAACCGGTGCCGGTACTGGTGAATCAAGCTCACCCAATGATACGCAACCTCGATCCCCGTGAACTTCCTCTGCTCGACGGATACATTGCTTTGCAACCACGCAACGAGGCTACTGTTGTCCTCAAAAGCCCGACAGAAGACCCGCTGTTAGCCGTCTGGCAATACGGCTTAGGTCGGAGTGTCGCCTGGACAGCCAGCGCTGCCGAGCCGTGGGCCAACGTCTGGCCAAGCTGGCAGGGATACGATCAGTTCTGGGCGCAAGTCATACGATATACCATACCAACACCTGACAGTGGGCCCCTTCAGGTACGACTGGAACCGACAACAAAGGGTACTCGCCTGGTAGTTGAGGCACAAACAGCGGGCGGCGACCCTGTCGATTTAGCCCAGGTTAACGCCCGCATTACCCTACCTGATGGCAGTGAACAGGGCTTTCGTCTGGAGCAGATGGCGCCGGGGTACTATACCCGCGATCTGACATTTACCGGTAGCGGCCCGTATGAGATCACGGTCACGCTGTTTAGCGGGCAACAAACCTTGCAGCGCAGTATTGGCTATGTGCAGCCACCACCGGCGGAGTACGCTATACAAACGTCGAACACAGGCGAAGCCCTCTTACGCCAGATCGCTGTCGTCACCGGCGGCAACTTGGAGTTTGACCTCACTGCCTTGTTAACAGCATCCTCTCAACCAGCATCAACGGTCTTGTGGCCGTTTTTGGCTGGTTTGGCACTTGCGTTCTGGCTGGTCGAGATTGCGTTGCGGAGGAATCGGGGCTTAAGGTGATGGGTTCGAGACTACGATCATTCGCGGTTAAACCGAGTTTGCTATGATAGATGACATTGAAGCAATCATCACAACGGCAATTCGTGCACGCATCTTTCCAGGAGCAGTGATCGTCGTAACCCAGAACAATCGATTGCTGCACGCTGCTGCATACGGAACTACGATGTACGATGATCCTGGGACGCGAACAGTAACGCTCGATACGATCTACGATCTGGCCTCGCTAACCAAAGTCTTTATTGCGACCGCCGCCTTACGACTTCACGACGCTGGCCTGCTACCTCTTGATCGACCAGTTCAACACTGGTTACCAAACATACGCGCTACTGATGTCACCATTCGACATTTGCTCAGTCACCGTAGTGGATTGGCAGTACAACTGGCGCCATTGGCGCGCGGTGGAATAGCGACGATCAGAGAAGTGGTATACGCGGCTACACCCGCCCATCCCCCAGGCTATGTCACCAGGTATGCCAATGTCAACACACTCCTATTAGGAGACGTCATCGCAACCGTTTACGGTGGTTCGCTGGTCGATGCGCTCAGCGAACTGGTTTGCCGGCCACTCGGCATACGAACAACCCGCTTCTGCCCACCGGCAGAATGGCGAGCACGCATTGCTCCTACCGAATGGGATGAGGAATGGCGCGGTGGTTTGGTACACGGCGTCGTCCATGATGAGAGTGCGTATGTGCTGGGGGGCGTTGCCGGTCACGCAGGACTCTTCGGTACTGCAAGCGATGTGCTACGACTGGTGCAACTCTTCTTGCAAGAGGGATGGTGGGATGGACAGCAACTGCTGAAACCAGAAACTGCCCGAACAGCGCTTCAGCCGCAGCCAGTGTCGGAACCACATTCTGCGCATCCGGCGAGTGGTCTGGGCTGGATGTTGAACCGACCGTATATGGGATCGGCAAAGACTGAAGGTTTTGGGCACAGTGGATTTACCGGCCCGATCATCATCGGCGTTCCGTCACAGGGACTGGCAATCGTACTGCTCTGCAATCGAACATACCCCAAACGTACACCACCACCATACCGTCATCACGAGGTTTCGGCGGCAGTCGTGGATAGTGTATTACAGAGCATCGGGAATGAAGTGTAAGATTTTCAATGTGTCCGTATCTCCTTTACTTAGGATCGCGGGCCTCCGGCCAGCCCGCTTCTCCATGGAATGAGCGTCCACCAGCCCCCGTTGGGGATTGCCGGGGGTGGAACCTGCCCCGACCGCTTGTTCCTACCTCCAACTTCTCTCCTTGATCACCACTGATGGGTCAGGAAAGAACGTTGAAAAGCCCTGACTAAAAAGGGTGAGGAGACGAAGAGACAGCTATCAGAAGAGGTATAATGATAGAGACAATAGCGGCCCTCACCTTCCCCCCAGCCCCCCTTCCTCTCCCGCGCTGCAGGAGAGGAAGGGGGGAGACGAGCAGAGTAGGGCGACTCTGCGCTAGCGTCTGTCAACGATGCCAAGGCCACGATCACCCCTCTCCCGCGCTGCGGGAGAGAGCCTGGGGATGAGGGCCTCCC
>JAGHYT010000055.1:0-25774 GCA_017743535.1 Chloroflexus sp.
TTGCCGGAGGCAGTCGTCGAAAGGACATCATCACTTTCAGTCTTGGCGAGTACGCATCATCTGCCACCTACCCAACCCAATCTACCTTTGGCCGGAGTACAATACTCTTACCCGGACGCAATGCGTACATCCGGTGACAGACGAGTGATGAACGCTATAGCGTAGAAGAGAGTGACCTATGGCGCGTACCATCCTTGTAGTTGATGATGAACCTGGCATTGTCAAGATTTCCCGCGACTACCTCGAACGTGCCGGATTTCAGGTCATTAGTGCTGGCGACGGACCAACTGCCCTTCGTTTAGCCCGGCAGGAACGACCAGCCCTGATCGTGCTCGATCTCATGCTACCGGGCATGGATGGTCTTGACATCACTCGAATATTGCGCCAGGATATGCTTACTGCTCACATCCCGATCATCATGCTTACGGCCCGCGTTGAAGAGACCGACCGTCTGATCGGATTAGAGTTAGGCGCCGATGACTACATCACCAAACCGTTTAGTCCACGTGAACTGGTGGCCCGCGTCAGAGCCGTGTTACGCCGGAGCGAAGGTGCACTGCAACCGACCAGAATCATCAACACTGGCGAGCTGATCATCGATCTCGAACGCCGCATAGTCAGGCGTGGGCAGGAGACTATTGATCTGACTGCAACTGAATTCGACCTCCTTGCAATCCTGGCCAGTGCACCGGGACGTCCATTCACACGTGCCCAACTCCTCGATCAGCTCTACAATACCAGCTATACCGGTTTTGACCGTACTATTGATGCTCATATTAAAAACTTGCGCCGGAAGATCGAACCTGATCCAGACGCTCCACCGCGCTTCATTTTGACGGTCTACGGCGTAGGGTACAAGTTTGCCGATCTCGAACGATAGCCGGAGCGAGGGAACTATGCCATCGGCGGCTGAACAACCTGTCATTCTTCAGCAAGAGACAACGTTGGCAACCAACAACCAGCGCCTGTTCAAGAGGCCGCGTATCTTCAACCTTATGCTTACGGCCTTTGCCCTGGTGATCATTCTGGGAATTGGCGGCATGGTGCTTGCATTCTGGTTGGTCGTGCGGCAGAGCGATCCGGAACAGCTCCGCTGGATGGAGGCGGAACGAGCGGCTCGCGCCGAAGTAGCCCGCCTCGCCGCCTACTACCAGCAAACTGGTTCGTGGCGCCAGGTTGAACGACGACTGGGGCCATTACCGCAAACGTTTGGCGGGATTGAAGGTACGGCATCGCTGCTCGACGAACGAGGGCGTGTTGTGGCCGGTCGCCGCCGACCGTTTGATCCACGCGGTGGTAACGAAGCCGTGCGTCGCATTCCCATAGTCGTTGAAGGGCAACACGTTGGTACCCTCGTGATCTCGGTTGTCGACACCGAAGAGGCATTTCCGGTGGGCGGGTTCAATCGACGACCGTTGGTATTGGGTGTTCTGAGCGCTGGCGTCGGGCTGATGGCCGTCTTGTTAGTGCTGGCAACGATCTTTTCCCGGCAGATCAGTGCTCCCCTGCGCCACATCAGCAGCGCCGCCCATGCTATTGCTGCAGGTGATCATTCTAGCCGTGTTCAACCGGCTAACGTCCGCGAACTGGCTGAATTGGCCGACAGTTTTAACCGAATGGCCGAGGCATTGCAGCGAGCCGATCAACAACGTCGCCAACTCACCGCTGATATTGCCCACGAGTTGCGAACACCGCTCTCAATTATTAAAGGTCGTCTGGAGGGAATTCAGGATGGTATCTATGAAGCAGATGCCGAACAGATTGAGGCACTCTTAAGCGAAGTTGCCCTTCTCGAACGCCTGATCAATGATCTCCATTTACTCGCCCTGGCTGATGCTGGTCAACTTACATTGTACCGTGAAGTGGTGTCACCGGTTATGCTGGTGAACGAAGCCGTGCGCTCCTTCATCCCGTTGGCAACGGGTCGTGACGTGCAATTGCACAGCGTTGTTGAAGAGGATCTGCCTGACATCGAAATCGATCCGCAGCGGATTACGCAGGTGTTGGGAAACCTAATCAGCAATGCCCTGCGCCATACTCCGGCTGGTGGTGAAATAGTGGTGAGCGCTCACCGTGATCCAAACGGTATCTGCTTTGCAGTCCGTGATACCGGTACCGGTATCGATCCGGTGGATCTTCCGTACATCTTTGAACGGTTCTATCGGGTTGACAGAGCGCGCAGTCGAAGCAGCGGTGGAGCTGGTCTGGGTTTAGCCATTGCCCGCCGATTGGTGGAAGCGCACGGTGGGCAAATCTGGGCTACCAGCACACCCGGCCAAGGTACAACCGTAAGCTTCTCGTTACCAATATCACCGCCCCAATCTGGTCAGCCCCTAACAGACATTCCATCTGTAACCGCAACCCTGAAAGTACCTGCATCCAAAATAGCACGCTAGGAACGGTTTTCTAACCAACCTTGTGGTCGCTGTGGATTTTTCTACTAACCAGCGATGTGAGCAGAGCAGACAGCATATCCTTCGCATAAGCGGAAGTACAGCAGTACAGAACCCTGCTCACGATTGAACGTGACGATACTCCGTCTTCGTCCAACCTACCTGCTCAACTGCCTGCACCATAAGTTCGGCAATACGTGCGGCATTCTTGATTACGTCAAAATGACGTTCTGCATGTAACCGCGCTTCCTGCACCATTTGCCACCTCATCTCTGGCCGGTCAATCAAGAGTTGCAAGTATGCGGCCAGCGCCACCGGATCACGAGGCGGTATAAGAAATCCATTCACACCATGCCGCACAATATCGGTCAGTCCTCCGACCGATGTAGCGATAACCGGCACACCACAGGCAATTGCCTCGAGCGCAGCAATCCCAAACGCTTCAGCTTGCGTTGGAAAGACAAACACATCGGCCTGTCGATATAGTTCAATCAGGCGAGGGGAATGAGGGGTGAGATCACGATACACATAGACACCGGCTGTCGGTTCGACGGCACTGCGCGTCACAATGTGCACTTCGACCGGTGTTTTCAGTTGCTGTAATGCGGCCAGGAGTGTCGTACCACCTTTACGCACAAAATCACCGCCAACGAATAGAATACGAAATGGGCCATCGATGCGCTCATCGCGTGGTCGCCATTGCGACAGATTGAGTCCAGGCGGTATGACGCGAATCCGATCAGGGTTTACATGATACTCGTGAATCAGCGATTCGCGAACCCAATGCGACCAAGGTAGTACCCACGCTGCCCGCTGTAACAAACGGACATTCAACCGATGTTTGATGGTTGACACAAGACCGGGTCGGTCGGCGTGGTGTTGATAAAACGCCGCCATTGAATCATACTGGCGCGGCGTAATATCGGTTGCAATCAGATACGGTCGCTGCTGAACAATGTTTCCCGCTAGCACCGCCGGCACCTGTGTATTGAAGAAGGCTACATCATATCTAGCGCGACGAAGGATCGTGCGCACCTGACATCGTCCGCGCAATGCCCCCCGTATCCTGACCGGTAACGGTATCTTCTCAAGCCAGCCACAGGCTTCATACGTAATTGCAGTCCATTCAGGCACAATCTTCGTCTGCTGCGCCAAGCCCCAACGAAGATTCGCTGCGTATGTCTGATGTCCGAGGTGTTGTTCGAGGATAAAGAGGCCCCGGATCATATCATCATTCCTTCTTAAGAAGTTTTCTCTACCCGTGAAATGGGCTCCTGCATATCGCTGTCTACCGTCTGATGGACGATGGAGAGTTGCTCAGCGTTTGATTCGGCTCCATCCTTCTTTACTACCCGTGCCGGAATTCCGACCACTGTCGCCCCAGGTGGCACATCACGAGTCACAACAGCATTAGCCCCGATCCGTGCACGATCACCAATGGTAATTCCTCCTAATACCCGCGCACCGGCACCAATAAAGACTTCATCACCAATAATGGGAAATTCCCATTCATTACGCATACCAATTGTCACTGCGGCCACAATCGTACAATTGCGACCTATCCGTTTGGGTGCTACCACTGTACCAATTGGATGCGCAATATACAGGCCACCATCAATATCGGCACCTACCACAATTTCCAGCCCGTAGCGGCGGTAAAGCCGTCGTTGTACATAGCCGGGAATAAACGGAATGCCGCGCTGCTTACACCACGAGCCAAAACGAAACCAGAGCATAGCCCGTAGCGGAAGGTGACGAAAGAGCAAGCCTAAAATCTGGCGTAAGCTCAACGGCGCCGTGCTGATTTGGCCAGGTACAACCCAACGCCGGGCATCTTGTAAAAAGAGTTCGAGCATGAACATCTCCTTCAGGTATGAGCCACCTTCACAGTATGCTCTGGTCTCAGAAAGTGATCCCGCCCACCCAATTCATCGGCCACCCCCTGGTAGTAACGAAGATTGAAGATGGCACTGTAAATCGGTCGGCTACCTCGCTCACCTAGTAAACGATGAGCTATCAGGGCAATCTTAGGCATGAGCGCGAGCGCCGCAGCGCTGGCCCGCGGACGATCAAGTAATGTCCAAACTAGCAAGCGGGTCAGACGATTCCGCTGCGCAAACTCACGACGGACAAACCCTATCAGATCAACCTGCTGCTCACGGCCAAAGATAATATCGTTACGCCCGTAAATGTAAGGAGTAGTCAGCCACGAAGCGAAACTACGCTCAGCGTAGTGATAACCGGCAGCCTGCGGTGCGAAGACGAACTCAACACCCAGTTTCACCAACCGGTAAGCCAGCTCAATATCTTCCGCACGACGAAACCGCTCGTCAAAACCACCCGCATCCAGCACAAGTTGACGGGCCAATGACGTATTACCGGTATAGAACTGACGAGCGGTTGCCGGCCAGATACCATCAGTCATAGCCCGATATTGCTTTTCGAGCATCGCCTGCTCCCAGGCGACCCAGGGCGAGAGCCGAGCATCGGGTGGTGTCAACATCGTCCCAAGCACGACCCGGCGCGACCGTTCGGCATGCAAACGAAGGTGTTCGCTCACCAGATGAGGTGCCGGCACAACATCGTCATCAAGAAACAAGATTATTGTGCTCCGTGCCGCCGCTACTCCACGATTACGTGCCGCTGCCGGTCCGGAGTTGGGCTGTTGGATAAACGTTAGCTCGAATGGAAACCGAGCTTGCTGAAAATACTCAGCCGTCCCGTCAGTCGAGCCATCGGAGACGACAATCACTTCAAACTGATCCAACGGATACTGTTGTGCCGACAGCGCCGCTAACACCCGCTGCAAGCGGGGCAGGCGGTTATACGTTGGGATGACAATGCTGACAGACAAAGATCGCTTATCACTCATACGCTTACAATGGCCTAATGACCCGTGCCGGTACCCCGGCAGCCAGGGTACGCGGCGGAATACTCTTAGTTACTACACTTCCGGCTCCAACCACACTGCCACTGCCAATGGTAACGCCACTCAGAACGGTCACCCGCCCACCGAGCCAGACATTCTCGTCCAGGACGATCGGCGCTGATGGTGGTCGTTCCTGACGTCGCTCCGGTTCAAGACGATGAAAATCGTTATCCATAATCATGACATAGGTACCGATATTACAACGTGGGCCGATTTGTACCAGCTCGGTTGCAGCAATGGAACAACCATAGTTGATGAACGTTCCCGGCCCGATTTCCAGCCGGGCGCCATGCCCGACCGCCAACTCAAGCGGGACAATCGTCGAAACGAGCCGTACCCGCTCACCGATAATAAGCTGGCCATAATTCGCAATCACCGGACGGCCCCACAGACGTACTCGTGGCCCTACTTCAGCACCACGCAAATACCAGCGTGCGCGCAACACGGCCAGAATGTCGCTCACAATATTAGTTAGCGATCGTGACGACATGACCGATCCTCTCTATCATTATTCCACATGCACATTACCCGTGCGATATGAACGAATGCTAAATAAAACAATCTCACCGGCTGACAGTTTCGTTGTACGTTTCTTTGCAAATGATGGTCTGGCAATACGAATATCCGTCCTGCATCCTGACAGGAGCGAGTGGACGGCGAGAAGCAATCCCACACCATGATAGAGGCGCAACGGCTCTGTGCCCCAGCATTGTGTGGAACGATCATTACTCATGCCCTGGCAGAGCGGTTTGAACCCTACCCCACTCGTGCGGTAACAGGCATAGAGGGGGAGAAACCTATTCCCATACGAAAAGAGAACCGTCGCAACGAGAGGCCTAAGACCTACTTTCAATTCTGTACTTCAGCGACTTCCGATCTATCGGATGGACTAATCCCCGTAGCACCCCGCGCGTAAACGCGACAAATCGTCCCAATCCGTGAGGGCGTTTCAATTTCAAGAGCGGCAGGAGCGGTTCGAGTAAAACGAATCGCAACTCGTACCAGATCAAAATCCCAGCCTGATAGTAGCCAACCTTCAACGGCTTGACAAACGTTGCACCCAATCCCTCCCAATTGCGAGCTGTCAAATGACGGCCTTCTTCCCAAGTGCGAAAACCGTAATGGATCACATACGTCGCCGGTGTTCCTACGACAGAACCACCGAACAAAATAGCCCGTATCGCGATGTCAACATCTGCCGCCGACTTAAAGCGAGCACCAGGGCCTAGCGCTTCATCAAATCCACCTATGGCCAGTGCCTGGTCGCGACGAACAGCCATCCCGGCCCCTATCCCACGCAAATACCACTTATCTTGCAATGTATGAACGACCAGACGCTGAGAACACTGAAACTCTGGCACAAACCCAGCATCGGGATCATGGGGAGCTGGCAAGACATTGCAATAGAGTACCATAACCTGTGGCTCAGCCTGCAATTCTTGCTCAATCGTGTGCAACCAATCGGGGGGTACCACGCAATCATCGTCGGTTATCGCAACAATTGGCGATCGCGCCATGCGCAATCCGAGATTGTGACCACGCGCCCATCCGTTAAACCGAACAGGAATGTAGCGGAAACGTCGATCGTGCGCAAAGGTTTGCAATGCATGGGTGGTAGTTTTATCCTTACTCTGATCGATAACCATCAGCTCAAAAGCTGGATGATCATTAGCAAGGATACTTTCGACCGCACTGATGATTTGTGTTCCACGATCGCTCGTACAAATAACAACGCTGATAGTTGGTGGTTTCATAAGTACCTGAAAAATATACTTACTCACTCCTATGCTCTCTAATCGGAAACCGTGGTTTCTGCTCCGTGATGATGACCACTCTAGAAACCTGTATACCACCTGTCCATACGCGAGAGACCCATCTGTACTGTATTGCACAGTTCAACAATTTTGCGCTCTGCGATCAACCTGTATCAACCCAATCCACCGTCCTTAGATCATGGATAACTACAGTCGCTTGAGGTAAAGGCCAGAGAAAGTGCCATCTGCTGTAATCGGCTACCACTGACAAATCCCCCATTGGGTGGCAAACAAAAACCATCCCATAAACCTCGTAACCGCTGTCTGGAATAGAGCCACTCACGCCGATCCCCGCCTAACACTGCTATTAGTGCACGTACTATATGCCTGAATTCGCGAGCTAGAAACCATGCCCCCGCGAAGAGATCGCCACGTCGCGTAAAGCGACCAAAATTACCGCCATTCCCATACTGATAACGCGCAAAGAGAGCTTCCGCTTTATCGCGTGGTCGAAAGCCGTGGGTATGAATAACCTCAATATGCGGACAAATCTTATAACGGGCACCGCTGCGCACAATCCGCCAGCATAGATCGGTATCATCAGAGGCTCGTAACCGGCTACCGGGCCCGCAAAATTCATCATAGCCGCCAACACGGTCAAACAGGCGCCGACGCATACTGAAATTTGCGCCTGAAGCATGCAGGGAAAAGTGCCATCGTGACAATCCAGGCCAGGCATAAAGTGTATACCCTTGCGCAGAATCGCATGGCGAAGCTGTCAACCGTCCGGCAATGAAATCAAGTTCAGGATCGGCGCTAAACTCAGCAACAATTTGTTCTAACCAGTTCGGCGTAACTTCAACGTCATCATCAATCAACGCGACAATCGCGCCATGACCGGCTGCAATTTCAAGATTGCGTGAGCTAGCCGCCCCAAAGCCCGAACGCCGATTGGAGAGATAATGAAAGCGAGGGTCGCTGCGAAATGATTCCAGAAGCACAGCACCTGAATCATCAGAGCTTTGATCAACCACAAAGAGTTCAAATGGTTGATACGTACTCCGAAAAACACTTTGCACCGCACTGTACAATGGCTGTGGACGCTGTTTGGTGGGAATAATGATCGACACTAGCATGTATCTCATCCTTAACAGTTACAATGACCGCTCTATCACCATAGGATGGATCGCCACCCCCTGATAAACCATGTATTCACGATCCATCGGATGAGCCAGACCACGTAAACTGCCGCGAAGAAATGCTATGAACCGTCCTAAGCCACGGGGTCGCCGTAATCGGAGCAATGGCAACAATGGTTCAAGCAGGGCTGGCACCAGTAATTCGTACAAAAACACAATGCCAGCCCGCCAGTGACCAGCGCGTAACGGCTTAATGTAAGCTGCTCCTAAACCTTCCCAATCGCGTGCAGCCAGCTCACGTGCTTCACGCCAGGTACGAAAACCATCGTGAATAACATACGTGGCTGGTGTCTCGATCACACTCCACCCATAAGCAATCGCACGTACCGCAATGTCGGCATCCTCTGCCGATGGAAAACGTCCACCAGCCCCCAACGCTTCATCGAATCCACCCAGTGCTAACACCAATTCACGCCGAACCGCCATACCGGCCCCAATTCCACGAGCTCGACATTTGCCACTGAACGTTTTGACAACCACTTTTTGGCGACGTTGATAGCCTGGGATAAAGCCGGCATTGGCATCGTGCGGTCCTTCCAGTACGTTGCAGAAAAGAACGGCAGCCTGAGGTTCACGGTGCAGCTCATCTTCGATAATCCGTAACCAATCGGTCGGCACCCGGCAATCATCATCAGTGAAGGCTACTAGAGGTGCATGGGCCAGTCGCAACCCAATGTTTCGCGCAATACCCAAACCCTTCGTGTGGGTAGCAATGTAACGCAAACGCCGATCATGCTTAAACTGCTGCAATGCGGTGGCTGTTACGGTATCCGTGCTTTGATCAATGACAATGAGTTCAAACGCAGGATGATCGTTCGCTAGAACACTTGCGACTGCTGCACAGATGCTTTTACCACGATTACGGGTACAGATTACAGCGCTAATGGTTGGCCTACACATCTCCTGGCCCCTATCATACACCTATCTTCACCAACCTGATGGCGCTCCGGCTTGCAGATCTTCATACAGATATGACATTCCACCACAGCTAACAGACACATGTCATACGTGATATGCTGGTACGCCTAACAACTCTGGCACTGTCACAATCTCATAACCCTTATCAAGCAACCATGGTGTCAATAAACGTACTGCTCGTGCTGTCTCAGTCTTTTCCCACCGAAATTGGTTAGAAACCGAGTCATGCATCAAAATAATCGAACCGGGTCTGATCAATGGCTTGATTTGGGCAACCAACTGTTCAGCCGGCACCTCTGGCACTTTCCAATCATCAGGATAAATATCCCACCCAATCACTGTATATCCGCGCTGCTGCAGACGCCACCCTTCCCATGGCGTTAACCAGCCCCATGGTGGCCGATAGAGACGCGGTCGCCGACCAATCACCTGCTTGATAGCGGTGGTTGCTTCATCGATGTGGTCACCGCCCCACGGCATCAAGCCAGCTTTACGGCTATGCATCATTGAGTGGTTGCCGATAACGTGTCCCTCAGCAAATGCCCGCTGCACCACATCGGGATGCCACTGCACACTCAACCCAACGCAGAAAAATGTCGCTTTAATGCCGAGTTCACCCAGGGTATCGAGTAACAATTCGGTACAAGGCTTACTCGGCCCATCATCGAAGGTAAAGGCTACTGCCCGTCGCGTGCGTGGCCCATGATTGTGGTAGTAGCCAAACCCACCGTATGGTGGACTGAGGAACAGATTGCCGAGCTGATCGATAGTACGGGTAACAGTGGCACGCAAATTCATAATGCTCCTCACTCAGGCTGACACCACTGGACGCCCGGAGGACGTTGACGCTGCACGACGGAATAAACGATCATACAGCCTGGCACCCAACAACGCCCGCAGCGCAATGGCCAGCGTTCCTTTCTGGAATAGGGTCTCCCACGGACTTACTTGCAGGCCGACTTTGTAAAACTGCCAGCCTAACCTGACATTCCCGCTGAAGACTGCATCGGCTGCAAATGAGATCAGTGCCCGCTGACGTGCTTTGCGGTACAGCCATTGTTGTTTGCGTCGTTCGGTCTCCGGCATCAGGCCAAACGTCCAGTCAAAAATGTTAAATAGTTCAATAATCGCGTTGCGTAACGCTGTTGGGTCCTTCGACATACTCGATGGATGGCGACGATATGCGTAGAGCATCTCATCGATATAGGCAATGTCGCCAAAATGACACAATCCCAGCCACATCTGTGCATCAAGTGACCAGCGTAACTTCGGATCGTAGCCACCAATCGCCTGATACGCACTCTTCCGGATCATCGTGCCACTGTGTTGTGGATACCCTTTTAGCAGGAAATCGGCAAAGACTGATCGCCCATCACGCACGTAACTAGCGGGCGCCGCTCGACTCACAAAACTAAGTGTTTGCTCATCGGCATAAAGCCCGTAAGCACTAAACGCCATCACCACCTGTGGGTGGCGTTCGAGAATTTCGATCTGCCGAGCAAAGGCGTGTGGTGAAACCACCCAGTCATCGGCAGAAATCACACTGAGATACTTCCCGCGTGATAATTGCATGCCTTCAATCAACGAGGCAACGAATCCTTGATTCTGTGCATGGTCAACGAATCGTATTCGTGGATCACGCAAATATGGCTTGATGACCGCTAATGAGTTATCGGTCGAACGATCATTGATCAGAATAACCTCAAAGTCGGTAAAGCTCTGCTGCAAGATTGAATCGAGGCAATGGCTCAGAAAATGAGCATAATTGTAATTCAGAACGGTAACTGATAACAATGGCGAATCATTACTGGCAGTCATTGCCAACTCCTTGATAATCAAGATGCACAGGCTGCTGCCAGGGTTGCAACAACATACTCTTGCTCGTCAGGTGTCATCTGCGGGTAGAATGGGAGCAAGATGCTACGATCCTGTGCATATTCCGATTTTGGTAGATGGTATCCCTCCTGACGCCAATACGGTTTTTCGCGATGAGCACACATGATCCCGCGCCGGGTGGCAACACCGTGATCGAGCATGTATTGCATGACCGCACGCTGGTCACACCATTCCGGCAAGTAGATCGGATAGCTTTGCCAGTTCGTGCGGGCATATGGCGGCTCTACCGGTACCTCTATTCCTGGGATTGCACTCAACATCTGCGCATATCGTTCGGCTAACCGGCGACGCGCTACAATGATTTCGGGCAAACGCCGCAACTGCTCGCGCCCAACAGCCGCCTGAATGTCGGTCATACGGTAGTTATAGCCTACCACGTTGTATTCCTCGAAAATCACTTGATTGGCTAAATGGCGCACGCGATCATTAACGCTCATTCCGTGTTGACGCAACAAGCGGAACTGCTCGGCATACATCGGGTTGTTCGTCGTTAGCATGCCACCATCGCCAGTACTGAGCACCTTGCGCGGATGGAATGAGAAGCACGCAATCACACCGTGCGGCTTTCCAATCCGTTCCCAGCGCCCATGGAATAATATCTCGCTGCCAATCGCGCATGCCGCATCTTCGATAACCGGCAGATGGTAAGCATCAGCAATAGCCAGGATCCGCTCGAGATCTGCTGGCATCCCCATCTGATGAACCGTTAAAATTGCTTTTGTCTTTGGGGTAATAGCCGCCTCAATCAGGGTCGGATCCATGTTGTGTGTCATCGGATCAATATCGACGAAAACCGGCACGGCCCCACAGTAGCGTACACTGTTCGCCGTCGCAATATAGGAATGACTGACCGTGATCACTTCATCGCCTGGGCCAACACCTACCACCAGCAAAGCCAGATGTAATGCCGTCGTGCAGTTTGATACAGCTACAGCATATTCAGCACCGGTATAGGCAGCAAACTCTTGCTCGAAGGAAGCAACCTCCGGCCCCTGTGTAATCCATCCCGACAGAATAACACGTTGGGCTGCTTCAGCCTCAGGCGCTCCCATTACCGGTCTGGTGAGGGGAATATGCCGTTTTGCTGTTGTTGTCATAGACTAACCTTCTCCTCTTTTTTCCAGTTGTAGACCCGCTCTTCGGCCAGCAAATCCTCAATCGCAACTCCGCATCCCAGATACCATTCATGTAAACGCTGTAGGCCTTCGTGAAGCGAGACAGTTGGTACAAAACCCAATACGTGCTGAGCTCGGGTGCTGTCGGCGTAGAGCCGCAAAACATCGCCCGGACGTGGGGCATCATGCGTAATTGATGCATTGGGCCGACCAACAACCGCTGCAATGGTGCGTGCCAGTTCATTGATCGAAATTTCGCGCCCTTGCCCAAGATTAAACGTACCGCCGACCGCAGCATCTACCATGCCGGCCAGGATGATACCTCGCGCTGTATCACTCACATACGTGAAATCGCGGGTCTGCGAGCCATCGCCGAAGATCACCATCGGCTTACCAGCCATCGCCCGTAACATAAACTTGGGAATGACTTCACCACTATCGCCCTCGTGGTGACTCCGTGGCCCAAAGCTGTTAAACGGACGTACTACTACTGTGGGGTAGCGGTAACTTTCCCAGAAGGCACGAGTATAGCACTCACCGGCCAGTTTTCCACCACCGTACACGGTCATCGGGTAGGTCGGGTGCTCTTCCGTCATAGGAACCCATCGGGCAGTACCGTACACTTCCGAACTCGACACATAGACAAAACGCGGTACATCGGCACGTCGAGCCAGATCAAGCAAGATCAGCGTACCGGTTGCATTCACCTCGTGGTTCTCGAACGGATTGTGAAGGCTGTGTCTGACACCCAGACAGGCCAGATGGTAGACAATCTCAACACCAGGCAACAAGCGAGCCATGACGTCACGATCACGAATATCAGCCTCTACCAGCTCAACATCGGCCCCGGCCAGATGGGCCAGATTCGCCCGTTTCCCGTTGACCAGATTATCAACCACAATAACTCGATGACCGGCAGTAGCCAGTTGTGTTACCAGCTCACTACCGATGAAACCTGCACCGCCGGTTACTAAAATCCGTTTTGCTGTCATTGTTTTTATCCTGGAACATCAATCTCACGAAATACGGTCCGAAAGATTATCAGCTCTTTGCTGCGACGTGCGCCATCCAACCCTGTAATGCTTGGGCCACAACCTGCTGTTGTTCAACAGTCAACTCAGGAAACATGGGCAATGAAAGCACCTCTGCTGCTGCCGCTTCGGCCTGTGGAAAATCGCCAGGCCGATAGCCCAATTCAGCGAATGCCTTCTGGAGATGAACCGGGATCGGGTAATGAATACCGGTACTTATCCCATGATCGTTCAAATAGGCCTGGAGTGAATCACGTTGCCGATCGCGAATCGCATAAATATGGTAGACATGACGACGCTCAGGAAGAGCGACCGGTGTACGAATACCCATCGGCGCCAGCATTGCATCGTAGCGCGCCGCTGCCGCCCGCCGCAGCTCAGTCCAGTGTTCGATATAGTTCATCTTTACCCGTAGAATTGCCCCCTGTACTCCCTCCATCCGGTAGTTAAACCCTTTCAGATCGTGATGATAGCGTCGCTCGGCGCCCCAATCACGCAACATTCGGATGGTACGGGCCAGTTCAGGATTGTTGGTGGTCACTGCCCCACCTTCGCCATACGCACCCAGATTTTTGCCAGGATAAAAACTAAAGCAGCCTACATCACCGATGCTACCGACACGTCGTCCCTTGTATTCAGCACCGTGCGCCTGAGCTGCATCTTCGATTACAGCCAGCCCATATTTGCGAGCAATGGCCATAATTGGATCCATGTCAGCAGGCTGACCATACAGATGTACCGGAATAATCGCTTTGGTGCGCGGTGTGATCACCGCTTCGATCTGTTTCGGGTCAATGGTAAAGCTCACTGGATCAATATCGACAAAGACCGGACGGGCGCCAGTGTAATCTATGGCCGAGACGGTTGCAATGAAGGTATGAGGGGTGGTGATTACTTCATCGCCACGACCTACGCCGACAGCCAATAACGCAAGATGAAGAGCACTAGTGCCTGAGTTGACGCCTATCGCGTACTGACACTGGGTATACGCAGCAAACAACGCTTCAAACGCCGCAACCTCTTTCCCCAACACAAATTGGGTACTGGCAAGGGTGTCAAGAACTGCCCGATCTATCTCTTCTTTGATGGAAAGATACTGGGCCTTCAAATCAACAAACGGGATCATGTGATACTCCCTTACATGCCTTGGTTGTTACCACGACAACGTAACAGGCTGTCCACGATTGACCATTGATTGCGTAGCAGCTTCAAGAATGCGGATAACGCGCAAACCGGCGTAACCATCAGATAGCGGACGCCGACCAGTTCGTACACAATCAACGAAATGCTCGGCTTCGATTCGTAATGCCTCGACATTGTCGAGCCGTGGCGCCCACATATCACCGGTTCGGTAGCCAACATGGCGCTGATATACCGCATCTTCACTCTCACTGACAATAATGCCTTTGTCGTAGACTTTAACCTTCTCGCTCATTTCAATATCATCATAAACGATCATCTTTTCCGAACCGCCGATCAGTGTCTGACGAATCTTGACCGGCGCCATCCAGTTCACATGAAAATGAGCTATCAGGTTATCGGGGAAATAACACGTCAAATATGCCATGTTTTCCGGTTTTCCTGGTACATGCGCCATCCCAGTCGCAGCGACTACGGTCGGGCTCGACTGGACCAGATAATCCATAATCGACAAATCATGCACCGCCAGATCCCAGAGCACATTCACATCATTCTGGAACAACCCGAGATTGACGCGCACTGAATCGTAGTAGTAGAGGGTGCCGAGTGTACCGTTATCCACCAGTTCTTTAATCTTACGCACCGCACTAGTGTAGATGAACGTATGATCAACCATCAGCGTTAATTGGCGTCGTTCAGCCTCTTCAACTAATCGCTCAGCCTGAGCGACGGTAGCGGTAAATGGTTTCTCAACCAGCACATGCTTACCGGCCTGCAATGCCATCAGTGCCAACTCAAAATGTGACGAGACCGGTGTTGCTACGGCTACCGCATCTACCTTCGGATTGCGGAGCATCTCGCTGACATCAGCGTAGGTGTTTACCGACGGATACACCTGTTCGACCAGTGCCCGTCGTTCAGCGCGCTGATCACAGACAGCCACTACCCGTGCGCCAGTGACCTGAGCGAAATTACGGACAAGATTGGGGCCCCAATAGCCATATCCAATGACGCCAATTCCGACCATGATGACACCTGCCTTTGTCAGAGATTGCAATGAGATTGAAATGAACAGTGGTTCTGTCCTTACTTCTGTGATCATAAGTGAATGAACGTACCACTGTCTTACCACTGCCATCATACGTAGGAAAGATGATATGAACGTGAAAGAATTACAGGAGGGTATGAGAGGTTCTTTAATAAGTGAAGCAAAATGATGATCCTTTGCATCGACAATACGCATTACGGTTGAGACCAATGCTATGGGGTTGATATTGACCGCCATCGTTTGAGTCAAATCTCGTTAGACGTTGTGCAAACGTATTTCAAGACACTGTAAGCGACAATCAAATTGGGTGGGCAAAGACACTTCGTTCACCCACCCGTCCGTCGAGCGATAGGAATATAAGGCTTCTCAACCTTACTCGCCTGATGAGATTTCACAGCGTGGCAATCAGAGCAGATATGAATTCAGACACAATCCCTAGAATCTGCTATGCTCCGCGCTACCACGATTACTCGCGGTTATCAATAAGCTCATTTGCCGCTGCCAGTAACTGCTCAATCCGCTCTGGTGGTACCTGTTTGCTCTTAAGGTACAGCTCCAGCGCCCGCAGTGGGGTCAGACCTTTGCTCAATTCCTCGGCAACACCGGCAAAGCGCTGCCGGGCTGGTCGTTCAACATCGAACACAATCGCAGCAATCACTGCGGCCTGTGCAGCGCGCAACCACTCACGTACCTGTTCTTCCTTCAGCAATGCTGCCTGTTCACGTGACAACTGGACATGGACGCGCACAACTGCATCACGTAGATTGTGGCGTTCGATAAAGGTGCGTAGTGAATGCACCGGATCACTGCTCCGCCGCAGATCATGCTCGATACTGACAAAGGGACGGGCGGCCAGGGGTACGAATTGCCAGCGTGTCTGACCGCGTACCAGTTCAACCAGGACACATCCTTTTGGATCATCACGCTCGCCAAAATCGACGCGCTCGATACTACCAGGATAGACCATTGGTGGCCGTTCACCAAGGCTCTGATGGCGATGGATATGACCTAACGCCACGTAATCAACGCCAGGTTGAGCCAACACCGAACGGGGCAAGCTCAGGTCTTGCCCCAGGATCATGGCCCGCTCGGTACCGAGTTGGGCGCCTTCCACAGTACCGTGGAAGGCTAGAACGGTTGGAATATCAGGATCGAGCGCTTCAACGGAACGTTCAATAAACTGTTCGATTCGCCGTCGTAATTCGTACTCTACCGATGCAAATGATGCGCCTGCCATCTCTTCACGAGTTAACAACATCTGGCGGGTTACCCACGGTACAGCGATCAGTTGTACTGGCCCACGACGAGTATCAATCCGATGCAGCCGCAGGCGATCGGCTACTGTGATCCCTTCTAACGCCAGCGTCGCAAAGATTTCGACCGAATGGGCACGCCCCTGGGCCGGTGAGATGTCGTGGTTTCCGGTCAAAATGACAACTGCGACACCTGCTTCGCGCAAACGACGAATACGGCTGGCAAACTCGCGTTGTACTGTCGGATTGGGAGAACGATTTTTGTATACGTCACCAGCAATAAGACAGATATCGATCTGGTGATCTAGACCAATGGTGATTGCTTCATCAAGACGTTCAAGATAATCGAGCAGACGCGAATGTAGGCCACGCCGCGGATCGATAGCGCCGTAGTTCTCTACCCCAAGATGAAGATCGGCCAGATGCAGCATGCGGATCATTGCGACCTCACCAGTGCGTTTTGCGAAAATGGTGCTGAGATTGGTATTGTGGTGTCGTAGCGAGTGCCATCCAGACGGTAGACGTCTACCAGCCTACACCAGAGATTAAGAGCGCAACGGCGCGGTATCCATTCTATCAATACGCTTTGCCTCAACGTATCACCAGGCTATTCTGCCCGCCTCTATCGCGTTGTATCTTCCAATCATCCACTGTAGGGTGCTGATCTACGCAAACGGTGTATCACACATCGTTGCTGTCTGCCCTCTTCCGCTCCTGGCAGAGGATCGGAAGAGGGCAAGGAGGGAAGGTGAGAGGTGTCAGCCATTCACTACATATATTTTCCAGACAACCAGCTCATAGATGGCAGGAGTGGGTCTTCCACCTGCCCGCTCCTCTTGCAATAAGCGAGCGTGTCGAGTATATGAACATTCCTGGTCGTTCCGCACCTTCCCGTCCTTACCTCCTTCCGCTCACCATCTGTTAGCTGAGCAGCCACAGCAAGGCATTCCATCTCATCAAAACTGACCGGCAAAATGGCAGGCTACCCAGTGTCCTTTACGTTTCTCTTCAAAAATCGGCTCCTGTTCCTTGCAGATAGCCCTGGCAATCCAGCAGCGCGGATGAAAACGACAGCCGCTCGGCGGATTAATAGGGCTGGGGACATCACCCTGCAATACAATCCGTTCCCGTTTGGTAAACGGATTAGGATTGGGAATAGCCGAAATCAGCGCTTTGGTATAGGGGTGGAGGGGTTCCCGGAACAGCTCCTCACTGGTTGCCAGTTCGACCATCTTACCCAAATACATCACACCGACCCGATCTGAGATGTGTTCCACGACTGCCAGGTTATGAGCAATGAAGAGATAGGTCAAACCAAACTCGCGTTGTAACGAACGCAAGAGATTGAGTACCTGCGACTGAATCGACACATCGAGAGCAGAAACCGGCTCATCGCAAACAATCAGTTTCGGCTCCATGATCAAAGCGCGGGCAATACCAATTCGTTGCCGTTGACCACCGGAAAATTCGTGGGGGAAGCGTGTCATGTGTGAGGCGCTCAAGCCAACCTTTGCCAGTACCTCACGCACCCGCTCACGCCGTTCGGCCGGCGTTCCGATCCCGTGGATCACTAACCCTTCTGCCACACTTTCCCCGATTGTAATGCGGGGATCAAGTGAGGCATAGGGATCTTGAAAGATAATTTGCATATCACGCCGCAGGGCCTTCAGTGTCCGACCACTGGCCCGCATAACATCCTGACCCTCAAAAATAACTTCGCCAGCAGTTGCTCGTTCAAGACGGAGAATGGTGCGACCAGTCGTGGTCTTTCCACACCCACTCTCGCCGACCAGCCCTAACGTTTCACCTCGTTTAATGGTGAAACTGACATCATCAACTGCCCGTACCTCAGCAACGGTGCGGCGCAAAAAACCACCTTTAATCGGGAAATACTTTTTGAGATTACGAACCTCAAGTAAGGTGTCATCGGTCGATGAGATTGACGCCATTCGTTCACTCCATGAACTTATCGTAAAAACAGCTTTGCAGGACGCGACAGATGTTTCTTTCCTACAGACGGGAACAGGCGGGGCGAGGGCATGCTACCCTGCCAGATCACCGTACAATCACGCTTGGAGAGCGTCTGCAAGCTATTTTGATCATAACTTTCTACGTTCGGAACGGGCAAGAGCGCTACCGGGCAGTAACGTTGCACTCGCTTCATTCCTCATACAGCCAGCACCGCACTCGCCGCTGTGTTCCTAGCTCGATCATCGGTGGGGGCTGGTCACACTTCTCAAACCGCTTGCTACAACGCGAAGCGAAACGACACCCCTTCGGTGGATTGATCAAACTGGGAACTGTGCCGGGGATAACTTCCAATTCTTCGCGGGTATCGCCAAGTACCGGCATAGAATTGAGCAAACCGCGTGTATAGGGGTGCTTTGGATCGCTAAAGAGCGACCGGACATCGGCATATTCAACGACCTGACCGGCATACATCACGACCACACTATCAGCCATTTCGGCGATCACCCCCATATCATGCGTGATCAACATAATGGCCGTGTCAATCTTTTCGCGCAACTCGCGCATCAGATCAAGAATCTGGGCCTGAATCGTCACATCCAGCGCAGTTGTCGGTTCATCGGCGATCAAAAGCTCTGGATTACACGCCAAAGCCATGGCAATCATCACCCGCTGACATTGGCCACCGGACAATTCATGGGGATACTGACGCATCCGACGCTGAGGATCGGGTAAACCGACCATTGAAAGGAGTTCAATACAGCGTTTCTGCGCCTCTTCACCCTTCAATCCCTGATGAATCTCCAGTGTCTCGATAATTTGATCGCCAACCCGGAATACCGGATTCAGCGCAGTCGTTGGCTGTTGAAAAATCATCGCGATCCGATCACCGCGAATCTTGCGCATCGATTCAGAATCGAGGGTAAGCAAATCGATCCCATCAAAAATGATCTTCCCCTCGACAATACGGCCAGGCGGGCTGACCAGGCGCATGATTGACAGCGAGGTTACGCTCTTACCCGACCCCGACTCACCGACAATCCCGAGCGTTTCACCACGGTGGAGGGTAAAATCGACCCCATCCACCGCCTGCACCACGCCTTCTTCAGTGAAAAAGTAGGTTTTTAACCCTTCTACACGCAGTAACTCAGCGCCACGACGGGCAACCGAACGTTCTGCACCGGTTACGACACGAGATACAGTTGCCACAGTTACTCCGTATCTTTATATCTCAAGCGTTCATGCCCTCAGCGATCCTAGAGAGCAAAAGGAACTACGAGCCTCTTTTTCAGCCACGCTGACGCGGATCAAGCGCATCACGCAAACCATCACCAATGTAGTTAATCGCGATTGAGGCAATCAGGATCGGCATTGCCGGGATAAGTGGCATCCACGGATGCTGGAACATATAGCTTTGAGCATAGCTGAGCATATTCCCCCAGGTTGGTGTTGGGTCCTGAATGCCGAAACCGAGGAAACTCAACGCCGATTCGGCAACCAGCGTACCATTAACGCCCAACGTGAAATCGACAATCATCGGCGGCAGGGCATTCGGGAAGACATGGCGGAACAGAATGCGCATATTACTAGCGCCCAACGCACGTGCCGACTCGATATACACATTTTCGCGTACCGAGAGTACCATACCGCGCATCAAACGGGCCGTTCCCGTCCAACCAAAGAAGGCCAATACCAGGATCACCGCAAAAATAATGCGCGCCTCACGCTCTGAAACGGCAAAGATGAACGCCAGCAGTGAAGCCCCCCAGGACGGTAACGGTACAGCGTTGATGTTCTGTACCAGAATTGATGCCAGAATCAGCAGGAGGAGGAGCGTAGGGAAGGTTGCAACAATTTCGAGGGTCCGACTGATAATTGTATCAACCCATCCACCAAAATATCCTGCCAGCATGCCCAGCAAGATGCCAATGGTTGAAGAGATCAGAGTCGCGATAAACGCCGTACCGAGTGACACCCGCGAAGCGTACAGCAATCGCGTTGCGTAATCGCGGCCAAGGTGATCGGTACCTAACAGATGGAAACCGCCATCCGCATCAACCCCCATCGGTGTAAGAAAGCGACCGGTGAGGTTAGGTTGATCGCGTTCGTAAGGGGCGATGAGGGGGGTCGCTGCCGATAAGATCAGCAAAAGCGTCAATATGCCCACACAAAACATTGCCAGACGATGGCGTCGGAAACGACGAAAAACAATCGCCCATTGCCCTTCAGATCGCCGGGTCACGGCCTCTTCAAGCGGCACGGCAGTCGTGCTAGTGGCCATCAAAACTCTCCTCGTGAATTGATTGAAATACGACCAACACCTTTGTCGGTCAACTATACCAATTTACGTTAGTCGGATACGCGGATCGACAACCGTGTACAGAATATCAACAATTAAAATCCCGATCAGCAATAACACGACATTGATGATCAGCAATGCCATGACTACATTATAATCATTGCGACTAAGCGCATCGATGAACAAACGACCGATCCCCGGCCAATTGAACACGGTCTCGGTAATCAATGCACCACTGAAGAGCGAAACCAGAATGCCGGCCAGCAGCGTTACAAATGGGATTAACGAATTACGCAGGGCATGCTTGAGGATCACCACTCGTTCGGCGACACCCTTAGCCCGTGCAGTACGCACATAATCAAGGCTCAGCACTTCAAGCATACTTCCGCGCACAAAACGGCTCCAACCCGCAATATTGATAAACGTTAGGACGCCGCACGGCATCAAGAAGCGCAGAAACCGGTCGAGGAACGATCCGGCCTGGACGGTTCCGATCCAGGGTATCGTGTAATCACGTACCCCAACCGCATCGCCAGGTGGGAGATACGGCAGCCCGGCATTTTTAGCTAAAACCGAGAAGAGCAGAATAGCGAAGATACCGAAAACAAAGCTGGGTAGTGAAGCCCCAATAAAAGCAACCGTTGTCATCACATAATCGAAGCGCGAATACTGCCTGACTGCAGAATACACTCCGATTGGTATGGCGATCAAGATTGACAGTAAAATAGAGGCACCCATCAAATAGAGCGTGTACGGTAAGCGGGTCATGATCAAATCAGTGACCGGACGCCCACGGAGCATCACTTGCGACATCCCAAAGTCACCGAAGACGATTCCCCGACTCACCTTTCGACCTTCGAGATCGGCCAGAGTCACCGGCACTTCACAACCCTCTTCGACCACCTCTACCCGACCATCAGGATAACGTAGTCGCACCTGCCCTGGGATGGAACAACCCACTTGCCAATCGGCACCAATTCCACCGGGCAACGGCCCGGCTGGCCAGCCGATCAGCCAACGGGTGAAACGAAATGGCAAATAGATATCTAATTCAAAACGCTCACGCACGCGGCGAATATCGTCTTCTGTAATTCGATTTTGACCGGTATTTTGCTGCTCAGCCAGCAATTGATCAATTGGCCCGCCTGGTACCAGGTATAACATGCCATACGAACAGATGGCTGCTACCAATGCAACAAGTAACATTTGTAAGAAACGGCGGGCAAGGTAACCTGCCATACGAGTACTCCTCAGACGTGGATATAGACCTGCCACGTCTACCGACGTGGATTATCTTACAGATAGCATGGCGATGGGCAACGAAACTGCCCACCGCCATCCTGTTTCCGTTCAGATAACGATTACTTGGTGAAGAGGTTCATATCAATGTGCTCCCAGGTCGGGCTGGCAACGACGAAGGCCTGAATCTTGCCTTCCTTACCTGCTTCGATCACTGTTTGCACTTCAGCACCAGCACCTAGTGTCTCGCTACCCAACACGTCCACTTCACCGGTCAGCAACTGTGCAACGGCCTGGTTAGTGTCGGCGATGAACTTGATAATCACCTTCTTGACCTTGACCTCACCCTTGTAGTAATTGGGGTTCGCCTCAAAGGTCATGCTCTGGCCCTTAACCCACTCCTTGAGGATGTAGGGGCCATTGCTCAGCGGACGCTCGATAATCTCGGGCAAGGTCTGCCACTCGGCTGCCGGAACGTCGGCCAGCTTGCGGCCATCGCTCAAGACCTGATGCGACGGATAGGCACCCAGACCGGCGCCGGCGAAATAGGTCGGCCACTGTACACCAGGGTGGAAGGTAACAGTGTACTCGGTGTCGCTCTTGAAGTCAATGCTCTTGATCGAGTTGCAGTAGGTGAGCGACGTAGCACCTGAATCCGGATCACAGTTGATCTTGTAAGCCAGCTCGAAATCGGCTTTCTTCAACGGCTCACCATCTTCCCACTTGATGCCCGAAATCCACTTGTCGGTGACGGTCAATTGCTTCATCTTGACCGTACCACCCTGATAGGTGATCGTCTCGCCATCGGCAGTGGTGATCTCAACACCCGGCGCCAGCGGGACTGCCTCACCATCGGTATTCCAGACGATGTCGCCTTCCTTAACTTCGACATCAACATTGGTAGCGCGGCCACTTTCGATGGTTGAGAGACCATCCAGACCCACCGGCTGGTAGTCGTAGTCATAGCTGGTCGTTGCCGGAACACCGAGCAGTTGCGAAGCAACCCGCTGTACGGCAGCACTCTCGATCAGGCTCCACATCGTTTGTGGCTCTTGAGTGAAGCCCAACACAAGCGTGTCGCCCTCGGTCAACTCCCACTCGTCGGCGTTCGCCGTGTAGTACTCGGTTGGGTTCGTCTTGAAGTTCTTGAGCCGGTTGGTCGCGGCATACGCCTCTAGCCGATTGAAGAGCGGCAGGCTCACCATATCTTTGGTGAATTCCTCCTGCACGATGGCGTACTGGCGAATACGCTCGGCCCGATCAAGGGTATTGTTGGCGGCAATAATCGCCCGGCTGGCCCGCTCATTGCACCAACCCATATAGTTTTGACCCTCCCAGTTATTCGAGGGGAGCGGAATCTGATCACAGGCGTAGAGCGTCCGACCACGGGGATCGGCCTCACCAACCCAAGCGAAGGCGCCCAGCTCGAAATCGCGGCGCCGCAAACCGGTGCTGCTGCCGAACCACCATGAGGCTGGCGCATACGTTGGAATAATCTGGATACCACATGCCTGCATCTGGCGAATAAAGACAGCCGACCAGGTCTGCCGGAACTGGGCATTAGTTGTCGTAAAGCTCAACGACAGCGGTTCACCGTTAGCATTGCTGCGGATCGGTGATCCAGTCCAGCCTGCTTCCTCGAGCAGTTGCTTCCCCTTCTCTGGATCGAACGGATAAACGGTAATGTTCTCCTTGGCTGCTGCCCAGTGCGCTTTCGGCAGGAAGGTGTCCATCAGCAGTTCCTGCTGCTGCTCAGGCGTGAGATAGGGGTAAACCGAAGCGATCAGCTCTGGGCGATTGGTGCAGTAGGCAATTGCCTGGCGCACACGGATGTCACTCAAAATCGGGTGTGGTGTGGTGTACGGCTCTGGAGCAACCGCCTCAGTGACTACGACCGTCTCAACAACCGTTTCACGTATCGGCTCAGCCGTCTGCACCACAACAACCGTCTCGCGGATCACCTGCGGTTGTGCAGTACCACATGCGGCCAGAATGGGAATAACCATTGCCATCACCATCATAATGGCAACAGCGCGTTTGGTAAAGCTAACCATCTGTGTGTGTCCTCCTTAAATATCTGAGGGCAATAAAACCAACGATTTCCAGCCTCTTTTCCCTGCGCTAGTCGAACCGCGCCATTGCGTTTACTCCTTGCCGCGCACCTCCTTTCTAGAACCTGCAGGCCGCTTATCTGGTTGCACTATCAATCCAACATGTTCAGACGTTGAGATAATACAAACCTGCTTTTTGCGGGCTGAATAGCGTGAGGCGTGGTGCAACGACAACTACCGATTGTTGAAGAGACTGTACATCGTTAGGCGGGATTATACTCGTTGTGTTTGCGACTGTCAACCGAAAAACTTCCTGATTTATAGCAGGGTATTTTTGTAAGTGTTTGTCTTGCGCGTCACTATCGGCCATGCTATGATTGAAAGCGCCACGGAACATCACGACAGGAGGGTTATGAGGTCGCTCATCCTGGCTTCAGCGTCGCCACGCCGACGTGAATTACTCGCCCAACTTGGGGTTACGTATACCTGTCTGGTCAGTCAGGTTGAAGACTATCCGGCGCCACCACCGCCTGACTTGGTCGAACATCTACCGGCGTTACCGCTTGCGTTGCCATTGGAAGCGCATCCAACCCTGGTTGCCTGGCGTAAAGCTGCTGATGTCAGTCAACAACACCCTGATGCAATCGTTTTGGCTGCCGATACCGAAGTTGCAATTGATGGAACAGTTTTGGGTAAGCCACAGAATCAAGATCATGCGATAGCGATGCTTCGTCGGCTGGCCGGTCGTACCCATACCGTTCTTACCGGTCTGTGCATCGTAATGCATCCCGATATGGGGACTGAGGGGTTCATCTACGATCAACGACGGGTGCTATTTGATCTGGTGGTCAGCCGGGTCACGATGCGTTCTTTATCCGAGGATGAAATTGCCGCGTATGTTGCATCAGGCGAATCGCTCGATAAGGCTGGCGGATATGGCCTGCAAAGTGGCGGTGCTGCACTGATTGCTGCCATCGACGGTAGCTACACCAATGTAGTAGGATTACCGTTACCAGCAGTAGCCAGGTTGTTACAGATTGCCGGTATACAACCTCCTATCGACCCAGAACAGGCATATCACGCATGGCTGCGCAATCAAGGAAAGGAACCACCGCCATGGTCAATTCAACCGTAAGACTACTGGTTGTTGATGATCATCCACTGTTTCGCCAGGGAGTACGGTGGGCGCTGGCAAACGAACCGGACATCCAGATTGTTGGCGAGGCGGCGAATGGTGAAGAAGCATTACATTGGCTGGCACAGGTTGATGCCGGTCACGAACCGAATGTGATGCTCGTTGACCTGAACTTGCCCGGCATGAGTGGTTTAGAGCTAACACGCCAGATTCGTCGCCAGTACCCCAGCATCGCCGTAGTAATGTTGAGTATGCACGAGAGTGATGAAGCAGCGTTTAATGCGCTGCGCGCCGGTGCAGCAGCGTACCGTTCAAAAGATATTAAACCAGCAGCACTCGCCGAAACGCTGCGGCGGGTGGCCTACGGTGAATACGTGATCAACGATGTTTTGCTGGAAGAACCGCG
>JAGHYT010000243.1:0-3074 GCA_017743535.1 Chloroflexus sp.
TGCTGGTCGTCGAGTTTGCAAACCGCCGTAATGAAACAGATTTAGCCGTTGGCGCCCAGAGTCTGACGGTCGGTATTGCACCGCTATAGCTTACCCCTAGCGTCTGAGTCGTGGCACTGGCTGCGTAGAGGTCATCGAGGACACCCTGAATCTGTACGCCGGTCGCGTCAATGCGCGACCCACTACCGTTATAAGCGGCAACCACCACCTGACCACGCAACAGATGACGCGCATCAGCGGCACTCAGCCCGGTCAGCAATCGGGTAAGGCCATTGGCATTCGGGTTCTTGACCGACCCGCTCACCGTGCCGCTTGCTGTCAAGGGAACGTAGCATGGTGCAGCCGGTGTTGGGAAGGTACATGTCGTTGTCTCGGCAGCGGTTGTTATCCCGCCATCAGGATCGTACAACAGGCGAAAGCTGGCTGCCGGGCCACCATTCCAGGCAATGGTATTCAGATCAAGCCACAGCGCCCGTGCCTGTGTCGGGGTAATCGCACTTGTGCCACTGCTGACGGTATAACTGTAGTTACTGCCACCGTTCGTATCGTAAGTAATCGTCATTAGATCGGCATCCGCGCCGGCAATGCTGCCTACATTCCCAGAACTGAAAACGTAGTAACTAACTGTCGTACCGGCGCTCTGAGCCGGAATGGTGGCACTGAATGATGTGCCACTGCCGGTCATCTTCACCACCGTCGAACTGCTCCAATTACCGTTGAGCGCATATCGTAGCCAGAGTGCCTGTTCAGAGGGTGGCGCCACATTCGTTGTCGCCGTCACCGTCACTGCCTGCCCGGCGGTGGGTGTTGTTGGCGTGCGGCTTACCCCGGTAATTGCCGCCGGTGATGCAGTAAGCTGGAAGACAACCCCACGCCCATCACCATCCCACTTGAAGACGTAGTAGCGGCCACTGATGTGGTTAAAAATTATATTAGGTGCACTGCTATTACTGCTGAGACCGGTAAAGATACTACCAAAACTGATCGGAGTCGTGTCAAATTTTCCATACCACAAACTACTATTCTTGTAGAACTTGAACTGGGTGCTGGGATTGTTAGAGTCAGTTATTTGACCACTGACGTAGATAAAGGTACCACCGAGCGAGGCAGACATACTCCACGGTGTGGTACCCCAACCGTTCAAATTACTACGCACCTCTTCACCAGCGGCCAGAGCGGGTGGCGGAATGAGTAGGCGTAGCAAACCGGCGACGATCAGGAGCGCAATGAGCAGGTGGAAGGTGCGGCGGTGCATAACTTGACCTCTTTTGTGCGACAAGGCAGGCTGACTCCATTGGCATTTTGGTCTGGTGGTGGAAACCGGAAGCAATTATACCATGATTTAATTTTTTATGCAACAGTATTTAGGGCAACAATACCGTTTCGTATAGTTTTTACCCTACTCGTCAGCGGTGAGGGGAGAGGAAAGAGAAACGAGTGCAGAAGAGGTAACATCCTGTGCTGATAGAGGTCTGTAGCTAGGCTCTCTGTGTTCTTGTCGATCACGCCTGTCAGCGCACGGCCAGGGCGAGTTTCACCTGCCTGCGCTCACTGACATAGATTTGCCAGCACACCAACGCGGGCCAGTGACGTGCGTACCCATGGTTTGCGTAGGACCGTTGGCGGAAGGGGGAGGCTGGTCACCTCACCGCCAACTACCTGCCTCGGCTCTCCTTCCTCATAGCGGGCCGAATGATGGTGCACTCAAGCGATTGTGTACTGTGGGGGATCAGTGGCGGAGACGAGATGTTGGTTGGTGTCACTACGTTGTTGTATCGTCTGGTCAGCGCAGGTGCCCCGAAGCTGATCACGCTACACTTCTTCTCTGATCATTTGGACTACTGAAGACATACTTTAGCAGTCTATAGCCCTTGCAGGCACTCTCCATACAGACGCTCAGGGATGTGCTTAGAAACATTGACATTCGGAAGCGCGTATGAGTCGGCGTGGAAGTCAGTGAACGGATAGAATCGTTACACGATGTTACACGATGTTTGCCGTGTGATATATGTTGCTTTTTGACAGAACTGGTGTTAGCTTAGTGCCTATCTGAATAGCTCGTTGTCATTTCACGTCAAATATGTCAATGGAAGCAACGCGATGTACGACAGGTCTGATGCTGGTGGCGTCACGTGTAGGGGTGAGGCATTGCCTCACCCCTACGATCGGATTGCGATGATTGTCGAAGAGTCTATACGTCTGATCAACAAACCGGCACATCGGGTGTACCCTGTGCGCATCACGCCGTAGTGGATATAGGCGAGGTGTGGTTTGCTGCTATTCCTTCTGAATGGTTACGGGCAATGTCTCAGAACGTCGTGCGCTGACTACTGCGCATCCGGTTGAAGCATGCGCTACAGTAGACCGGTTTTGTACCACGAGGTACGAAGGGTACAGTTGTCTCCTGACCACAACCGGCACAGGTCACCTGATAATTTACCCGCTCGCGAGCCACTGGGGTTGTATGTACCGGTCGTCTACGATCAGATGATCCGCTCATCTGGGTCTTGCGTGCCTTTCGGCAAGACGGACAGCGCACCGGCTCATTGATAAAGCCTTTGGTGGCGTAGAATTGCTGTTCGCCCGCTGTAAAGACGAAATCCATCCCACAATCTCGACATGTAAGGGTCTTGTCTGCGAAGCTCATGGCTCGCTACTCCTCTAGCAGAACAACGAAGGGCTACTTGGCCGGTGGGGTTGCGTTGCGTCCGTACTCGACCGAGAGGGACTCAGTAGGGGATCGCTAGCGCGTACCAAATCCGTACCATTCTTGAATATTGATTATACCAAATTTTGACTACTATGAGAAGCGGTTAAGTGGTGGGGCATGGGTTTTCGGAGTTATCGGATTTTGGTCGTGGTTCTCACACACGCTCATATTTCCGATCCCCATGATTTCCCTAGGTGCGCGGGCCTCCGGTCTGCAGGGTGCGGTGCGTGGTGATAAACCATCGGTTGGCGCCTCAGTACACCAGCGGGAAGGAACCCGTCCCTCCCTGATTTCCCTAGATGCGCGGGCCTCCGGCCCGCAGTGTGCGGTGCGTGGTGACAAACCATCGGTTGGCGCCTCAGCA
>JAGHYT010000056.1:0-25771 GCA_017743535.1 Chloroflexus sp.
GTTGGTGCATCGGTTCGTCACTTTCATGGCACAAAGTGCATAACACGCTCTAGGTGCGCGGGCCTGCGACCCACCAATGCGGCACCTCCTGGGTGCGCGGGCCTGCGACCCGCCAATGCGGCGCCTCCTGGGTGCGCGGGCCTGCGGCCCGCCAATGCGGCGCGCCCTGGGTGCTTAGGGGCCTGCGGCCCGCCAATACGGCGCCCCTGGGTGCGCGGGCCGAAGGCCCGCGTATATAAACAAAGGGCGGTATCTTGGGACCGCCCCTCGTGTAACATATCTCTTTAACTGGTGCAATGCCTGTCTGACCGAATGCGCCGCCCGTCCTTCAAGAAACCAAAGACACTCTTACGGCAATGGTCCGGCTTGCGGCGGCCAGCCACGAGCAACATAATCGCTCATTGTAATGACGAACAAGATAATAAGCCAGACAAATGCACCCACCGCATACACCTGCGTGATCCGAGAACTGACCTTTACGTGCATAAAATAAATCACAATCAACGCAGTTTTCGCGACGGCAATACTCATCGCAATTGTGACTGCTAACCAACCTGGCATAGAAATCAGATTCTTCTCAACCCACCAGGCAGCGACGGTAAGGACCATGAGGACCATCAGCGCTGCGAAGACCCGATAATAGGTACCTCGCGAGATATGGGCATGCCCGGCGCTGTGGTGATGAGTAGTATGATGTGCGTGTTTCTCACCCATCGCAACCTCCTAAACCAGGTAAAACAGTGGGAAGAGGAAGACCCAAATGATGTCGATCAAGTGCCAGTAGAGGCCGCCAATCTCTACCGGTGTGTAGTACGTCGGCGAGAACGTATTCCGTAGCGCCATCACCGTGATCGTACTCATCACCCCCAGACCAATAATCATGTGAATGGCGTGCAGACCAGTCGCGCAAAAGTAGAGGAAGAAGAAGAGCTGATGTCCAGACTGCATCAGACCAGTCTTGGCTGCTCCATGTCCATGACCACTGCTCGTTGCTCCATGCTCGCTCGGAAACATGAAGTTTCGGCCCGGCACCAGACACTCGTGACTCTCATGCAAATCACTACCGGTAATCCAACTGATTGGATCTTTAGCGCCAGCGCAGTGGGCAAACTTTTCACTATACTCGTAACCCTTAATGAGCAAGAAGGTTAGACCAAGTATCATGGTCAACACGAGCATAGTCAGTAAACGCCGCTTGTTTCCCTCCTCGGCTGCATTTACTGCTAGTGCCACCGTTAGCGAGCTTACCAGCAGCACAACCGTATTCACCGCTGCAAGCGGCGTATTCAGCATTGCTGCCGATTCTTCCCATGCTTCAGGGAAGGCCCAACGGTAGACGATGTAGGCCATGAAGATACCACCGAACAACATGATTTCGGTGACGAGAAAGGCCCACATGCCTAGCGTGGCTGCTTCTTTCTGCTGTTCTGGCGTCTCGAACTGATGTTGCAGTTCGGGACCGTGAACATGCACATGCGCCTCTTCGTGAGTAATCGTTGCCAACGCTCTCTCCTCTGCCTTAACCTGTCAATGCCACTGCCGACGACTGTTCATCACTTCTGAACCTAACAGCAACCCTGACAATCACGAACCTGCTCTAAAGCGGCGAACCCGGTCGCCATGATGCTGCATCACGTTCAGCCGCTTCAGGCGGGTACGCATACGCCTCTTCGGTTACAATGGGTGTCTTGTCAAAGTTATGAGTGGGTGGCGGCGATGATGTCTTCCACTCAAGTCCGGTTGCACCCCACGGATTATCACCGGCAATACGCCCCTTCCACAACGAGATGCCTAGATATATCAGCGGCACAATAAACCCAATCGCCAGAATACTTGCCCCAGCAGTGCTCATAACGTGCAGAACCTGGAACTCTGGCGGATAGACGTGATAGCGCCGCGGCATTCCCAGATAGCCAAGAATGAACTGAGGGAAGAAGGTCATATTGAAGCCAACAAAAATGATCAAGGCTGCAATACTACCCCACGTCTCGTTGTACATCCGTCCGGTCATCTTCGGCCACCAGAAGTGTATACCACCGAGGTAGGCCATAATCGTACCACCCACCATCACGTAGTGGAAATGCGCGACCACGAAGTACGTATCGGTCACGTGCAGGTCAACCGCCGTTACCGCAAGGAAAATACCGGTCAGACCACCGATCACAAACAAACCGATGAAGCTCAACGCATAGAGCATCGGTGTGCGATAGCTGATCGAACCCTTGTACAGCGTTGCCGTCCAGTTAAAGACTTTAATGGCCGAAGGAATAGCCACCAGCATCGTGATAAACGAGAAGATCATCCCTGCGTACACCGATTGGCTACTGACGAACATGTGGTGCCCCCAGACCAGGAAGCCCAGAATTGCGATGGCGATACTCGAAAAGGCAATGAACTCGTAGCCAAAAATACGCTTGCGCGAGAAGGTACTGATCAACTCACTAATGACACCCATCGCCGGCAAGATCATAATGTAAACCGCCGGATGTGAGTAAAACCAGAACAGGTGTTGGAAGAGCAGCGGATCACCACCAAGTGCCGGATCGTAGATACCTACTCCCCACAAGCGCTCAACGACGACCAGCAACAGGGCAATCCCCAATACCGGCGTAGCCAGAATCTGAATAATGCTGGTCGCGTAGTTGGCCCAGATGAACAATGGTAAGCGGAACCAGGTCAAGCCAGGCGCCCGCATCTTGTGAATGGTGACGATAAAATTGAGTCCGGTCAGAATAGAGGAGAACCCCATAATGAATGCACCGGTTATCGTCATCACCACATTCGAGTTAGAGTACGTTGAACTGAAGGGAGTATAGAAGGTCCAACCGGTGTCTACCCCGCCAAACACAGCAGCGATCAGGGCAAAAATACCACCGATCATGTAGAGATACCAGCTTAGCAAGTTCAGCCGTGGGAAAGCCAGATCACGAGCGCCGATCATCAACGGCACCAGAAAGTTCCCCAGTACGGCCGGGATCGACGGGATCAGGAAGAAAAAGACCATGATCACGCCGTGCAACGTAAACGCTCGGTTATAGACATCAGATGACATCAGATCGCCCTGCGGCGTAATCAACTCGACGCGCACCAGTGTTGCGGCTAGGCCACCGAGCAGGAAGAAGAAGTTGATTGACAGCAGGTAGAGAATCGCGATCCGCTTGTGATCGACGGTCAACAACCACGACTTGAGCCACTCGACAAAAGTGCGTGAGTTATCGCGAATGTAGCTACTCTGTGGAAGTGAAAGCGTAGCCATAGGCTTAATTCCCCGTATCTGCTAATGACTTGATATACGCAATCAACTGGTTGAGCTGATCTTCACTGATCTGCCCTTGATACGACGGCATCACCGGTGCATAGCCGGCAACAATTTTTGCATTCGGGTTCAGAATCGATTCGCGCAGATAATTCTCATCGGCGGTCACCGTCGAGCCATCGTTTAGCTTTTGGGTTGCCCCGTACAAACCCTTCAAACTTGGCCCTACCCCACCACCGGCCATCGCATGGCACCCCGCACAGCCGAGGTTGGTGAAGAGCCGGGCGCCAGCCGCAGCCATTGGATCGCCAGGGCTGGCAACCACTGTTGGCCGACCAGTATCAATTGAACCGTCCGGCAAGATGACTGGACCAGGAGTAGCCAGCCAGCGTTCGTAATCGGCCAACGGTAGCGCTACTACACGCCCGATCATCAGCGAGTGCTCGGTACCACAATACTCTGCACAGAAGAGGTGATATTCACCAGGCTTCGTCGCTTGAAACCACATCACCGTATACCGCCCAGGCAGTACGTCTTGCTTCACACGGAACGCCGGTATATAAAAGCTATGGATAACATCTTGCGAAGTCATAATGAGCTTGACCGGCTGACCAATCGGAACGTGCAGCTCGTTATTCTCGCGCTTCCCATTTGGATGCTGTACATGCCACATCCACTGCTTACCGATGACGTAGACATCAAGCGTGCGAGCAGGGGGCGTTCGCATCTGAACGTAGAGAAATGCACCCCAGAAAAAGACCAACATGACCAGAATGAGCGGAATAATGGTCCAAGTCAGCTCTAATTTTAAGTTGGAATTGACAGGATTGCTCCGATCGACTTTCTGACTACGATGATAACGGACGATCAGATAGAGAATGACGAACGGTAACACCCCGGCAAAAATCAGACTCAGGGCTACCAGAAAGAAGTAGAGTTGGTCAACCTGCGGTGCAAAGGTTGATGCCTGATCAGGAAATAACGGAAAATCGCGCATACGTTCGTCCTGTCCGGGGGCGAATTCCTGCCCCAGTTGCTACTGCCATCAAGCTGGTACCGATTCGCGTGGTGGCGGTTGATGACCGCCAGGAGTCGAGCGACTCAACATCACGATGAGCGTAATAATCCCGATAACGGTAAGCACACCAGCAATACGGAGAATCGTCATAATTGTCGGCGTGTACTTACCGGTAACAGGGTTGTACTGATAGCACAGAAGCAGGATTTGGTCGATGACGTTCCCGACCTTTCCGGCTGACGCCTCGACCAGACCCAACCTCAGATCAGATGCGTTAAACTCGATCCCGAAGAAGTAGCGAGCAGTTTTTCCTTGCGGCGTTAGCACAACAAAACCGGCAGCATGGGCATACTGATCAATGGTTTCATCGTAGTAATATTTGAAACCAATCGCATCGGCAACCCGCCGAATCTGCTCTTCACTACCGGTCAGGAAATGCCATCCTTGCTCGGCCCCTGGCCGCGCATAGCGCTGCAAGGTTAATGTTTTGACATTCGCTGCCATCATCGGCGTTTCAAGTGGATCAATACTGATATTGACAACCTGAAAATCCTGCCCGGCAGTCAGAGGTACCTGCTGTAGCGCCGCCAACACACCTTCACGCACAAACGAACAGAGCATTGGGCACTCGTAATAGCTCATCACGAGCACCACTGGCTGACCAGTAGTAAAGAATTGCCCCAGGCGAACTTCAATGCCCTGCTCGTCGATAAAACGGGCATCGAGCGGAACCTGTTCACCCATCCGCTGCTCGAAGGCAACGCCATCTGCCGGATTCGGCTTACCGCCCTGGGCTAACGCGACCGCAGGCATCCACAACAGGACAGCAAACCAAGCAACGAACGTTATCCAATACCGGCGTTTCATCACACCATCTCACGATCTAGGATGATGAAATTCATCACTTCACCGCATCAAAACCGTGCTCAAGCAGCAATTCCATCGCACGCTCAATCGGAATATGAGCACGACCGGCTCGTTCGTTGACCCAGCCATAGCTTTCGAGATGTTCCGTGGCTTCAGCAATAATCCGATCACCTTCTACCCGTGGATTTTGTTCGAGGCGCGGCGCTGGCGGCAACTGCAATTGCGTCACCTCGTCGTCCAAAAGCGCGTTACTGGTATCAGCTACAGAACCAGCAGTTAGTGCCAGAACTCCTGCCATTAACGCAAAGGAAAGTATCAGCACCCCGGCTACTATTACCACACCCCAGATAATTGGCTGCGACTGCGCATCGCTAACTTCGTGATTCAGCGCCAGACTCTCAGCGGAAGGCCCTTCACTATGTACGTGAGCATGACTCATAGTAACTTCTCCTCTAGCGATGGCACACGAAGCAGTTGGTCAGGCGGCCATCGGTGGGGATCTGATATTCGATCACCAATTGCTTCCGTTCGGCCAGCGATAGCGAATTAACATCCCACTCCATATTGAAAACCTCTTCACGTGGTCGAATATGGTCTTCAGGAGCGCGATGACAACCGAGGCACCAGCCCATGTACAACGGCTGCGCTTTTGCCGCTAACTGTTGCTGATCGATTCGACCGTGGCATGAGCTACAGCCAATACCCTTTGCAACATGAATTGAATGGTTAAAGTAAACAAAATCGGGCAGGTCGTAGATACGGTTCCAAACCACCGGCTCCCCGGTCTGATAGCTAGTACGAACCACTTCCAACAAAGGGCTGTTCGTCCAGACCTGGGAATGGCAGGACATACAGGTTTCAGTTGCCGGAAAGCCTGCGTGAGCGGCCTTCTCGACCGTGGCGTGACAATACCGACAGTCGATCTTCAACTCGCTTACGTGATGCTTATGGCTGAATGGAACCGGCTGGGCTTTGGCCACTCCTACATCAGTATACCATGGCGAGAGGTAGAAACCGACCATCGCCGCAATCGTCCCTATGATCAGCATCACAAGGCCAAAGAGACTGGCCAGGAAGATCGCATTTGCATTACGCGGAAAGATTTGGGCAGACATACGTCGCGTCTCTCACTCTCTAGCCTAGCGACCGGCTTTGACTCGTTCCAGCTCAGCCTCACTCAACAAGGCCACATCGGTATTTTGACTCAATTGCAGGGCACGAATATACGCCGCAATGGCCCAACGGTCTTCGGGCGGGATACGTGATGCGTAACTGTACATTCTGCCAATACCGTTGGTGATCACATCAAAGAAATAGCCAATCGGAACTGTGCGCAACCGATCTTGATGTAACGTCGGTACAGTCATCGGCCCACGGTAAGCAATCACACCTTGACCATCACCAACTAACCCATGACACGGAGCGCAGAAAGCGTTGTAGCGCGACTGTCCATGGGCAAGCAGGGCCGCATCAAGTTTGATCTCCGGCGGCAGTTGCTCGGCCAGTTGACCCTCGACCCGGCCAGTCATTAATGGCGAGCTGGGATTATAACTGTTCAACGGTACCGTGTTAGCGGGCGGCGGTTGCATTGCGCGCCCATCCGGAAAGAAATTGCTCACATCATTCGGCTTATATTTAGGCTGGTCATACATGTCAACGTGACAGGCAACCAGCACCAGGCAGAGCGGCAACCAGGCCAGCCGCACTACCCGAGCCAGAATTGATTGACGAATAGAATACTTCATACGCCAATGCTCATTTCTAGCACCAGCCAGTTTTGCCTGGCCGATCTGCTCTTACCCTGCACTGTGCCCACCATCAAGCCCTTCACCGGGGTTGCGCACCCGTGCCAGGTAGCTTGTACGCGGCTTGAGATTCAACTCATCGAACACGGTGTAGTTGTGCGGCTGCTGCTTAATCTGAGCCACGCGGCTCTCGGGATCATTGATATTGCCAAAGATAATCGCCTCGGTCGGACAAACCTGCTGACACGCAGTGACTACCTCACCATCGCGAATAGGCCGATTACCTTCGACCTTCGCCTTGATCCGTGCTGCGCTGATCCGCTGTACGCAGTAGCTGCACTTTTCCATCACACCGCGATTACGCACCGTCACTTCTGGGTTGCGCATCAGCTTCAGACTCTCGCTGGTCAGGTCGCTATACTGCAAGAAGTTAAACCGGCGCACCTTAAAGGGACAGTTGTTCGAGCAATACTTCGTTCCAACACAGCGGTTGTAGACCATGTTGTTGATACCTTCGGCATCGTGAACAGTAGCCGCAACCGGACAGACCAACTCACAGGGCGCCTGTTCACAATGTGCGCAGGTCATTGGCATTAAGTATGCTTCGGGATTGTCGAGATCCTCTCCGGCGTAGTAGCGATCAATGCGGATCCAGTGCATCTCACGCCCACGAGCGACCTCCTCTTTTCCAACGATTGGAATGTTATTTTCAGCCTGACAGGCGATCACACAGGCATTACAGCCGATACACGCCGACAGGTCAATCACCATCCCCCACTGATTACCGGTGCTGTAATCATAACCAGGCAACGATCCCGGTAGCAATGACTGATACTTCGGCTTCCGCTCAGGCGAACCGTACTTCTCGGCATAGACCTCTTTGGCAATGTACTTGGGGTCTTCCTTGAAGCGAGCAAATTCACCGGCGCGCACCACATCACGCCCTTCGAGCGTCCAGTGATCTTGGGTGCTTACCAGCAGGTAGCGTTCGTTGGTAGCAGTTACACTAACTCCGGCAACCAGCCACGGTGCAGCACTTGGGCGCAAACGATAGGTATTAAAACCGGCGCCCTCTGCCACGCGACCACCCTGCTGCCGACCATAGCCGAGGGTCACCGTGATGGTATCTTCCGCATGACCGGGTACAATCCAGATTGGGAGTCGTAGTGTACCAACCGGTGTAGTGACATCGATCATGCGGCCGTTCTCACCGGTCAGCCGTTCCAGCGCCTGTTCACGAGCCCGTCCGGGAGCAGACAGGCTATTCGGATCGAAAGGTAAATTGAGCAAACGAATTGCGGTACGTGGACTGACCAGCGCCGCATTATCCCACGTCAGTTTCGTCATTGGACGTGGCAACTCTTGCAACCAACCGTTATTTGCGAAGCGACCATCCCAGATCGCCGGATCGGGGCGAAAGATCAACTCCAGACCGGCTGATGGCGCCGGTGCTTCAAGCCGCAAGCCATTGACGAGCGACACCTGAACCGGCGTGAAGCGCGAACCTTCGACAATACCTGAGCTAAGTGCGCGCTTGAAGAAGTCGTCGAATGCAGCATCTTCGAGACCGGTTTGCTGCTGCCAGTACGCACGCACAATATCGTAATCGGTTACCCCGATATTGCCGTTCAGGGCAGCCACAAGTTCATGTGCCGACCGCGAGCTGTATAGAGGACGGATCAGCGGCTGCATAATCGTTGCTGTGCCATCGTAGGCACGGGCGTCTGACCACGATTCAAGAGGATGGGTTAGCGGGATAAACCACGTTGCCAGCGCTGCCGTCTCATCTTCATAGGGGTTGAGCACAACAGTCTGTTTTGCTTGCCGCATGGCCTCGGCAAAACCGAGATCGGCCGGAGCAGTAAAGACGGGATTACTATCGATAATGACCAGTAACTCGACATTGCCAGCCCGCAAATCGTTCACCAGGGTCGCCAGGTCCTGAGGATCAGATGGTTGCGCAACCGGCTCAGTATATTCGACCGTTGTCCCAACAGCGCCGAGCTGAAGATTGATTGCATGAGCAATAGCATGCACAACTGGCGGTTGCGCTTCACCGACAATAACGACCGCCCGCGAGCCGGCTCGCCGCAAATCCTCTACGACAGCCGACACCCACCGCTGCTGCTTCTCGTTCAGACCGGTTGCCGGTGCAACCGCAGCGACCCCCAACTGATTTGCCACTGCTGCCGCTAATTGCCCGATCATACCAGCCGAGATTGCCAGCCGATGATCTGCAATTGCACCGGTTGGTGAAAACACCGGCTCGGCCACATACAAGCGGCTCATCGTGTCGGTCTCGGCGCGAACCCGTCGCCGCTGCATCAAATCACGGGCATAGCGTACCCGACCAGGCCCTTCACTGACAAAATCAGCATCGAGTGCCAGCACGACATCAGCCTGCGTAAAATCGTAGCGAGGTTCATACGGCGCCCCAAACGCCAGCTTTGTACCGGCATACGTATTGCTGCGCCCTACCGGATCATACTGAACCCAACGCGCTGCTGGAAACGTCGTCAGCAGTTCGTTCAACTGCGCCCGCAGCGTTGGTGACGTGATTGTTGGCGTCAGCACCCGTAACCCCTGACCCTGCAAAGCACGTTGCACCTGCAAGGTTTCGGTAATTGCCGTTAGGAATGTCTCCCACGTGCTTAGCAAACCGCTACGCCGTACTGTTTCAGGGCGATCAGGATCGTAGAGAGCCAGTAATTCGGCCTGGGCAAATACATCGGTTGCGCCCAGACTGGCCGGATGAACCGGATTCCCTTCGATCTTGGTTGGACGCCCCTCGTTACTCTTCACCGTAACCCCAAGCGCAAACCCATCGAGGGTCACGGCAGTAGCGTAGTAGTTGGGAATACCCGGAATCTGATCACGCGGTGCACGGGCAAAGGGCGCAACCTGCTCTTGCGGTTGTTTGATCGCGAAGGTGCAGCCAGAAAGACCGGCAAGCGCCAACGATGCTCCCATCAGTTTGAGGAACGAACGACGTGACACCGGATCGCTCAACTCACTCGCACCCTGGGGAAATTCACGGGCGAGCAGTTCGCGGAAGGCCGGTGTATCGACCAGTTGATCGAGCGAACGCCAGAATTGCTTGCCGCGCACTTGCTGTAACTGGGCGCGGACAGCCTCGATCTCAGGCTTGGCAGGGTGAAGATTCATCTCACTCATTGGTGTGGCCAGACTAGATACGTAGCGGTTCCAATCCCGCCCTCAAACTTGTGAATTCGGGCACATTCAATCACTTGTGATTATAACAGAAAGCTAGCCCATCAATGCTGACAAGCTGATACTTGTCGTGTCTAGGTTTGGTAGCTACCAGGAATAGAGCAGCTTACAGTTTACCAAACCAGACGTGATCCTAACAGGTGGATATTATTATTGCGAGCTGACTACCGAATTTACCGCCAGTTTCGGCGTGATCTTTGTGCCGACTTGTACAATTATAGTAGCATACCTTGCAGAAAACGCGCAACATGAACAAGCCCTGTGCAAGCCATCTCACAATCTATTGGCTGCACAGGGCTGTAAGAAGTTACTTGCCAGAATTGTCAGGAAGTGGCTGCAAATACCCGATAGGACTCATCGAGCAATTCGATAATATATCGCACCTGAACATTCTTTCCGCGGCGGCGCAGTTCTCCCGCTAATTGCAATGCACAGCCAGGGTTTGCCGTGGCGATAATCTCAGCACCGGTGGTAAGGGCATTATCGATCTTGCGGGCGCCAAGACTCATCGCCATATCGGGCTGAGTGATGTTGTAGATACCGGCACTCCCACAGCACAGTGCGGATTCGGGCATTTCTTTCAGGGTGAGGCCAGGGATGGCAGTCAACAATACCCGTGGCTGAGTACTGATGCGCTGGGCATGTACCAGATGGCACGGCTCCTGATACGTAACCGTTACATTTAGTCTGCCCAGTGCACTCCGATTGAAGTCAATACTGGCGAGAAATTCATGTACGTCTTTCACCTTGGCGCTAAACCGCTCGGCGCGTTCACGCCATTCCGGGTCATCGTGCAGGAGGTGACCATATTCTTTCAGCGTGCTGCCACAACCGGCAGCATTAACAATGATTGCATCAACCCCTAATCCTTCAAATGCCGCAATATTACGTCGAGCTAACTCGCGACCACCGTCGAGATCCCCGCCGTGAGTGTGCAACGCACCACAACACCCCTGATCGGGCGGTAGAATGACCTCACAGCCATTTTTGCGCAAGACGCGAATGGTTGCTTCGTGCACGTGTGCAAAAGCAGTACTCATGATGCAACCGGTCAGCAGAGCGACACTGTAGCGACGTTCACCCTCTGCCGGGAAAATCTGACCGCGTGGCACGCTATAGTGATCGCTGATTGGCGGCAACATCGCTTCGGTATCGGCCAGACCGAGGAGCTTGAGCAGACCACTCTTGCGAGCAAGCCATTGGATGCCACTACGCTGATAGAGCCGCATCATTGTTGAAAAGAGCCGGAATACCTCCATCCGCTTGAACAGCACTCCGAAGACAGCTCCACGCAGGGCACGTTGCCAGAGCGGACGGGGAGGTAATTTCGGTTCTGGTGTGCCTGGTATGGCCGGTGGCCCGGCTTTACCGGCGCGTGCCTGCTCGATCTGGGCCCGGCTGGCCTCAAGGATGGCGCCATATTGCACCCCCGAAGGACATACAGCCTCACACGCACGACAATTCAGACACAGGCTCATCTGCTCTTGAAAGACTTCGCTGGCAAGACTGATGCGTCCTTCGTCAACCGCTTTCATCAAGTAGATCCGTCCGCGCGGCGAAGCCATTTCTAATCCGGTTTCACGGTAGGTCGGACACGACGAGAGACATAATCCACAATGCACACAGGTATTGATAATGTCAGAGCTTGGTTTATCTTTGATGCTAAAACCGATCAACGGGATGGTCGGCTGAGTTGACGATGACGATGCCTGAGTAACAGTCACGGGTCGTTCTCCTCTTTCGCTTATAGACGATTATCGGCAAACCAAAATGCTTCTGGGTTCATCTGGTTGTGCGGATCGATAGCAACTTTGATTGCCCGCATCTGGTCGCGGGCAGCCGGTAAGTGTCCCCACCTTTCCGCATGTGGTATGAAGGCTGGCGGTGCGGCTAATAAGTGAGTATGCGGGAATGCAGCAACAAGATCGCTATGGAATGCGGCAATCTGCTGTAGATCACCGGTAGCCTGGATGTAGATGATCCCATTGAGCGCGTGAGCCGTAACCGCTACTGTCACCTGCCGATGATGAGCATACGCTGTGATAGCCTGTACCGTTGCTGCACAGCGTGCCGGCCAAACACCGACTCGCAGCAGCACCCATTCTCTCATCGGTACATAACGAGCTACAGTCTGATGCCAGAAGTTCGTCTCATCGGTATCGCGAACGACGGTAACCGAAGCAGCATAGCGCTGAGCCAGAATGGTTGATTCACGCATGTGGCGCTCAACTGCTGCCGGATGTCCTTCGGCGCGCATCGCAACAACAATTGCCTGGGTATCGGCCAGATATTCAACCGCCGTCGGTAGCAGGCGACTAGTGGCCAGATCATCAATGAAGGCCCAGGCTGCAACCGATTCGGGGAATTTTCCGAGCAGTGTTGCACTTGCTGGTGGTTGAGGGAAGACTTTCAGCGCTACTGCGGTGATGATCCCAAGTGTGCCAGCGCTCCCAACGTACAATTTCACCAGATCGTAGCCGGTCACATTCTTCACAACCTGCGCCCCCAACCGAACCGGAGTTCCATCAGGCTCGATAACATCGAGCGCCAGCACCCAATCACGCCAGGTACCATACCCTAACCGACGGGGGCCATCAACTGCCATCGCGACCAGCCCGCCCAGACTCTGGTGTGGGTCAGCCAGATCAAGGGGGAGCATCTGGCGATGCGGCGCAAGTAATGTCTGTAGTTCGGCCAGAGTGGTACCGGCGGCCACCTTAATCGTCAGATCGTCTGGTTCGTAAACCAATATTCCCCGCCAGTGCATTGTCGAAACAGTTACTGCTTGCGACGAGCGTGCGAGGGAACCACCTGTAGCGACAACCGGTATTCCCGCGTGATGACAGGCATTGATCACCTCTGCGGCGGCAGCGGGTGTTTCTGGAGCCACAAACGAACCCGGAACAGGTGAATTCTGGATAACTGTCGGATCACGCTGTTGTAGACGTGCCGCACGAGCCGCTGCCAGCGCAGCCGGGGTTGTGTCAGGCGGAAATATCTTCGCCGGATTAAAGCAACCGGTTGGATTAAAGACCTGATGGATAGTGGCGTGCAATTGCAGTTCGGCAGGCGAGAAGAAACGCGGCAAATACTCACATTTCTCCAGGCCGATACCGTGTTCACCGCTGACCACACCACCCTGGGCGATACTTAGTTCCAGTACACCGGCTGCAATCGCATGTGCCCGTTGACGTTGATCCGGATCGCGTGGATCGTAGAGCACCAGCGGATGCAAATTGCCATCGCCAGCATGGAACACGTTACACACTTCCATCCCATATTCAGCCCGCAATCGTTCAACGTGCTCCATCATGACCGGCAATCTGGTGCGGGGTACGACAGTATCAACCAAGTAATAGGCAGGTGCAAGTCGACCAATGGCGCCGGCAACCGACTTCCTTGCTGTCCACACCCGCGCCTGCGTTGCCGGATCGCGTGCCGGACGTACATCAAATGCACCGTGCTGATGACAGATGGCGATGATCTGATCGAGTTGATCGTCAAGGCCATCTTGCACACCATCAACTTCGATAATCAATGCGGTAGTACCGGTCGTTTCTGGCAAACCTAGACTGTAAGCGCTGTTTACTGCCCGAATGGCATTGTGATCCATCACTTCGAGCGAGGTAGGTAACGAACCGGCTGCAATGACTGCGCTAACGGCTGTGGCAGCCGCAACCACCGACGGAAAGAGCGCCAGTACCACCCTCACCGCTTCGGGCAATGGGGTCAGCCGCACAATCGCAGCGGTTACTGCACCCAGTGTTCCTTCACTACCCGCCAGTAAGCCGGTCAGGTCATAACCAACCGGATCAAGAACCCCATCGCCGGTCCAGTAGCGATGTCCGGTATGATCGACAACCTCAACCGCCAGGACATGATTACTCGTTACCCCATATTTGAGGCAATGCGGACCACCGGCGTTGGTCGCGATATTCCCGCCGATCGTGCTGGCACGCTGCGAAGAGGGATCGGGCGCAAATTGATACCCCAGCGGTGCGAGATAGGCGTTAAGGTCGGCATTGACCACGCCAGGCTGCACAATAGCCAGACGTGATCGCACATCAACCGTTAAAATGTTGTCCATCCGAGCCGTGCTTATTACCATGCCTCCGCAGAGTGGTACAGCCCCACCAGCAATACCGGTACCGGCGCCACGCGCCACGATTGCCAGACCAGCGCGGGCAGCTAGTCGTACTGCGGTAGCCACCTGTTCGGCAGTAGTTGGCACAACCACGATTGCAGGTGGATGGGCAACCAGCATGCTACCGTCGGAATCGTAGGTCAGTAACGCTTCCGGTTCGGTTATGACAGCCTCCGCCCCAAGCGCCGCTCGTAGTTCGGCGATCAGTTCGGCAGAAGCAGCAACTGATGTCACGTTGCAAAACTCCTCTGGCGTTTATACGACAAAACGTCCGGGATTCAGCAGATTTTCGGGATCGAATTCTTGCTTAATCCGCTGCATCACCTCGAGATTAGCGATCTGAGTCCCAAACGCTGGCACTTCGGACACAAGCGAGGTTGGGGCGGCGAGCAGTACTGTTTGCGGTGCAACCTGCAATACGGCAGTGTGCCATTCGTGCAACTGTGAAACTGAACCGTGCACTCGCAGGTAAGCAATACCGTTTATGGCACGGGCAACTGCTTGCAACGATACCGCAGCGCGCTGCGCCACATCCCGCGCCGCAGCTAGTACCCTACTCAGCGCGGCAGGAAGACAGGTGATACGCACAACCAGCTCATCGGCCGCAACCGATGCCGTCTGTGGTAGATTGTTGATAGCTTCCCATAGCCGAACGTGAGCTTCACCGCGCAATGCTTCAGCCTGTACCCCAACCTGGGCAGCAAACGTAGTGACATCACGGACGTGGCGCTCAACCGCAGCCGACAAGCCCTCGCTACGCACAGCTAGCGCAAATGGCCCCCCAGCCAGATCGATCGCTTCAAGATATTCCACTGCAACCGGGGTGAGTTGACTGGAGGCGATAGCATTCACTAACTTCCACAACGGTTCTGGCGTTGCGGCCCGACAGAGAATACTGGCAGCGGAACGTGGTTGCGGTATCAGCTTGAAATTGGCCGAGGCAATGATTGCCAGTGTTCCAAAACTGCCGAGATAGAGCTTCATCATATCGAAGCCGCTCACATTCTTTACTACCATCCCGCCAGCTTTCGAGATGCGTCCGGTCGCTTCCACCACCCGAATCCCGATCAGCAGATCGCGAGCCGAACCATATCCCAAGCGCCGGGGACCGTCCATTGCTGTTGCCAGCAAGCCACCGATCGTTGCCCGATCGGGCAACGGCGCATCAAGCGGCAACATCTGACCATTCGCTGCTAATGCAGCACTGAGCGCACCCAGCGTCATACCGGCTTCAACCGAAATGGTAAGATCATCGGGTGTATAGTCGAGAATACGGTTCAGGCGACCGGTTAAGACGACGGCAAAAGGACGTGATGGTGGACGACCCCACGTCTGCTGTGTGCCACCGCCCCAGGGAACAATGGCAACCCGCTCGGCAGCCAGCCTGGCAACCGCCTGCGCCAGTTCCTCAAGCGAGCCAGGTGCAACACTCAACAACGGCTGTTGACCATAGATATGGTATTCGGTAGGATGCTCGACAACGTATTGTTCACCGACTAGCGATCCCAGATCGGCACGTAACGATGCATGATTCATCTGCTTCAACTTGACTTCAAAGCACTCCAGGCCACACCCGAACGGCGCAGAGCCGCCAGTTCACCGCAGCCGCGCCCCTTTGGAAAGACTTTACCGGGATTAAACAGATCGTGCGGGTCAAAACTCTGATGGAGACCGGCCATTGCTGCCAGATCGTCAGTAGAGAAGAGCAGCGTCATATAATCCTGTTTTTCAACCCCAATCCCGTGTTCACCGCTAATTACTCCGCCAAAATCGATACTTACCTTCATCACACTGGTTGCTGCTTCGAGCGCACGCTGATTTTGCGAGCGATCGCGCCGATCAAAGAGAATGATCGGATGGAGGTTGCCATCGCCAGCGTGAAAAACATTGGCTATCGGCAAACGAAACTCACGAGAAATGCGCCCAACCTCATCCATTGTCTGCGGTAATTTGGTGCGCGGTACCACCGTATCAACCAGATAGTAAGTTGGCGCCAACCGTCCCATCGCGCCAAAGGCATTCTTGCGGGCTGCCCAGACCTGATTTTGCTCGGCCAATGTGCGGGCAGGACGAACATCAATCGCTCCATTCCGCCAGCAGATAGCGGTAATATCATTCAACAATTCATCAAGACCATCTTCAACACCATCAACTTCGATCAGCAGAGCGGCGCCAGCAGCTTCGGGGAGACCCAGCTTATACATGTCGTTCACCGCCTTGATCGCCAGCCGATCCATGATCTCGAGTGCAGCAGGCAACAAGCCAGTTGCAATCACCTGTGACACTGTTGTCGAAGCACCGGCAATATCGGGAAAGAGCGCCAGCACAACCCGTACTGCTTCAGGAAGCCGGGTCAAGCGTAACCAGGCGGCGGTAACGAAACCAATCGTCCCTTCAGAACCGGTAATCACACCGGTAAGGTCATATCCTGCGGCATACGCACTACCATCACCAGTCCAGATAATTGAACCGTCGGGCAACACAACTTGCACTGCCAGCACATGGCTAGCCGTGATACCATATTTCAGACAGTGTGGGCCCCCGGAATTATTAGCGATATTCCCACCAATAGTACAGGCTTTTTGAGAGGATGGATCAGGGGCAAACTGATACCCAAACGGTTTTAGATACTGTGATAACTCCCAGTTAATCACCCCAGGTTGACACAGAACACGTCCATTCGCAGTATCAACCTGTAAAATCTTATCCATGCGAGCAGTAGAGATCACAATACCACCCTGCATCGGCGTCGCACCACCAGAAAGCCCAGTGCCAGCACCACGCGGCACAATCGGCATGGCAGCGCGAGCGGCCAGGCGCACGACCGCTGCTACCTGCTCGGCACTCGTTGGCAGAACCACGACATGCGGCTCGTGAGTATCCATCACACAACCATCGGCATCGTAGGTTAGTAACGCATCGGGATTAGCTACAACGCCGCGTGGGCCAAGGATGCGCTCCAGCTCTGCGATCAGTTCAGCACGGTTCATTCCGCACTCCTACGGCCATCGAGGCCGTTTGTGTAGGGTTTCGATAGGAAATTCTTTTAGAAGTGACTGCTATGTGTGTAGTATACCATAAATCGTTGACCTACACAGAGACGAAATGTACCTGCCGTGGTGTGATTTATATGGAGAAGGGTGATGGCGAGACGAGAACGGCGGTTGGCGTGACGGCGATGGTACCCCCGGTGACAACGGTCGGTATGACCACGATGGCGGCCCCGGTGATAGTCACGGGCCGGATCATCCCCCGGCCCGTGATCATTGCCGGTCGTCCGGCCCCCGCCGGCTGACCCCCGACCCATTGGCATCGCCCATCGCCAAGCTCACCGCTAGTACTGATTGTTTAGACTACCGTCACACCTCATCACCCCGCTGTTATCAGCGCCAAACTTCATGGGTGAAGCATATTTTGTCCTGATCCTCTGTCCTTCTTTCCGAAACCCCATGCTGCGGCTTATCAGGAAGGGGATCATCGTAGGGCAGTATGAGAGCTGCCCATTGACCTCACCGGATTACGGTGCAACAAAGCGACCCTGCCACGTCTTAATCAGTGCAATCGTATCTTGAGCACGCAGATACGATAGGCGCGGGCTCCAATCTGGGTTTAGGATAGCGAATGAAGCCTGTTCGTGATTAGGATTACCCTGTTCACCCCAGAGCACGGCGAAGTTGATGTTCCAGAGGAACATATTTCCGACGAACGGATAGTTATCGTAGACGCGCAACATCGCCGAGCGGATATACTCCGCCTGCTGTTCCGGTGTGACGTAGTTCCCAAACTCGTAGCCCGGTGTGTTATTTGGAGTTGCCCAGCCGTACTCGGTAATCCAGATCTCCTTATCACCCATACCATATTGCTCCATCCACTTCCGAACATTTTCTACATGGCGGAAGTAATGGGTTTCGTGGTCGTTCCAGCAGCGATCAGGAGCCGGCTTACAACCGGGAATATAGCTTGGATTATCAGGCCAGAGGGTATCAGGCGGATTAGCCGCACCACCTGGATGCACTGCCTGGATATCGAAGTAGTTACGGACTTCACCGTTGTTGTAGGTGTACATCAGGCGATAGAACTCTTGATCGGAAAGCGCAATGGACGGATTGGTCACCCCACTCGACGACGAAGCTGCTGCCAGCACCAAAGCATCCGGATTCAGCGACTTAATGCGCGTATAGGCAGCCTTCAGAATTTCGACATAATGCCCGACATCCTCTGGCACAATCTCGCCACCATTCTCTACCGCCAGATTCGGCTCATTCCAAATTTCGTAGGCGTGAATTTTATTGCCATAACGACGAACCATCTGCTCAAGGAAGTTTGCCAAGGTTTCGGGATCATCGGGAAGGCCATTGGTTGCGTTATAGGCGGTAGGCGAGCGCACCACATTGACCAGCAACTTAATGCCAAACCGGTTAACCGCCTCTACGATCCGATCCAGCTCATCCCAACCATAGATACCCTTGACCGGGTCTTCAATATCCATCCACACCACCTGTTGGCGGAACCAGTCAAAGCCGGCATTCTTCGTCAGTTGCAGTACGCGATCGCGATCGGTGTAGTAGAGATGACCAACGATACCGAACTCCAGGTAGTCGGGATTAATCGGCACTGGTGTTGGCTCAACCGGCGCCGGTGTTGGCTCAACCGGTGCTGTAGTTGGAGCAGTTGGCGCTACAGTCGGAACAGCGGTAGGCGGTGTTGAAGTGTCAGGAGTTGCGACAATCGCTGCTGTTGGCACGTTGCTGACGGGCGGATTAGCTGCTCCTCCGCCACAGGCCGCTAGAAACGCAGCCACGATCATCAGGCCAAGTACAAGAGCTGGCCAGCGTCGAATACGCTTTATCGAAATACGATACATAAGTGCTTCCCTCTCAGTTCAAAGATGGATAGAACGATTAACAGTGATCGTACTACCTGTTTACTTACACTAATCCTTCGGCATAGCCTGAATGGCAAACCAGGCCGGACGCGGACTCCAATCACCGTTGATTACGCCGAACGATGCCTGTTCATGGAGTTCATTACCTTGGGCTCGCCATGGCACGGCAAAATTCAGATTCCAGAGGAACATCGCTCCTACCCATGGCGCATACTCACGCCGACCAATTTGGAATGCACGGACAATCCATTCGGCCTGTTGCTCAAACGAGATTGAATTCCCGTACTCATAACCTGGTGTATTGTTGCGCGTTGCCCAACCGAACTCGGTAATCCAGATCGGTTTATCAGCCAAACCGTTTTCTACCAGGATATTACGAATATCTTCGACGCGACGGAAGTAGAACTCGCGGCTGGTGCGCCATTGAGGGCCAGGACCGGGGCGATCAGGCCAGAGCGTATCAGGCGGATTGTAATGACCTCCCGGATGAACACCGATAGCGTCAACATTCGCCCGGAACTTTGGATTTGAAGCCATCGAGCGCATATACGAGGTGTCACTCAATGCAATATTTGGATTATTGGTCTCAGTGCTGGTTGGCGCACCACTGACCACAATTGCCATTGGGTCATTGGCTTTAATCGCTTTATAAGCCACTTCGAGCAGATCGACATAGTAGCTGGCATCAGCCACTCGTCCACCAACTCCACCATCGCGCGCACAGTCACCACCATTTTCGCACGCCCGATTCTGTTCGTTCCAAATTTGGTAGGCTTTCACGCGCCCTTTATAACGTTTTGCCATCTCACCCATAAAGTAGGCGAAATCTTTAAAGTTCTCGCGCCGTGGCATCCCATTGCTCCCATTCGCCGTTGCCCAGGATGGCGAAGCAACGATGCTCAACAACAAATTCACACCCTGACGATGAGCATCGGCCACAATGTCATCAAGCTCCGCCCAATAAATTGCACCTGAACGGTCGTGGAGATCCATCCAGCGCACTTGCTGTCGAATCCAGTAAACCCCGGCGTCACGGCTCATTTGCAACACCCGGTTCCGATCCTGCCAGGCGGTACCCTGACCGTACAGGTGGGCATTAAACCCGTAGATAAATGGCCGCGGCAACGACTGATCGGGTGGACGGTAGTTAAAAGCGGGATTGTTGCGATGCCTAAGATCGCGGTACTCATTGCCTAACAAACCGAGCAAAATGCGATAACGCGGATCAGGTTCATCTGGATGCCACTCCATGCGCTGGCGCTCAAAATACTGCACCCAGTAGACCTCGCCGGTTGCCTGATTGCGCTCCTGGAACTGCTCGGAGAGCGGGTAGCCAAACACTTCCAGACCACCATTTCGCAACCAGAAGGTTCGGAATGGCGCCGGACTATCACGTAACGTATGCCCTGTCTCGGCAAACCACGTACCGTCACCAGGGTTAGCAACTCTCTGGAACGGTGGCTCATTCTCACGCCCTTCAACCAACCGCCGACCGAGCAAACGGCCCAGGATATAGAAGCGATTATTTTGAATCCCGAAATTTTCGGGATGCTCTTCCAGTATTGCCCGCTCGAAATATTGGACGCGGTAGAACTTACCTGGCTCGGTAAAGCTTTCTTCGATAAACGGTTCTGAGATCGGATAACCAAGGACAAAAAGGGCATTCGGTGTATTCTTCCAGGTCTCTAAAAACCAGTTGACTGCACTGTGGCCAGTTTCAGGAAAGTAGCGCGCCTGATAGGGTGGATACGTATCGGGTACGCCCATTTGAGCGGCGCCGGATCGTGGCCAGATCAGCAGTGACGCTACTAGCACAAATAGGCCTAATACAGCAAAGATCCGTTGTTTCATGCAAAAACTCCCTTTGTGACACTGATCGCAATCATAGCATTTACCTGTCTAACTGCTATGGTAGCGAAACTTACATAGCAGGTGGCTGAGGAAAAGCTGATATTTCGCTCAGGAGAAGATCGGCCAACTGATAGCAGGTAACCGAGCGGATTATACTCTTCGCCAGTGATGAGCGTCAAGTTGTGACCAAAGAGCGTGACTATATCGGTAACGTAGTTTGTCAACAACCGATTTTCAATTTATAGACTCAGCGCGAAGACTCATAAGTGTACGTTAAGAGCCTATCCGAATGATCACCCCTCTCCCGCAGCGCGGGAGAGGGGTTGGGGGTGAGGGCCACCCGCAGCGCCTGGCGGCCCTCCCTTTCCCCCCAGCCTCCTTCCGCTCCCACTAGGGGAGAGATTAGCGTAGCAGCGGCGACTCTGTGCTGAGTCTTTCAACGATACCGAGTTCACCAACCAGATCACCCCTCTCCCGCAGCGCAGGAGAGGGGTTAGGGGTGAGGGCCGCCCGCAGCGCCTGGCGCCGCACGCTCAGCAGCGGGAACGTGCGGCGGATGGAGGAACAAAACGTTGGCCCCTCAACACAACGGTTGCCTAGGCTTGGTACGTTCCCAATAAGAAATCCGGGTTTTTGATCAGGCTCTAAGATGAATAACCCGCATTGGCTATCAGGAAGATGCCGTGCCCATCGTAGAGGGGTAGTTCGCGAACCGTCTCTCCACCATTGGCGGATATAGGTGTGACGCCTCGAATCTATTGTGCGTTGCGTCGTCATGCTGGACATTGACCGTCGCAATTGGGGATCCCCGCTCGGCCATCGGCGCATCCCGATACCTCTGCGGTTCGTACCAGCACGGAGCAACCTTCGCTGCCGTTATTTCCCGCGCTGTTGCGGATAGGTTCTTAGCCGGACACATGTGCCTCTGACGCCGATGACGACCTCGTACTTCCAAACGTTCCCAGACTGCGTGCGACGGAGATTGTTGTGATCGCATGGATAACAAATCGTCACGTTCTTCCATCTATTTCCGGTGAAGCAGCGATTAAAAAGAAGACGTTGAAAAATTCTTTGATCGTGTGGTATAATTTGCTGTCACAGTATCTTGAGTTCACTATCTTAATACCTCCCGATCCGAGAATTTTTCTGATAAACCAAAAGGTTTGAATGGTGGAATCAGTACAATTTCCTAGCATACTGCTATTGATGTAAAACAACATTGGACAACAGCAATGGATGTGCAGATCACAACCCTGACCCCCTTCTGGACCGGCGGTGTGGAGGGAACGACCGACCGGCTGCACGAAAGCGGACTGATTGGCAGCATGCGTTGGTGGTATGAAGCGATTGTGCGTGGGTTGGGCGGTGAGGCATGCGATCCGAGTCAGAGCAAGTGCACCTTCGACGCTGAAAAGTATCAGAAATCATCAGCCAGCACTCCATTGCAACGTCTGCGCGATGCTGGACTGTGCGATGCATGCCAGGTCTTTGGCGCGACCGGCTGGCGGCGACGGTTTCGTCTGACGATCATTAATGATCAGACGCAACCTATCTGGAAGGATGCACAACCACTCAACATCCGCCCCCCTGATCGCACGCGAGGCTGGTTTTTGCCGCCAGGGCGTATGGGTACGTTCACTTTACGACTGACTGGCGATCCAGAGGCAGTACAGCGGATTGCGGCGCTGCTCCTATTTTTGGAACAGTGGGGAAGCCTAGGCGCTAAACCACAGCTTGGGTACGGTGCATTTCGTATAGATAATCGTGAAGATGTGCTTGCCGTGGCAAAGCAGGCGAACTGGAATACGATTTCAGTATCACAGAGCGCGAGTGCCGACCCTGATCTGCGGCAATTCCTGTTCTTCCGGTTCGATTTCACTCCTAGGCAGCCGGGCTGGTGGACAAACATCCCAGGGATAAGTCGCGTTAGCATTCAGGTGCAACCATTGGTACAGCACTACAACATCGTACCGGTAACGCCAGCTTTGAAAAACGCATGGCGGTTTGGTCAAAAATGGAATCGTGCTGATGAGCAAACGATATTCGGCGCTGCACTTCCCAATCGTCAACGAGGACGAATAGTAGCAACATGGGCATACCTCGACCCCGGTAATAACCGGTGGTGCGTTCACGGCTGGGCGTGGTTGCCTGCACAATCGCAAACAGCGAGTATGCTGACGCAGACGTTAGGTAACGCAACAACCTGGAATCAGACGTTGAATGTACAGGGGACACTGACCCAACAACGTCCGCGAACAACTCAGGATGTGCGGCAACTGCTATAGGGGGCACTGCAATGCTTCAATCTCTGACCATCCACCGCTTTCGTGGTATTCGCGAGGGCGTGATCCAAAATCTACGGGCATTCAACGTCTTGATCGGTCCGAACAATAGCGGCAAGTCCGCGCTGCTGGAACTACTCTACCTGGGCGGCTTGAGCAGACGAACCTGCCAGCTCATCACCGAAACCATTGAGCCTCCCGTTCACGCGGCGACAACCCTCGTCGCAAGAGATTTTTTGGCGCATTCGCCCACCAAACGGCTACGTCAACGCCATGGCTATGCGGTGCGTGAGACGGATTCCTTCGTGATTGATCTAGACAAAGAAAAGGCTTTGGATCTGGAGCTTCCCGATCTTCCGGCAACACACCCGTTGCACCGATTCCGTCTGGCTGCTGAAGCACCAGACCGGTTTCGCAAAACCGACATGCAACACGCAGTCCTGTTTTCGCTCAGTCAGCCGAACCAGGCGCCGCCGGAGTTCATCCCAACGCTCCTCAACACCCATCGTCCAGAGCACCCCTCGCAGCGCTGGCATTACGTGTGGGATCAACGCTGGGTGTATCGCTGGAACGATACTCAACCCCTGGATCGACTGGCAATATGGGCAGAGGCTGGCGACGGCGCGGCAGCACATGTGCTCTTCTTTGATTTTCACACCGCCCATGCCCACTTTGAAGGCGCCTTTGCGCAACGGTGCTATCGCACGGTGAACAAGTGGGAAGAGCGCATCGCGCAGAGCATGGCGCGGGTATTTCCGGATATGGCCGGAGTACGAGTGAACGTGAAACCGACCCCAACCGGCACGACCTGGGGCGGGTACCTGGAACTTCCCAACCGAACCCTGCCGATTGAGATCGATCAGTTCGGCGATGGCGCCCGTCATGCGTTCAAGGTGCTGGCTGCCCTCATCGCCCTGGTTGACCGCGCCGAACAGCACGAGTCGGGATTGTTCTTGTGGGAAGATCCGGAGTTGTTTATGCACCCTGCCACTCTTGGTCGGTTGCTCGATGAAGTTGCCCGGCTGGTGGCAGGAAAGGCTGTGCAGGTTTTCTTGTCTACCCAAAGCCTGGAAGTGCTTTCATGGCTTGCGCTTGCAATGAGAGAACCTGAGCAACAGACGTCGCTCAACCCATCCGATGTCTGTACGCTACGATTGCAGCTCGTAGGGGGAACCTTGCAAGTTCAGACGTTTCCAGGTGAGTCGATTGGAAGTTGGATGGAATTGTTTGGCGATCCGCGCACGACTAGCGAAGATGAACTGATCTCGCCGCTAGCACGTTTTCTGCGTGTGCGAGAGGTCAGGCCGTGAGTCCTGCGGAAGTCTTGATTATTGCTGAAGGCGCTACCGAACGTGAGGTGGGCAATGTTTTATACCAGAAAGGGATTCTTCATAACGGTTTGACTTCTCGACTACCTTCAGGCATTCGCCAGCGTGAGGGGTATGATGCGGTAGTGGATATTCTCACCAGAGCAAACCCGCTACTCGCGTTGCAAGGCACTGGTGGCAATGTGCTGTTCATGCTCGATCAGGAGGATAGTCCTAGCCCCTTAGATCGGAAAGACCAATTCTTGCGCGATCTTCAACAGCGTGACACTAACGATTTCTGGCAAAACATTTCGTTCAGTCAGCATGCAAATACAAATAATATTTTTGAGTATCAAGCAAACAACCTGCATCTCGTGCTCCACATCTCGAATGCCGAAGTTCCAGGAATTTCAAGATGTGATTTTGATGGATATATCCTGAACATCTTGCAAAATTCCAATATTAACCAACAGGTTGTTAGCAGGATAGTTGCTGAGGGGCAGAGTTGCCAACAACTTTTGCACAAAGCTGAGATTGAGTTCACCAATCTCATGGTATCGAACGGATATTTATGGACACATGCCAAATCATGGCTGTATGCTTACATTACCGCTTTCCAGTATCGCGGATCGCATGTGTGGTTTGCGCGAGATGTGGTCAAATATACGCCAGATGACGAGCTCCGTCAGGTCTTCGCTTCACTGATCGCGGCCTGGAACCGTTTTTAGCAACAAACTACGGAGTAGCTATGATCGAACGCATCATGATTCACCGCTTTCGCGGTATTCGGCAGGGACACATTGATCGTCTACGGAAAGTGAACCTGCTCATTGGCCCGAATAATAGTGGCAAAACAGCACTGTTAGAACTCCTGTACCTGAGTGCAACATGTGGACGTCCTGCGATCTTTATTCGGGACGATCTCTTGCCAGATGAGACTGGTACACTCCCGGCACGAACGGCACTGGCGCACGATTTCTCAGGGCATCCGCCGTTCCAGCGTCTACGTCAACGTCACGGCAAACGTGGCGAATGGCAGGACAATCCGGCTACACTGACGCGAGAACGGGGCATAGCAGTGCGCCTCGACTTGCTAAAGAAAGACGTTCGTGCGCCGGATGTGCCATGGGCGGAGTTTCGTCTGGAACCTCCGCTACCGGAATGGGGTGAAAAAGACATCTATGC
>JAGHYT010000057.1:0-25431 GCA_017743535.1 Chloroflexus sp.
TAATTCGAGGAGACGTACCAGAGTTTTCAGCGTTCTTCATCACACCTGGGTACGCGGGCCTCTGGCTCAACAAAACCGTCAGTTTAGCGGTCTCGATTCACTGCTCAGCGGGCGCAGAGCGTAGCTGACACCTGTCAGCAGTCGGCACCTTGCCCCCGTTTTCTCTGCCACCAGCCTGCTCTGTTGGGAAACCCGATACGATGATTCGAGGAGACGTACCAGAGTTTTCAGCGTTCTTCATCACACCTGGGTACGCGGGCCTCTGGCCCGCATTCTGTGACAGGACGTGCACGTGATCAGCCTTGCCACAGGAGAGCCATCTCGGTATGCACATGCTGCCGGCCCCCATCCCATATGTTTGGCGCATCGGCGGCACCTAAGTGCACGCGCTGCTGGCCCGCGTCACATAATGGGGGAAGCATCGACTGGTGCATGCGCAAACTTTGCGGGGAAAAAGAAGCGAGAAGATAGGGCAGAGGAGTGAGAGGAACAGACTCTCTCCCCCTACTTCCTCACCATTTAACCACAAGCCAGAGAAAAGGGGTGGAATCCGCCGCTACACACGAGAACGAGTGTAATCGGTGCACAACTATAGCACCTGGTCGCTAATTACAGTTGGAACCGGAAACTGCCGCTTCTGCGTATACTGCTCAGCCCATTTCACGTTCCTCGCCGCGATCTTCTCATCGGGATAGGTATAGGTTCGGAAACGCTCCATTTCGCTTTCCTCACCTGCTGCCAGATTGGTTGAAAACGTTGCCAGACCCTATCCCACACCCGACAATATTGACGGGGCGACATATACATCGCCCCGCCACGATAGCAACTGACGCCCAGAATGCGCCTGATCAGGCGCTCACAGTATCTGGCTCAGGAACAGTCTGGTGCGCTCATTACGTGGATTACTAAAGAACTGATCAGGAGTGCCCTCTTCGACAATCTGGCCCTGATCCATAAACACAATCCGGTCGGCAACTTCACGAGCAAACCCCATCTCGTGAGTAACACACAGCATCGTCATTCCACTCCGCGCCAGCGTTTTCATCACGTCAAGGACTTCCTTAACCATTTCGGGATCGAGTGCCGATGTCGGCTCATCGAACAGCATAATACGCGGCTCCATTGCCAGCGCTCGAGCAATCGCAACCCGTTGTTGCTGACCGCCGGAAAGCTGACCGGGATACTTATGCGCCTGCTCTTTAATGCCTACCCGTTCGAGTAATTCAAGCGCCTTTGCCTCACTCTCCTTGCGCGTCTTTTTACGCACCCAAATCGGCGCTAGCGTTATATTCTGCATCACCGTCAAATGTGGAAAGAGATTAAACTGCTGGAACACCATCCCCACTTCGCGTCGAATAGCATCGATGTTGCGAATATCGTTAGTCATTTCAATCCCATCGACAATAATCCGACCTTCCTGATGTTCCTCAAGCCGATTGATAGTACGGATAAACGTACTCTTCCCACTTCCCGATGGCCCACAGATTACCACAACCTCACCTCGCTTCACGCGCAAACTGACATCTTTGAGCGCGTGAAAATCACCGTACCATTTGTTAACATTTTCACAGATAATAATATACTCATTATTGCTATTTCCACTCATACAATTATCCTTTCACAAATCAGGGAGAACGAACCTGCAACACTATAACGGTACTTGCGCAGAAATGACATAGAAGTTAGTGACGACTCCGTGCAATCTGATCTTCGATCCGTTTGCTGATCCGCGACATCGTGAAGCTGAAGACCCAATAGATCGCAGCAATGACCAGAAACGTTTCGCGCCAGACTCCACCAGGTGTACCGAGCCATTGGGGTTGACCGACGATGTTCTGCGCAGCACCAAGCAGATCGACTAAACCGATAATCACGACGAGTGATGTATCTTTGAAGAGCGCAATAAATTGACCGACTAGCACCGGCACAACTGCTCGCAACGCCTGTGGCAGCGTAATCAATAGGGTCGTCTGAAAGACATTCAGACCCAACGCACGGGCGGCTTCTATCTGTCCTTTAGGAATCGACTGTAACCCACCTCGCACATTTTCGGCCAGGTAGGCGGCACTAAACAAGGTTACTGCGACAATTGCACGTACCAGCGCATCAATACTCTCACCACCGGGGAGGAAAAGGGGGAGCAAGAGTGCACCCATGAAGAGTACGGTCACCAGCGGCACACCACGGATCAACTCAATATAGAGCACACAGAACACACGAATAACCGGTAGCGTACTGCGGCGACCTAGAGCTAGTAGCACTCCTAGTGGGAATGAGAGCACAATTCCACTGATCGCCAGCAGCAGCGTCAGCATGAGACCGCCCCAAAGCTTCGTCTCAACGATTGGTAAACCAAAGCCGCCCCGCAGTATCACGATCGCAACCGGGTAAGAAAGCAGCCAGGCAATAATCAGCGGCCAGCGTAGGTGATTGCGCAACCGACGTGCTATTTGATCACCACCGATTAGTAACCCCACACAGAGGAAAAGAAAGAGCCAGCCGGGAAGTGACGTCTGACCGGGTAGGTCGGGGAACGTAAAGGCAACAATACCTAATCCGGCGTTGATTGCGGCCGCGCCAAACGTTACCATCCGAACGATTCCTCCCCATACCCCGCTACTCAGACCGAGGAGCAGAAAGACCAGTCCGGTTACTGCCTGTGGACGCCAGAGATGCTCGACCGGGTACGTCCAGGTCAGCAGCAGCTTGATGTTCGTAAACGCCGCCGGCCACCCTGGTGCAGTGATCATCCATGAAACAAAACTGGTAACTGCCTGGAAAATGACGTAAAGGAGAACAAGGGTAATAATAACGTTGTACCAGGTCGAAAAGAGATTTTTGCGCAACCACTCGATCAAACCAATTTGCTGACGTGGTGCGCGGCGCGAACTTGGACGACTCACTTCAGTTGCCACAGGCGTCTCCTTAACGCTCGACAAGTTGGATCCGGCGGTTATACCAGTTCATAAAGAGAGACGTCAGCAAACTAACTGAGAGATAGCTGGCCATCAACATCAAGATCACCGGTATCGCCTGGCCGGTCTGATTGTTAATCGTGTTAGCGACATAGAAGAGATCGGGATAGGCAATGGCAATCGCCAGACTACTATTCTTGGTCAGGTTGAGATACTGACTGGTGAGCGGAGGAACAATGACGCGCAGTGCCTGGGGCAGAATGACAAGCCGCATCGTTTGACCAGGCGTGAGACCCAATGCCCGCGCAGCTTCACGCTGACCTTTACTAACTGCCAGGATTCCACTTCGTACAATTTCACCAATAAAAACAGCCGTATAGATCACTAATCCAATCAACAGAGCGGCAAAGCTATTCGTGATCGTTATTCCACCCTCAAAATTAAATCGTTGTAACACCGGCACAGATAGGCTTATCGGCCAGACGCTATTCATCAAATAGGTCACCAGGAAGCCAAGCAACGCAATCCCCAACGCAATAAGGAACGCATACGGCAACGCGACCCCTGGCCGGTCACGACGGATAAACTGAATCCGCCGCACCACGTAAAAAATGCCGCCAACCACAATTCCGCCATAAACCCACAGCATCCAGGTATCGAAATCGTTACCGACCTGCGGCCAGGCCATTGTCACGCCACGGTTATGCAGAAAGATGAGACCACCAACATCGATGCTCTCTTGAATACGGGGAAAAAGACGAGTGAGCGAAAACCAGAAGATCAACTGCAAAAGCAACGGAATGTTACGAACAATTTCCACATACACCAGAGCTACATTTCGCAACAGCCAGTTATCTGAGAGTCGGGCAATACCCAGTATTAAGCCAAGGAGTGTCGCCAGAATGATCCCAATAACGGCAACTCGTACTGTATTCAAAATCCCAACAACAAACGCCCGTCCATATGTCATTGAAGGATTGTATTCAATAACACTTTCAGCAATTGGAAAACCGGCAGGAACTGACAAAAACGAAAAGGTGGGTAACAAATTAGCCTGCCGTAAACCATTCATCATATTTGAGTAGAGATACCAGATTCCAACAGCAACCAAAAAAGCAAAAACGATTTGGACAATCACTGCAATAATGCGCGTGTCACGATAAAAAGGAATATTTACCTTACCCGGAGGGATCGACGGCGAGCCGACGGCCATGGTGTTCTCCTTGAAACGAGACTGTCACGCCAACTTTAAATCAAGCCATTATTTTATTCGGAAAGTACTTTTACAAAGTTCATTACAAATATGCCTTAACCTCTCCTACCAGATGCACACGGCGGAGGTGTTCTACCTCCACCGTGTGTCGTTTACCGTCTAGCGGAAAGGTGGTGAGTAGAGCAAACCGCCGTCGGTGTAAAGTGCGTTCAAGCCACGAGGCAGGTTGAACGGCGTATCAGGGCCGAGATTACGATTGTAGATCTCGGCATAGTTACCGACGTGACGGATAATCCGCACTGCAAAATCGTTCGGCAACCCAATACCAGCCCCCAGTTCACCTTCAAGTCCAAGGAAGCGGCGGATCTCCGGCACGTCACTGTTCAGGAACTGATCCAGGTTCTGCGAAGTAATCCCGTATTCTTCGGCCTGGAAGGTCGCAAAGACGATCCAGCGCACCGCATCGAACCACTGTGGATCACCTTGACGTACAGCCGGGCCGAGCGGCTCCTTTGACATTGTTACGTCCAGAATCTTATGATCTCCCGGATTCGACAGCAGCGTCAGACTGGAAATCAGACCCGACTTGTCGGTAGTGAAACCATCACACTGACCGGCATCATACGCGGCTCGCGTCGAATCACCATCGGGGAAAACGACCGGCGTGAAGGTCAGACCGCGGGCACGAAACTGGTCAGCCAGATTCAACTCAGTGGTCGTACCCGTCTGCACACAGATCGTTGCCCCGTTCATGTCTTCAAGCGTCTCGATACCACTATCCTTGCGTACCATCATGCCCTGACCATCGTAGAAGGTGGTTGGTGCCCAATCCAGACCAAGTGCACCGTCACGTCCTAATGTCCAGGTACTGTTGCGGATCAGCACATCAATTTCACCACTCTGTAGTGCCGTAAAACGCTCTTGGGCACTCAGCGGCCGGAAGTCGATTTTCGTTGGATCATCGAATAGAGCTGCCGCGACGGCACGGCAGAAGTCGATGTCGAACCCACGATAGACACCAGCCGAGTCGACCGAGGCAAAACCGGGTAAGGGGTTGTTGTTTACACCGCAGATCAGTCGGCCACGGCTGAGAATCCGTTCAATCACCCCGCCGGCTGCTGGTTGGGCCGACGTACCACCTGCCGGAGCAGATGTCGCTGCCGGTGCAGCGGTTGGCGCCGGTGCAGCGGTTGGTTGTTCCGGCGCAGTCGTTGCCGGTTGTGCCGGCGCAGTCGTTGGCGCCTGCTGAGCTTGCCCTCCACAGGCCGCCAATACGAAACTGAGAATGCCTGCCAGCACCAAAGTGATGTGTTTGCGCATGTTTACTCCTGTATCATCTGTACGGCTACACAAATACACCGGCCCCTCCGGTGCTGTCTAACCGTGCGGTCCCGTTGCTACAAGGCACGCTATCCTAATTATGGCGTCGTTGCACAACATTGACTTCACGTCTACTGGGTTGCGAGAATGATACCATGGGTAAACCGATCACGCAAGTTGATTCGGTCGTAATCAACGAGTCTCTCTGTTAGTGAGCAGGAGTGCGTGAAGAGGAGAGTGTTCAACGATGCCTAAAGCTCTTCCTGCCTTTCCCACCAGTAAGGTGAGGGAGCCGGGCGTTCTCGGTAGCACAGACACCGAATATGCTGAAGACCCGCCTAGGTGCACGAGCCGCTGGCCCGCCTCGTGCGGTGTGCGGCTGTAAGCCACCTCTGGTGTAGTAGCATACCATCAGGTGCGAGTTCGGAACCTGCCTCTACCGCTGCGGTGATAGACATCATCGCCACAACAACGGTGGTCGTTAGCCCTTCTCACCTCACGCCTCACTGTCTCTCCGCTGTCAACACCGACTGGCAGGAAAAACGCTAAAACTGCTCATCAGTAGAATCCTCTTGACTCTGAGTGGCCATTCAGATAGAATACTCATATTCTGAATACTCAAGAGATGACAATTCTGTCTGAAAATAACCCGTCGGATATTTACGGTACCTAACAATTGCTCATCCCTGACATCGAACGTTATCAGATAAAACGCCGTCAGGGTCTATCGTTGCACCGGATAATGAATATTCCGGCACCTGGCAGGTCACAATGGCTTCAGCTAAACAATCGCTCACCATCGAGCTAGCTTTGCTCGGCCTATTACGCCGACAGCCCATGCATCCGTATGAATTGTTTCAGCAATTGCAACGAAAAGATGCACTCGGCTTTATCTGGCAAGTAAAGCAGAGTCACCTCTATGCCTTACTCGACCGGCTTGAAGCCGATGGCTACCTCAGTCACCAGCTTGAAACACAGGGGAGCCGACCACCGCGCAAGGTGCTTTCGCTGACCCCTGCTGGCGAGTCACGTTTTGTGGCCTGGGTCACGACTCCAGTTGCCCATGGGCGTGATATGCGGCTTGAGTTTCTGGCGAAGTTCTATTTTGCACGTCTTGAAGGTTCGTCAACGGTCGCCCAATTGCTTGAACGCCAGTTAGCCTGTTGTCGGCAATGGTTAGCAGATAACGAGGAACGCATTGCTCGTTTAGCAACCGACTCGTTTGAGCGGCTAGTGTTGCAGTACCGTGCCGGACAGTTACAGGCTACAATCCACTGGTTGGAAGCGTGTTGGCGTGAGATAGCGCTTCAAGACGAAATTGAGCAGAACTGAGAGGGAGGCATGACGCGCCCATGGTTTATCGTCTTGTTCATTCTGCCGTTTCTTGTCGCATGCGGTACGACACACGCCGATACCGGTGAGCTGACCGTTGCCGCAGCGGCTGATTTAACGCCAGCTTTTCAGGAAATTGGGCCACTCTTCACTACGCAAACCGGGATTCCGGTAGCATTTAACTTTGGCTCGACCGGCCAACTGGCTCAGCAGATCGAACGGGGCGCGCCGATTGATCTCTTTTTCGCGGCTAATAAGCGTTTGGTCGAAGATTTAGCTGCCCAAGCGATTGTCGATCCGGAAACGATGAAGGTCTACGCTCAGGGTCGGATCACCATCTGGACGCGGGCCGACTCTGCGTTGCGGCCTCAACAGATCACCGATCTCGCCGATCCGGTGTACCGTCGAATTGCGATTGCCAATCCCGAGCACGCACCGTATGGTCAGGCGGCACGGGAAGCGCTGGAACGAGCTGGGATTTGGAAACAGATCGAAGATCGACTGGTGTTCGGTGAAAATGTAGCTCAGACATTGACACTGGCCGATACCGGGAATGTCGATGTTGCAATTGTCGCGCTCTCGCTTAGTATACAAAGGGAGGGGTATTGGGTACTGATCCCGTCCGAATTGCACCCTGATCATCCGCTCATTCAGATGGCAGCAGTGGTGAACGGAACACAACACGCTGAATCGGCACGTCGCTTTGTGGAGTTTGTGCTTGGCCCAGAAGGTCATGCCATTATGCGGAAATACGGCTTTCTGCTCCCTGGAGAGATCATCGAACGTTGAGGATAGCCTATGAACTGGTCAGCATTCTGGCTTTCGCTTCAGGTAGCGGCGGTTGCAACCGTGTGTATTATGTCCATCGGGCTACCGCTGGCGCTGTGGCTGGCACGAACGAACTTTCCCGGTCAAACTATTCTTGAAACCATCCTTATGCTGCCGTTAATCCTGCCACCCAGTGTTGTCGGGTATTATCTGCTCCTTGCCTTGGGACGTGGCAGTCCACTGGTCGAATGGTTTCACATACGACTGCTCTTTTCATGGCCAGCGGCGGTCGTAGCTGCGGTCGTGGTCGGTTTACCACTGATGATTCAGAGTAGTCGGGCTGCTCTGGCAAACGTTGATCCGCGACTAGAACAGGCAGCGCGTACATTAGGCGCCGGTGAGCTGCGGATTCTGATGCAGATCACACTCCCGTTGGCACGAAGAGGGATCATTGCCGGTATTGTATTGGGTGCAGCACGAGCATTGGGTGAATTTGGCGCGACACTGATGGTAACCGGGAATATCCCTGGTCGTACTCAGACACTACCGGTTGCGATCTACGATGCCGTGCAGGCCCAGCGCTATCAGGATGCTAACCTGATGGTGTTAGTTATGACTGCAATTGCGTTTGTGGGATTATGGTGGGTGAGAAGACTGGAACGTTCACCAGAAGTAGTAACTCCACTGTCAGAGGTGTTACAGAATGACCAGGAAGCAACCGCAATTGTACGTTGATATTCGTCGTCGGTTTCCCCATCTGACCCTGGCAATTCAATTGCAGGTCGGAGCCGAAATTCTCGTGTTGTTTGGCCCTTCGGGAGCAGGCAAGACCCAGACTCTGCAAGCGATTGCCGGGCTGATGACGCCTGACGAGGGGCAAATCATTCTGGATCAGACCATCTTCTTTCAACGACGCCCCGGTCTCGCGTCGATCAACCTGCCGCCCCGCCGTCGGCGGGTAGGTTACGTGTTTCAACATTATGCGCTGTTTCCCCACATGACAGCGCTGGAAAATGTAGCATTTCCGACGGGTAACGATGCGCAGGGACGGCGACATGCCTACGAGCTGCTTGAACGGATGAACCTGGCCCATCTGGCCCATCGGAAACCGCATGAATTATCAGGTGGACAACAACAACGAGTGGCGATTGCACGAGCACTGGCAACCGAGTCACCAATTTTGCTACTCGATGAGGCATTCTCGGCGCTTGATCAGCCGGTGCGCGATCAGTTGCACGCCGATTTGCGTACACTCCAGGCCGAGCGTGGGTTGGTTGTGATCTACGTCACCCATAATCTTGATGATGCGTTTGCCGTCGGGCAGCGTATCGCCATTCTCCGTGAAGGTCAGATTGAACAAATTGGTACGCTTGATGCCGTATGTCGCTTTCCGGCGAATACACGTGTGGCCCGCATGTTGGGTCTGAGTAATATGATCAAGGGTCAGGTAGTTGCCGTGGAACTGAATCGGCTCTGGCTCGATTGGAATGGCGTGCGCATTGAAGCGACGTGTCCTTCTCCGGCGCCAACAGTCGGATCACAGGTAACGGCGTTTGTCCGTTCAGAAGAGATTCGTCTGGTCTATCCTGATCGACCGATGACTCGTTTCGTCGATCATAATCTTCTGTCAGGCCGGATTGTTGAACGACGGCCCGGTCGTCGGCTCTACCATGTATGGGTGGAGGTTGGAACAACAATGATCGAGATTGCCCATCCATATACTGCGTATACCGGTCTTGATACGAGTATTGGTCAGATTGTGCAGATTGGTTTTCGTCCCGAAAGTGTTGTGATTATCCCGGAGGCTGGGAGATTGATAACCACCCAGCCGCCTATAGCACAGCCGATCAGTGAGTATCATCGATGATCTACGATTTGACACGTTGTATCAGCTCAGGAATGCCGGTCTATCCGGGTGATCCGCCGGTAGCGATCACGCCTTTGCTCGCACCACCATGGCAAATCAGCACGCTGCGTCTAGGCAGTCACAGTGGTACCCATCTGGATGCACCGCGACACCGGTTCACCAACGGAATCGGCATTGACGAGATTCCTCCAGAGCGACTCATCGGGATGGGGATCGTTATTGATGCCCGTGGTTATGCGGCAAACACACCGATTGGGCCAGAGGTCTTAGCAGGCAACCGGCTTCAAGCCGGAATGATGGTGATGATCCGTACCGGTTGGGAAGATTTCTGGGGAAACGACGACTACTTCCGCCACCCTTACCTTAGCGCAGACCTGACCAGCATGTTGGTAGCGTGTGGCATTACCCTGATCGGGATCGATGCACCAAACGTTGATTCAACAGTGGATGGCAGCGACACAGCCCACGTTATTCTCTTGCAAGCCCATTGTTTGATCGCCGAGAACCTCTGTAACCTCGCCGCCCTGCGCTGCGGAGTACAGTATACCTTTGCCTGTCTACCCCTTAAAATAGCCGATGCTGATGGGGCACCAGCACGGGTACTAGCCTGGGATGCGAACGAAGATACTGTGCTTCGCGATGCGAAGCATACCTGAAGCAGGGCATTTTTGTCTGGCGACGTGCACCGGCGGTCAGTGAGTAAAAGCTTGCGATAGGTTGGAAACTCGCTGCAATCGCTCACTCATCACGCGGCTTTGCTATAATAGCTGCCACACAAGAAATGGAAGAGGTCTGGTATGAGTATTGAACAAATCGTCGCCGGATGCGTCGTGCAGCTTGAGAGCATTCACAATGCACGGGAACGAGCGATTACTGCGACCCGAATATTAGTGCGACAAAGCGCCAACAGCATTCGAGCGGCGCATCGCGGAGACTTCACGACTGCTCGCCAGCTTTTGGCAATGGCCAGTGAAGTAGCAGCCGAGCTTCATGACGCTACGGTTGGTGCGCCTGAAGTGCGCTATGCCGGTTATACGCAAGATGCGTTGAAAGAATACGCCGAGGCTCACCTGGTCGTTGCGTTTCTGGCCGGAGAGGACCCGCCGACCGGTGAGATGATCGGGGTTGAACCGGCTGCCTACCTCAACGGTCTAGCTGAGGCCGCCAGCGAATTGCGACGCGCTATCCTCGACGGTCTTCGGCGAGGCGAGGTGCGACGGGGCGAACAGTTACTGGAGATCATGGACGATGTCTACAGTGCGTTGATCACGGTTGATTATCCCGAAGCAATCACCGGCGGGCTTCGCCGTGCTACCGATGCGCTGCGGGCCGTGCTTGAACGTACCCGGGGTGATGTCACGGCTGCGATTCGTCAAGAACAGTTGACGGCGGCGATGCACGCATTAGAGGTGCGTCTGCGAGAATGACCGGCTAGGCAGGTGAGGTTCGTACAGCGCTGCGCTAGAATCAGAACGGTGCTGCGTGTGCATCCCCCTGCTCGTATGGATCGCTATCGTCAATTCCCGGTGTTCCAACTGTATCAACTGCACTTAGTGCCTATCCGAATAATCGTCTCACGGTACGGCGAATGAAACCTGATAGATGTACGGGCGCAGCGCCGCTGCGCCCCAACTGATCTGCTTCTTGACCACAACCAGGTTATGCCTTATGAGTTTGTGGCTCCTCTAGCCGAATGGGTAGACGAATAGTAACCGTTGTTCCCTGGTCGGTGAGAATATTCAGCGTCGCACCGAGTTGCCGACAGAGGCCATGAACCAATTGCATGCCCAGACTACCACTGCTAGCAGCTTGTGGTGGCATGCCAATGCCATTGTCAGCAACCTCAATTTGCAAAACGTCGGCTTCTTTTACTACCCGCAGTCGGATAACACCATCTTTACTATGCTCGGGAAACGCATGTTTTACACAGTTTGAGACCAGTTCGGTCACAATCAAGCCTAGCGAAATAGCCTGGTCGATATTAATACTGACCCCGTGACAGACCTCGCTCACCAGCCGAATCGAGCTACCACGCATACTGAGCGAACGCCAGACGCTGGTCGAAATATTGTGCAGGTACTCGCCAATATCGATATGGGCCAGACTCTCAGAACGGTACAATTGCTCGTGAACGAGGGCTAACGCTCGAATCCGATTTTGGCTATCTTGCACTGCTGCGCTCACCCGTTCATCGCTGATGTTTTCGGCCTGTAAGCGCAAAAGACTGGATACAATCTGCAAGTTGTTTTTCACCCGATGATGTACTTCTCGTAAGAGTAATTCTTTTTCCGCCAGGGCAGCACGGAGCTGCGCCGCCACGGCTTGCGGCCCGGAGAGATCGGTCACAACCGCACACATATTCGCTTCGGTCTCATTCTTCAAGGCACGGAGTGAAATCTGAGCCGGTCGTTGGCCGCCATTCACATCCTGCAAGGTAATTGGCCCCTTGCTCGATCCATTGGCTCCAGTGGCTAACAACTCGGCGCAGAGCAACCGATCGGCTGGCGCCACCAGATCAAGCAGCGAGCGTCCGGTAAGTTGATCTTGCGACAAACCAACCATCTCGGCAAACTTACTATTGCAGTAGAGGATCGTCCCATCGGCGAGTAAGGTCAGGGCACCTTCATTCATTGTCTCCACTAGGACGCGGTACGGATGTTCGGCACCTTTCAAGGTGTATACGAGCGGTCCCCTTGGGCCATCAATAACTATTGCATCAGCTTCACCCATCTGAAGCGCACGCATCAGCTCTTCAAGTTCGGCCAGGCGCGCTTGAAGACGGGCAATCTCTGATGGATGCATCTGTGGTTCGTTTTCCATAGGTACTTCCCGGTTATGCTCAGGTTCTTTACGCTCATGCAGGCTCAGTAACAATCGTGTGGGAGTCCATCTTTTGCAACACGACTCCTGAATCTGCTTGAGGAAGTACAACAGACAATCATTCTTCGTCGGTCAAAATATTCAATGCCGCAGCGATGCGCGGCCAGTCTGACGGACGTAACTCGCCGATAAAGGCAGTTGGTGGACCTGGTTCGACGATCAGAAGGGTCGGAGTAGCAATGATATGATCCTCGCGTGCCCGTTCAGGTTGTTGATACACATCTATCACCTCAAGCCGATAACGTCCGGGGAGATAACGTTCGCATAATCGCCGTACCGTTGTAATGGCGCGGGTCGAACGGTTGGTTGCACCAGCGACGTATAGCCGTAACAGCGGTACTACTGGTTGATCAATTATGTCCATTGGTTCAACTCCCTGCTGATCGCCGGGGCATTAATCTCATGCCGATCCGCAGTTCTAGTGCCCGAACGTGCGGCAGCGATCTTCTGCATCAGCAGTAGCAATGTTTGACCAGGGATGCAATGACCAATATGATGGTCGGCTTTACTGCAAAAAGATAATCTTTACCACAAAGAATGTTGATATTTCTACCGAAGGATGAAAGAGAATATTCTGCTTCCATGCTTTAATGATTCCTACTTCTTCTCATAGATGCTATCTCCGTACTCGGTGATCTGTGGTGCGTTTTCGCCGTGAACTCGCGGGTCACTCATAACGAAGCATCAGTTTCAGGTCGGCTGGCAAGAGCACTCAGACCCAAACTGGCAAGATCGGCAATAACAGCAGCCAACTGATAACTTCCACCATTGCTGGGATCGGGATGATACAGACTTAAAACCCCAACAGTTTCGTTATGTTGGTGAATAGGAAGACACATTCGCTCACCAAGCAAGCCATTTGGTATGAAAAGACAGACGTGCCCATCCTGAGCCATGCTCAACGCCCAACGCCGTTCGCCCCAACAAGAGCAACGAGGCACCGGTCGGTGGACCAGTGGTTCACCCCAATACCCCACCGGATGAACGAGGTCGGTATCACGCTGGTAGATGAGGAGTGTCCCACGGTACGCAGGCAGAAGCGTCGCGCCAGCCGTAATCACTGCTGCGTAGACTTGCTGAGGTGAACGAGATTCCCGTAGCTTGGATGCCAGCGATCCCAGGGAAGTAATCGCCTGCCGATACTGATCGAGCTGAAGCTGCGTCTGATGCAATTGTTGTCGGGCTTCTTGCAATTGATCTATGGCGCGTTGTCGTTCGCTCACATTGCGAAACACAATCACCACGCCTTCGTTGACCCCATCATCGCCGGTAATTTGCGTAACCGTATGTTCAACCAACAACTGTTCACCATGGCGGGTCAACAAGGTCACCGGCATCGGGAGACCGCTCATTGCATTGTTCGCGGCGCTATCCGCCGGTAAGCCAGTATTGGTGACCACCAGGGTATAGACTCGGGCCAGTGGCCAGCCGATAGCTTCTTCAGGGCTGATACCAAGCATGCGTGCGGCTACTGGGTTGACGAACGTGATACGGCTTTGCGGATCGGTGACAATCACCCCGTCACCAATACTGGTCAGCGTGGTACGCAGATGGCGTTCACTCGATCTGAGACGGCGTTCCAGTCGGTGTTTGTACGCTGCCACCGTGATAGCTACTTCGAGTTCGCGCTCGTCGAATGGTTTCAGGAGATACGCCCATGGTTCGGCCAGTAACGCTTCACGTACCGTTTGATCGTCAGCGTGAGCGGTGAGAAAGACGACTGGAATCCCCCAACGATTATAAATCCGCCGGGCAGCTTCAATACCGTCCATGCTTCCGCTCAAACGAATATCCATCAGGACGAGATCAGGCATCTGACGTTCAACCGATCTAAGCGCATCCTCACCACTCGTAACGACGTCGAGCACCGAATGGCCAATGCGCTTCAGAGTATGGCTGAGGTCTTGAGCGATAATCAATTCATCTTCGACGATCAGTACTCGCATGGGTCTTTTCTTACCGGAAAGAAGAGATTATATTGCTGTTAGTATACCGTGTTATTGGATCTTTGGTTGCAGCGTTATTTTAGGCCACACCCAGATAATCAAGATAAGGGCTGCCAGCGCAATAACTTGTGATACTCTCACCCGACCCGGCAAGAGCCAATCGGTTGCGCTGAAGCCATTGCCAATCAGGGTACCGGCGGCCAGGATTGCACAAACGTTGAGAAAAAGACTCCCGGCGGGTTGAGGCTTACGATAATTCTTCCGCCAGACGATCAGCGCTATTAGCGCAGTAAGCGCGGCGTACAGTTGGGTTGGATGACGGTATTCGCCCCAAAGTGGAATCGCCCATGGTACTGTTGAGGGTAAGCCGTAACCATCACCACTGGCGAATTGCATGAGGGCATAGGTGAGGGCAGCCAGTGCTACTCCTGGCGCCAGAGTATCGAGAACGACCCATAGTGGCCAACGTTGACGCCAGAGCTGCCAGCTACCAACAATGACACCGGTGACAATTCCATACGGCAACGAAAACGCTTGTAGATCACGAGCCAGTAACGCCCAGGGATCGTTCACGTAGGCTGACCATGCTTCCAAAGCATAGCCTACACGAGCACCAACAATCCCGCTGATAAGGGTAATGGCGACAATGATCTCCATCCGCTCACCGTCGAGACCCTGGGTAAATGCAGCACGCCGAACTGCCTGTACGATCAACCAGCTCCCCAGCAAGAAGATCAAGCCAGGCGTGTATATGGCAAATGGGCCAACGTTTACAACCGGAAGCATAGATGTATCACTGATCTTTCGTGGTCAAGCGAGAATCGTTGAGGACAAAACAACCTGATTACTCTTCATTCAGGAGCGGTTCAACAGCGTTCCGTAAGCTCGCCTCGCTCAACGGTCCTCCAAACAGAACTTGCCGAATCACCCCCTGCCGATCTATGATAAAGGTTGTCGGTAACATGCGCACACTATAGCGATGACCGACCGTACCCTCGTAGTCGAGCAGAATTGGGAAGCTCAGACCTAAATCGCGTTGCATTCGCGCCACATTCGCCTGATCGTCCTGGAGGGTACTATTTACGGCCAGCACCGTCAGGCCACGTGTCTGTTCGATCTGGTATAGTCGTTCGAGCGTTGGCATCTCGGCACGGCACGGAGCACACCAACTGGCCCAGAAATTAACGATTATCACCTGTCCCTTGAACGCTTCCAGACTGACCAGCTCACCATCGAGCTGTGGCAAGACAATCGCAGGCGCCATAAAACCTACTCGTGGACTAACGGTAATGGCATGATTATCCGGCGGACGACTGATCACAATCCATCCTACACCGGTAATAATGAGAGTAATCATGAGCCATTCACGGCGAATGCTGGTCAACACAGTAGCTCCTTCTCATTGCCACGTTTATCACAATTTGTGGTATTATATAAGGAGTCTGTGACCAACACAGCGTGTAACTCTCACCAGTACAATAAGGTCACGCGCACATGTGGGAGCACTGCTGCCACCAACTGCGCTACAGCGCCGCCGAACAGGCGATCTGTACGCACAGCTTCCCGTTCTCGCTATTGTGGTTGAGCTAATGGAGCCGAAACGCCGTGGTCTGGCGAGGCGCACCATTTGTTGAACGTGCCAGACCGGCATGAAACGAAACCGGTGCGATCCGAGTTGCGGAGTCTTCTGGAACAAGAATATGGAAACACTTGAATTATCGCTTATCACCCCTCGAGTTACCCTGATCGCTGCGGCTGAAAATTACGGTCGATTTGCAATTGCACCATTACAACGAGGACATGCCACCTCGCTTGGGAATGCACTCCGCCGGGTGCTGATCTCGTCTATTCCTGGGGCAGCTATTACCCGAATCAAGATAACAGGTGTTATTCATGAATTTACCAGCATCCCCGGCGTGGTAGAAGATGGGACGCAACTGGTCCTCAACATTAAAGGAATTCGCCTCCGTTCGTACAGTGATCGCGCCGTTGCGCTCCAACTGGTCAAACAAGGTCCTGGACCTGTGTTCGCCAGAGATATTGATACGCCCAGTACGGTAGAAATTGTCAACCCGCAACATTATATCTGTACGATTGACGACGAGCACACGACACTCGAAATGCAGCTTACTGTCGAGCGGGGGCGTGGTGTGCAGTTGGCCGATACGGTGAGCGGAATGCCAATTGGCGAAATAGCCGTTGATGCCCTCTTCAGCCCAATCCCACGAGTGAACTTCTTGGTCGAAGAGGTTGGTGACGATCCACTTACCGGCTACGACCGCTTGATCATCGAGATCTGGACCGATGGCACAATCAAGCCGGGTGATGCCCTGAGCCATGCTGCACAAATCCTGGCCCAGTATTTTGGGCGGATTGTCAACCTGAGCCAGCCGGAAGAGGTGGAACAGCCAGCCCATTTGCCTCCCCCTATTCCCGACGAGATCGCCAGTCGTTCGATTGATGAGTTGGGGCTGAGCACTCGTACCTACAATAGCTTGCGGCGAGCGGATATTCACACTATTGGTCAATTGCTGCGTCTTGATGATCGTGGATTGATGAGCATCCGCAATCTGGGCGCCAAAGGGATCGAGGAGATTCGTCAACGTCTTGAAGCGCTTGGATACCGTACTGGTGAACGTTCGGCAGATCGTCTACCGAGTGCCTCATCCGGCGAAGCTGCGCAGTCGCCCGAACAATTCCACAAAGAGGAGTAATGCATCACACGATGGAAGAAAAATCTATGACTACAGGAACTTCTGACACAACAGACAGAACTCGTCGCCGTCGGCGACGGGTAAATGGTGACGCGGTGTCATCTGGTGAAGGTGACATCACCACTACATCAACCGTAGCAACCGCTGTTCTTGAAGAACCGGTGACCACCCAGGGCGCTGGTCTGCTAGAAATTGTCCCGGATGGGCATGGCTTTCTGCGCAATGCGCGACTCAGTCCCAGCACAGATGATGTGTATGTCGCTCAATCGCAGATTCGGCGCTTCAATCTGCGTACCGGCGATATGATTGAAGGTCGGGTTCGACCACCAAAAGAACTTGAGCGCTACCCATCACTGCTGTACGTCGAACGAATCAACGGCCTACCAGCAGAGATGGCGCAGAAACGTCCCCTCTTTGAACAGTTGACCCCTATCCACCCGAATGTGCAGATTGTGCTCTCTACAGAGCCAAATATTTTGCCCACGCGCATTGTTGATGTTATCGCACCGATTGGACGTGGTCAGCGTGGGTTGATCGTCGCCCCACCCAAGGCCGGAAAGACAATGTTGTTGAAAGCGATTGCAAATGGGGTGACGACCAATGCCCCCGATATTCAGCTTATTGTGCTCTTAATTGGAGAACGTCCCGAAGAAGTGACCGATATGCGTCGTTCGGTTAAAGGCGAGGTTGTTGCCGCTACCTTCGATGAACCGGTTGAACAACATATTAAGGTTGCTGAACTGGTGCTCGAAAAAGCAAAGCGCCAGGTAGAGCATGGCCGCCATGTCGTTATCCTGATGGATTCACTAACGCGCTTGACCCGCGCCTATAATATTGCCATGCCACCAAGCGGACGTACTCTCTCTGGTGGAGTTGACCCGGCAGCACTCTACCCGCCGAAGCGTTTCTTCGGTTCGGCACGTAATATCGAAGATGGTGGTTCACTGACCATTATCGCAACCTGTCTGGTCGATACCGGTTCACGGATGGATGACGTAATCTACGAAGAGTTTAAGGGTACCGGCAACATGGAGCTTCACCTCGACCGGAAACTGGCCGAGAAGCGTATCTTCCCCGCCGTTGACATCCAGCGCTCAGGAACACGCCGTGAAGACCTTCTGCTTGATCCGGTAACGTTGCGCCAGAGCTGGATGTTACGCCGGATGGTCAGTATGCTTGGCGAAAATGAGGGCGCTGAGCTGATGTTGACCCGTATGGCCAAGACTAAGAGCAACGCCGAGTTTCTGGCCTCACTCGGTAAAGTTGGCTCCTGATTACCATCTGTCTGTGTCTGAACATCCGCTGATATGTCTGATCATCCGTTAAGTGGCATTGTGATAGCCGGCGGGCGCAGTCGTCGTTTTGGCACCGACAAGCGGCGATTACGATTGTGGGGAGATCAGGGGCCGCATCTGCTTGGGCACGCCGTTGATTTGCTCAAACCACTCTGTGTTGAGACTATCGTCGTGATGAACGACGGCGCCGCGTGGTCCGATCTATCGGCTCGCATCGTCGCCGATGAAGAGCCGGGAAGTGGTGCCCTTGGCGGTCTGATCAGCGGGCTCCAGGCAATGCACACACCGGCAGCTCTGGTTATTGCCGCTGATATGCCACTCATTGAACCAGCACTGCTTTCAGCCCTGGCACACTGGCCGTTTGTTGGTGATGTGTTGGCGCCAACTGATCCTGGAGCACCAGGATCACCGCAACCACTTCTGGCTGTCTACCGGCAGAGTGCCCTCGATCCGCTACGCCGGGCTTTTGCCGCCGGTGAACGCCGCTTACAAGTAGTATTAACGACGCTGCGTTGGGTTGATCCTGGCCCTGAACTCTGGCAGCAATTTGATCCGGAGTGCCGCTCTCTGGTAAATATCAATACGCCAGAGGATCTCGTGACGGTATCCAGGTGGTTAAAAAAATCTTAAGATTGCTATCTTCGCCATTTTCCTCGCCAACAGGGTAGCACTGGATATGCATGCCTCCGGTACTGAATAGCGAGACAGCCGGGAATCCGTTTCTCTCGTAGCTCCAAGAGCAATTTCGTGCCTAAGTGGTATCCCGAATCAGGCGCGATGACCGCTCATTATCTTCGTCGGCCTTCCCCATTGCAGGCTGGATCAAGGCAATGACCATCGCGCGTACCGATCTGGCACAGGCAAATTGTCATGACACCACGCTCTTACTATTACTATTATTGAGTGTGTTGTTCGCTTGTCGGCATGTCGTACATCGATCATGTGATACTTCAATGTTCATCCACTTGAAAGAAAAGTTATTTTGCCAATCGGTCGTACACAGCCGTAGTTTATCTATGAGCACTATCCTGATGATTACCACGTGGGAACAGTGCCGTTTTGTATGATGGAAGTCCGACACGACAATGCAGCAGCAATCATTTCCTGGCCGATTCCTCGCTACACCAGCCGACCCCGCTTCGTCGGCACTCGATGTTTTGTGGCGTGAATTGTTGGTTGCTTACCATGGAACCTGTGCGATTAGTGGCTGTCAGGTTCGTGCTGTCTTACGACCAACGTTAATCGATCCCCAGGGGCCACTCGAACCGCACAATGCGCTATTGTTGCGCGCCGATCTGCAATTACTCTTTCAAGCCGGTTTACTCACCGTCGATGCCATGACTCTTGAGGTGCTGATTGCGCCTGAATTGCGCGATAGTGAATACGGTTTGTTGGTTGGACGACGGTTACGCCAACCAGAACGATTGGCGCTGCGACCGAGCCGACAGTTGTTAGCCGTCCATCATCGGCTGTTTCAGCTTGAACAACCGATTCCACCGGCAAGGGTATCGCAACAGCCGCTGTTATATCAGATACTGGCGGTGCAAAGCTGGGTAAGCAGTGTGGCGTTCAGCCCAGATCAACAGATACTGGCAACCGGATCATGGGATGGGATGCTCCGGCTGTGGAATTTACCCGATATTGAGTTGCGTCAGGCGATCAACGGTCATATCGGTGAGATCAACGCGATAGCGTTCAGCCCCGATAGTCAACTGGTAGCCGCAGCCGGTCGACTCCATGGGGTACGAGTCTGGCGTGTCGCAGATGGAACGTTTCTCTTCCACCTTGGTGACCCAAAGCGCCATGGTGCTTGTTTCAGTGTGGCATTTCAACCGCAAGGTCATGTGATTGCCACTGGTGGTTGGGATCAGGTGATCTACCTCTGGGATCGCACTGATGGACAGTCAATCGGTACTTTCGTCGGTCACGAGGGCCTGATCAATAGTCTTACTTTTAGTCCTGATGGATCGTTACTATTTTCGGCCGGCTATGATCGAATAGTTCGCATCTGGCGAATGACAGATCGCTCGCTGATGTACGCTCTACGCGGTCATGGTGATACTATCTTTAGCGTGGCAGCAAGTCCAGATGGTAGTCTGGCAGCAAGTGCCAGCGCCGATGGTATGATCTTTATCTGGCGTGTTACCGATGGTCAACCACTGCAAGTTCTGTCCACACCTGCCGGTGCATGTTTTGGGCTGGCATTCAGCCCCGATGGTCGTTACCTCGCCAGTGCCCACTACGGTCGGGTTGTTTGCATCTGGCAAATCAGTGATGGAACGTTACGCTGGGAACTCGGTTCCCATAATGAAAGTGTTACCTGTGTTGCATTTGACCCAGATGGTCATCTGCTGGCCAGCGGCAGTTATGACTCGACAGTGCGTATCTGGTCATTTCGATAGCCATGTCTGCTCATCATCAAGCTGTTCGTGCCTTCTACCGTCAGACCGACTGGATGTTTCGCGTGTTCGGCTGGATTCGTGGGTCGCAGGCGATGCATGCCGGGTTATGGCAGCAGGCGCGCAGTCATCGAGCTGCACTTCGTTCCATTGATGAAACGCTCTTGGCGACCGTTGACCTGAAACCGGGTGAGTGTCTGTTAGATGCTGGCTGTGGCGCCGGGGCCAGTGCCAACCGCATTGCAGCCAGCCACCAGGGGCCGGTCATCGGCATAACGATAGTACCCGAACAGGCAAAACGTGCCCGGCGTGCTGGTCATGCGCAGTTTCTTTGTGCCGATTACGCTGCCACCCCTTTACGGAGTGGATGTTGTGATGTGATCTGGATGCTGGAGAGTATCTGCCACGCGCCCGATAAACCAGCGCTCCTTACCGAGATCATTCGCCTGCTTCGTCCGGGCGGACGGTTGATCGTTGCCGACCGCTTTGCCGCTCGTTCCACGCTGACATCTGCCGAGCGTCAGCAACTACGGGCCTGGTTGCAACCGTGGGCCATGCCTGATCTGCTGACTGCCGATGAACTGGTTGCGTTAGCAGAGCATACCGGTTTACGGTTACGCCAACGTGATGATCTGACGCTCAGCGCCGGGCCATCGCTACGATTCCTCGGTCATTTTGCGCAATTAACTCTACCTGCGGCCCTAATCCTTCACGCCCTACGCCTACAGTCTAATCTCCAGATAGCCGCCATGCGAGCCTGTATTGCCCAGACCAGAACACTGAATGCCGGTCTATGGCGCTACTATCTTCTGCTCTTTGAAAAGCCGGCACCAGGCAACATGAACACGACCGTCTCGTATCTCGGATGAGTATACTTGAAAAACAGTAGTAAACTCATACCTGATCCAGGGAGTGGGATGGTGTATGCAATCCTCTCATGAGCAGTCACAGACTGAACAATTTCGCACTCTGCAAATGACTGTGCTGATGACACCGGATATGGCCAATTTTGCCGGTAATGTGCATGGCGGTCATATTCTGAAACTGCTCGATCAGGTAGCGTATGCTTGTGCTTCACGCTATTCTGGGCGCTATGTTGTCACCGTTTCAGTAGATCAAGTCATCTTTCGGGCCCGGATTCATGTCGGCGAGCTGGTTACATTTTTGGCCTCGGTCAACTATACTGGAAACACCTCGATGGAGGTTGGGATTCGAGTGGTCGCCGAAAACATTACCGCTCGGACGCAGCGTCACGTGATGACCTGCTACTTTACGATGGTTGCCGTTGACGAGGAGTTTCGTCCGTGCCCGGTGCCACCTCTCCGGATCGAAACTGCCGAACAACGACGGCGCTGGATGGCAGCCCGTCTACGCCGTGAGTTACGACGAGAGATCGAGCAGCGTAGTCTGGAGATTCGGCAGCATCCAGAGGATTTTCTCAACGAACTGGATAGCGAGCCGCATTAGGATGTACTGGTGAGCCGCACCAATCCATTCCTGTCGTTTGTAACCAGGAAGGGATTGGTGTAGCAGCCTCCCCACTGAAAAGAGACGTCCAATTCCCGTCGTCTTCCGTTCCTCATCTATGAGCAAGACGTGATACGAGTAGGATGCAGGCATATACCTTACAGCATAGATCGTGTCTGAAAAACACTCTTACTACCTCCGAGAGTGCGGGCCACTAGCTCAGGTCTTGTGGTGCGTGACTAGGAACTATCGCTCGTCGCATCAATACGCCGCTATCCGGGGTGGGTTGCCCCCTACCGCTTACCCCTATTCCTACTACCACCACTGTCAGGTAGGAAAAAACTTTGAAAATCCCACACAACCTTACCGCATTGACGAGCCTGCTCTGTCTGCGTATACTACGAGTATGATACGGATTTTAGTTATTGAAGACGAAACCGAAATAGCCTCATTCCTGCGTAGAGGCCTTAGTCTTGAAGGGTATCAGGTCGATGTAGCCTTCGATGGCACACGCGGTTTAGAGCTGGCAGCTACAGTCGACTATGATCTTATTGTGCTCGATCTGATGCTGCCAGGTGTTGATGGTCTCGAAGTCGCTCGCCGACTCCGTGCAGATTCAAATGTGCCTATCATTATGCTCACGGCGCGGGATGCCGTGCGTGATCGGGTAGCCGGCCTAGAGGCCGGCGCCGATGATTATTTGGTAAAGCCGTTTGCGTTTGAGGAATTACTGGCACGGATTCGGGCCCAGTTGCGCCGTCGGCAGGCTGCTCAGTCGCAAGATGTGTTGCGCTTCGCCAACTTAACGCTCGATACCCGCTCGCGGGAAGTACGTATCGGTGAACGACGGGTAGAACTGACTGCGAAAGAGTACGATCTCCTCGAACTCTTTATGCGCCATCCCAATCAGGTCCTCACCCGCGATATTATTTACGACCGGGTATGGAATTACGATTTCGGGGGTGAGAGTAATATCCTCGAAGTGTATGTACGCTATCTGCGGCAAAAACTCGAGGCGAATGGTGAACCGCGTCTGATTCATACAGTGCGTAGTGTGGGTTATATTCTCCGCGAAGAGTAGGCAACAGGTGAACAACCTATCTCAATTCGAGGGGAATGGTCAGTTAGTATTTCAAGTAGGGCAAACGCTCTGTATAACCTCATGTATCGGAGCGACTTGCCATCATGTTGCTGTGAGTACACGGTAACCACTAGCGTTTGGTCAGCAATCCTGTTTTTTTATTCTTCATCTCAACCACCTACGCATCGGGTATTTTAACTAATGACTCCACTGCAAAAACGAGTCGACAAATTTTATCCGAATACCCTCCTCAAAATGGGCAAACCTTAATATAATGCGGGCAACCCAAACTCTCGGAGAGCCGTCATGTTCCGCAAGAACAGCCGTCACCTGCACATCCCTCTCCCCAGCCATGTGGATGAATTGCCTGAGCCGCTGCGCAAACGCTTGCACAACTCTTGGGCGGAAACCTTCTCCCAGCACTTCTTTTGCCGTCTGGATGAAACGCCCTGCGAAGGGTGGTAGGCAGACCTGCCTTCGCGTCCGCATGTGCCAGTCACCGTGCTGGTATCGCTGGAATTTCTCAAAGCAGCCAACGGTTAGACGGATGCAGAATTGGACGATAACGCCTGCTTCGACGTTCTGGTGCGCTATGCCATTGGGTACGTCAGTTGAGCGCGGGGGATGTTGACCTGCGCACCTTGTACTCCTTCCGCGAACGTCTCAGCCGCTATATGCAGGAAACCGGCGTCAATCTCCTTGACTAGGCCTTCGCGCAGGGGACTGACGCTCACATCCATGCCTTTTCGCGCAAGACGGGCAACCAGCGCATGGACAGCACGCTGCTGGCTTCCAACATTCGGCGGATGGGACGCGTGCACCTGCTGGTGACGGTGTTGCAGCGGGTGCATCGTATGGTGGGGGAAGCCGACCAGCGGCGCGATGCGGAGTTGTTTGCGCCCGATCTGAAGGGGCATGCCGGGCAATACGTCTATCGCCTGAAGACGGAAGACCTGGCCGAACAGCTTCAGCGCATCGGCACGGACATGCGCCGCCTGGTGCGCGCATTGGAAGCGGAGAATCACACCCACCCGACCTACGCCGTACCGGCGCGGGTGGGCGTGGAACACTGTCGGGTAGTCGCCGAGCGGTTGGAGGGCAAAAAGGGAGACGAATTGAGCGCTTCCCGTCCGCAATCGCCTGACGACCTGGAGGCGGCCTACCGCGCAAAACACGGACAACGTGTGCCGGGGTTCTCCGCCCACCTGAGCCAGCCTGGCGACCCAGACAATCCCGTTCAACTCATGACGCATCCGCACGTTGCACCGGCCAACACTGACGACCCCCAGGTGCTGCTGGAAGCCGCTCCCCGCTTGCAAGCACGCACCGGCTTGCGGGCTGCCATCACAGACGGCGCCTCTGCCAACGAGCAACCCGATGCCTTGCTGCATGCCTTGGGCATCACGCACATTCAGACGGCGCTGCGCGGACGCACTCCCGATGAACATCGTCTGGGCCTGCACGACTTCGCGGGTGCCTGCGCTGCAGACGGTCAACTGCAACAGATGACCTGCCCCAACGGGCACACGGTCGAAGGCACGCACTCGGCAGAGCAGGCCTCCTTCCTGGCCCGCTTCCTGCAAGCGACCTGTCAGAGCTGTCCACTGCGCGAGACATGCCCGGTGACCCCGTACAAGCAACAACCCGACACCCGGTTGCGTTTCGACCAGGCCGCTCTGCGGCGTGCACAACGGCGGAAAATCGCCCAAGCCGACTGTCCCCTCGGACACCATCTGCGTGCCGCTATCGAAGCCATTGTGCGCAGCGTCAGGCATCCTTTTCCGGCAGGCACGTTGCCGGTACGAGGGGTGTTCCGGGCTGCCGGGATGGTGATAGGTTCGGCCACCGTGAGCACCATGCGGCCAATGCACCGTTACCTGCTGGCGTAGCAAAAGGCGGAATGGCCTGGAGGACCGAAAGAACAGAGCAGCCGTCAAGCAGAAAATGCCTTGGCACCGGCGGCAGATATGATTGGTTCGCTTTTCCGGTGCTTCTTCCTTGCCCCTGAGCGGCGTTCCATCTCATGTTTCAGTTGGTAACGTTCAACCTTTTTGCACAGGAGTCGATCTTGGAACGATAGAGACTATGAGATTCTCTTACGGCAAGCGGTAAGACCAAGGTCGTAGTTTCACTCATCACCAAAACAACCTCTTGAAATTATCTGTTTAGAGCCCCATAGGGAGCCGGACTCTAGCTTGACTTCTAGTACGCGATAGTGTATAACGGTGCTCATG
>JAGHYT010000058.1:0-25425 GCA_017743535.1 Chloroflexus sp.
GAGGAAGGGGGCTGGGGGGAAGGTGAGGGCCGCCAGCCGTGCGCCGCAGTACCGGGACGGAATACGTTGCACCCCCCTCCCATCGCGGAAGGGCGACGCAGACCCTACCTGCCAACGGTTCTCATCAGCAACGATCCGGTACCTATCGTTTGGAATGCCATTGCAGAACCGCATCAACCATCCAAGTTTTTGATCATGCTCTTAGACAACAATACCTCCAATGTAGTTCCCCCATCATTGGATCAACCCTGCACGTACTACCAGGAAGCGCTACCGCTCTTCAACATAGATAATTTTACTACCCTGTGGCTCAAACTGGATTGGCACGGGGCGCAATTCTGGCAAGGCGGCGCGAATCGCCGGGTGGCGTTCTTCGGGTGCATAGAGGAGCAAGAAGCCACCACCACCGGCACCCAGGATTTTACCGCCGATAGCGCCAGCAGTACGGGCACGCTCATACCAATCATCAATCTGGGAATTAGAGATGCTGCTGGCCAATTCGCGTTTGCGCATCCAGCCCTCGTGTAAAATCTCGCCGAACGCATCAAGATTATCGTGATGCAGGGCAATGCGGAGATCGTGCGCCAGCTCTACCATACGGCGCAAATGGCGCCGTCGCGACACGTCGCGTTCAGTGTTTTCCCGCTGTTCACGCAACACATCATCGGCTTTACGGGTGGCACCGGTATACAACATCAGTAAGCGCTGCTGCAACAAGCGCTTCGTCTCGCTCTGACAGATGATCGGATCGACAAACACCGTCTCATCAGGATTAAACTGAATAAACTGAAAACCACCAAACGCTGCAATATACTGATCCTGCTTACCGATAGGAGCACCACAACGTTCGATTTCGATGTAACACGCCTCTCGTGCCAACCGTTCGGCGCCGGCGAAACGGCCAACGAAGGCATAGAGCGCATTCAACAGGCCAACGGTATAGGTACTCGATGAACCTAGACCGGTACCTTGCGAGGGAATATCAGAGATTGAAGTAATCTCGATGGAGTGTGTTCGGCCAACCAGCCGTAACGCCTCACGAATAAGTTGGTGCTTGAGATCATCAACCCGCTCGACAATTTCAGTTACCGAATAACTAGCCCGAATCTGCCGATCAAACTTCTCGTTCACCGTAATGTAGATATACTTGTTAATAGCAGTGCTGACAACTGCGCCTGGCTCATGACGGTAGTACGCCGGTAAATCACTACCACCGCCAACAAAACTGACTCGTAAAGGCGTGCGTGAGATAATCATACCTTCCCCCCTGTCAACTTCATCCTTTGCATGCACGCACATTAGCAAATGAAGCTGACAGGATTTTTATAAATCCCCTTCATTTTTGTTAGCATATCGTCAGCAACAACGTGTACTGTACCTATGTCACTATCGTCATTATCTGCTTACGCCATCAGGGCAGCGCCAGGGGGAGGGGCTTATGCGCGCTGTATTTCTCGACCGCGATGGAGTGATCAATTACAACCGGGCAGACCACGTTAAGAGCTGGGCGGAATTTCAATTTTTGCCTGGCGCACTGACAGCGTTGCGTCTGTTGACAAACGCTGGGTTTCGCATCTTCATCATCACGAACCAGGCCGCAGTTAGGCGAGGGCTGATGAGCCTGGAAGCATTGGAAGACATCCATACTCGGCTACGAGCTATTGCCGATCACCACGGTGCGCACATCGAGGACATCCGCTATTGTCCCCACACCCCCGAAGAGCGTTGCCATTGCCGAAAACCGCAACCAGGGATGATCGAGGAGATCGCCAGGCAATACCGGATCGATTGCCGAGAGACCTTCCTCATCGGGGATGCCCTCACCGACATTGCTGCCGGTCAACAGATGGGATGTCAGACGATTCTGGTCAAGAGTGGCCGTGGTGCTGCTGAATCGCAGAAGACTGAACTGCGGCGGTTTCAGCCTACGTACATCGCCGATGATCTGCTGGCTGCCAGTAGATGGATTCTGAGGCAAGAGGCAGTGCAAGTACCGGCTGTCAGCGTACCATTGACCGGTGCGTTGGCAGTGACACATTAGGCCGGGGGATGTATGGGACACCGAAGACTTGTCTGGCCCATGATCCTAATCTTGGGTGTTGCATTCGGTCTAAGTAGTTGTAGTATCAGTGCGCTGGTTGGCGCACCGACGCCTGAACCCTGGACACCACCACCAACACCGGAACCGACTGTGGTAGCAATCGCACCAACGGCAACAACGACAGTACCGGTACAAAAGACCGTTGCCGTTGCGCTGGGAACCTTTCACGACCGGCGTGAGTTTAGTGGTCAGGTCACGCCAATTCTTGAACGTGGTCTGGCGTTTCGCGAGAGTGGTATTTTGCGCAATCTGTACGTCGAAGTAGGGGCGCAAGTAAAGGCCGGGCAACTCTTAGCCGAAATCGACTTGGGCACACTTGAACATCAGCTACGTCAGGCGCAGATCAATGCCGATCAAGATCGACGAATGATTGAGCAGGTTATCGCCCGTGCTCAGATTGACGTTCGGGCAGCCGAAGTAGCCCTGGCTGCGGCTCGTGACCGACTGGCACAACTCACGACTCCTGCTTCGGCAAGCGACATTGCCGAGGCGCGAGCTGCATTACAGCGCGCTGAAGCGGCGCTGGCCCGCACGCGCAATGACGCTTCAGCCGTAAAGACCCGCGCTGAACGGGCACTTGCCGACCGGGTAGCAGCATTACAGCGCGTCCAGGCCGCATTCGGCGAAGCCCGTGCCCGCCTTGAGGTGGAAGATACGCCAGAAGTACGTGCACTCGTTGACCGGCTTGCGGTTGAGCTGCAAGCCGCAGAAAGTGCAGTGGCGCTGGCCCAAATCGAACTAGATACGGCACGGGGGAATGAAATCGCGGCAGTGCAGGCTGCGGAAGCCGATGTCGAACTGGCCCGTGCCCGTCTTGAGCGGCTTCTCAGCGGGCCAAATCAGTTTGACGTCATTGCTGCACAGCGTGCAGTGGAACAGGCGCAGATTCAACTCGATGCTGCCCGGCAGCGCACAACTCCCGATCCTGCGCTGGTGAAGAGTCTGGCCGCTTCAGAACTCAGGATCAAAGACATCGAGCAGCAGATCGAAGCCCGCCGGATTTATGCGCCCTTCGATGGTTCAGTGACGGCCATTGATGCTCTGGTCGGCCTGCCTGTGCAAGCTGAAACGCCGGTCATTCGGTTGATGGACAATTCAGGCTTACAGATCACCGTCAACTCGATAAATAGCTCCGATCTCGAGCGTATTCCTGATAGAACGCCGGTTGAAATCTCTTTTGTCCGTTATCCTGGTCGCACATTTCAGGGCGTGGTACACAAACCTACCGGCATGTCCACCCTTCAAACACCAGAACTCCATATCATCTACAATGCCCGTGACATTCCATTAGCAGTTGGTGATCCGGCATTGGTTACCATTGATTTCGGCCAACGCGAAAACGTGCGCTGGTTACCCGTCGAGGCAATTCGTCGTGATGGCGGGATCTATGTCTTAGTGCCGGGTGACAACGGCCCGCAGCGGGTAGAAGTTCAAACCGGTTTGGTTGTTGATGGTAAGGTTGAAATTTTGAGCGGGCTGGAAGCAGGTGATCTCGTGATTTTGCCTGCGCAATAGTAAGGAGCTTACATGATGCTCACCTGGAGCGATATATGGTCTTACCTCCGCATCGTGTTGCGCTGGTGGTGGGTAGTTTGCTTGGCGGCAGCCACGGCTGGCGGAGCGGCACTGATCTTTACTCTTCGTCAACCTGACTACTATGTGAGTCGGGTGACATTGCGGGTGGGAGAGTCGCTCGCTGCCATACCTGATCCCCAGACGTTTGGCTTAAGCACGACTGTTGCCGGTTTTTATGCTGAAATGGCGCGCCGTGAGATCATTCTGGCGCCGGTTGTCGAACAACTCAAGCTACCCTTCCCGTGGCAAGTGATTAGCACGTACATGCTTACGACCAGTGTCAATCGGCAAGCCAGTCTCCTTGACATCACGATCACCGACACCAATCCCCAGCGGGCAGCAGCAATTGCTAACGCAGTTGCCGAGGAATTAATTCGTTTTAGCCCAAACTCGCCGGAAAAAGTGGCAGAACAGCGTAATCTGCTTAACGAACAGATTGCCCGATCACAGGCTGAAATAGATCACCTTGATCGCCAGATTGAGCAGGCGCGGGCGATGCTAGCTCAGGCAACCAGCGCTACCGATCTACGCGAAGCGCGTAATCGTCTCCAAGAGTTGGAGCTGGCGCGTGATACAGCACAAAATACCTACGCGCAGTTGCTACGGTTACAGAATACCAGCCTGATTAGTAGTCTGGCAATCTTCGAGGCAGCGAAAGTACCAACTTCACCATTACCAAACAAACGAAATCTGACCGTCGCTATTGCCGCCCTGAGTGGATTATTGCTAGGAATAATAGCTGCTTTTGGCCTGGAAATTATCGATACCCGCTGGCGTAATCATAATGACCTGCGGAGCCGCTTTGGGCTGAACTTTCTCGGTACTGTACCGGGGAAGCGGCCACTGATCGAACTCAACGAAGAAGAAGCCAGACAGCGTCTGCAAGCCGTCAAAGAGGCGTACACCCAGATCGTTCTGGCCGGACTTCCCCGTAATGCCCGGATTCTGATGGTCAGCGGGCCACGTCCTTCAGACGAACGGAGTGCGCTGGTCGTTGATCTGGCTCATTGTTACACCCTGTCGGGGTATCGGGTACTGTTGGTCGACGCAGAAACTGAAAGGGCGATCCTCAGTGGACTGTTCTCTAATCCAGATGCAGTGCTACAACCGATTACGATTGATGGTGAAGCGCAGGTCTGGTCAAGTTTACGCATCACACCCTTGAAAAACGTGTTACTGCTGGCCCGTAATACTGACGAAGATGGCCGTCCCTTACCCCCTTCGCAGCCATGGCCAGCTCTAGTCGATGGTCTGCAACGAGCCGCCGATATTTTGATCTTTGATGGCCCATCAACGCTCAGTGGAGTAGAGGCCGCCTTGCTGGCCCCAACGGTTGATGGCGTTGTCCTGGCCCTAAAACCCATCGAAGACAGCAGTCGGGATATTCAACAAAGCTTGAAGCGGTTGAAGTTGAAGCGATCCGACAGTGTGCTAGGGGCAGTTATGCTGGCTGATACATCTACCCTATCAGGAAAACCCGAACGACCGCGCTTGCCGCTCAACAGTTTACACCACCTCCTTAGCGTAGGGCCGTTACGGTTGCTGAATCCTGGAAAGGGCAATAAGGCAAGAGACGCAACACGAACGGATAATGAACCTCGGCCAGCGCGATCGGCGACTACGCCCGGCCCTCATCGTGATGATACTGATAAACGATATTCTCCGCCTGAAGCAGAGATAAGAACACCCAGAGTCATTATCACCCCGCCAGCCGATAGCAGCCAACCAATTGTTACCGCACCACCTATTGCCACCGAAGCGGGTTATGAACGGGCGGTTGGTGAACCACCACTCATAATCGATCATCAGCAAGACGAACGCCGATCAGCACCGGCCAGACGGCCGCCGCGACGTCGTTCGATGATTAGCCGTCGGCGACGAGGATGAGTGTCATTCCATGCACTACGTACAGCGACCGATAACACGACGAGCATTTCTATCCGGTATGCTGGCCGCTACCGGGTTAGGTGGAATGGTGGCTTTTGGCATTGAACAGTGGCCGTTGTCGGCGCCTACGACCAACATAAAAGCTCCTCCACTACCTCAAGCGCGTGGTTTTGCACCATTGTTGCTGGCACAAGATCGGGCGCCACAGCCGGATTTTACTACATACCTCGCTGAAATCTTACGGGCGGAAGGCTTTGTTGGTCTCCGTCAAATCAGTCTGCGGCAGATTAACAGCGACATCAATGGTGCGGTGATCATCGTTGGTTCAGCTCCACTGCCGAAAGAGAGTGTGGAATGGTTATACCAATTCGTTCGTAACGGTGGTGGCCTGATCGGTATCCGTCCCGATCCAGCATTGGCCGAGATGTTCGGTGTTGCCTATTCAGGAGTGGTGCAGCGCGACGACTCGCTCTATCCTTTGCCCTCAACTGGGTTCGCTGGCCCCCTCCAACTACATACGGTATACGACCGGGTACATCTACTCAGCGCAGAACCTGTGGCAAGCAGTAGCTACGGCGATCCATTGGTGACGATTCACCAATTCGGCGCCGGCAGAGCTGCGTTATGGACATTTGATCTAGCGCAAACGATTGCGCTCATCCGACAAGGCAATCCGGCATGGATAAACCAGGAACGCGACCTGATGGAAGGATTGCGCGCAAGTGATCTCTTTGTGGACTGGATCGATCTGGAACGGATTGCTATTCCGCAGGCCGATGAACACCAGCGTCTGCTGAGTCGAATGATCGATGAAGTAAGTCCAATGCCGATACCCCGGCTATGGTACTTCCCCGATAACGCCGCCAGTGCGATTATTGCTACCGGCGATGCCCACGGCAGTCGAGTGAGCCATATTGAGCAGTGGTTGAGCATTATCGAACGCCATGCTGGCCTAGCATCGATCTATTACACACCGCCACCGGCAAATACTGCCGGTCGGCTAACGCGCAAACTACGCTGGACACTAAGCCGAACACCGCTGATCGGGGCAGCTATCGCTGGCGATGATCCATTGCCAGGACCACATCACGTGCGTGAATGGCGGGATCGTGGTCATGAATTCGGGATGCATCCTTACGTAGAAGCGGGGCTGGAGGCCGGTTATTACCAACATTGGTGTGAGTTTATTAAACTCGGCTATGGCCCACTACCTCCAACGGTACGTACCCATCGCATTCTCTGGCACGGCTGGGTAGACAATGCGATTGTGCAGGCAGCATACGGTATTCGTATGAACCTCGACCACTACCATAGTGGCCCGGCTGTGCGTAAACCTGATGGAACGTGGACCATGGGCTATCTGAATGGCAGCGGCCTGCCACTCCGCTTTGTGAGCGAAGATGGGACGGTCATCGATGTGTATCAGCAGGCAACGCATCTGGTTGATGAACACCTGATGCCGGTATTTCAAACCGGTTTCGACGTTGGTCTCGACGGAGCACGTGCGGCGATCCAGAGCATAGCTCAGATTGCAGCCAGTATTGATCGCTATCCGGCTGCGCTAGGTCTCCAGTGCCACGTCGATCCTTTTCTGATCGGTGGCCCAATCGCCCAAGAGGTAGCTCGCTGGCTTGATCAGACGCTTGGCTATGCGGCCGGGATGGGACTACCGATTATGACCGCCGAGCGCTGGCTATCATTTATCGATGTCCGCAACACCAGTGACTGGCTTGAGATAAGTTGGAACGGACAACGCCTCTCCGCAACGATCAGTATCCCGCCATCACCATACTCGCTGACGCTGCTTGTCCCTGAAACACACCGCAAAACACACTTACGAACGATTCATCTCAACACTGAGCGTATTCCAGTACAGCAACGTCAGATCGCCGGCAAAACCTACCGGGTGCTCAGGCTCCGTGGCGTTCAACAACAGATGATCGCCGATTACGCCTCGTTATAGCACTGCAAACAAAGAGAGTAATGGTATGACCATTCCATTTCAGCAATCGATTAGTAAATATCTCGGCCTAACCATTATCAGCGGTAGTATTCTTGCCCTCCAGATCACCTTCACCCGTATCTTCTCGTTGATGATCTGGCACCACTTCACCTACATGGTGATCGGTATTGCGTTGCTGGGTGGCGGCGCAGCCGGTACATTCCTTGCCGTGCGGCGCTGGGGACCGACCAAACTTCAGCAACGGTTAAGTCAGCTAGCGCTCTTATTCAGTTTCACCAGTCTGAGTAACCTGGTCGCTATCAATACGATTGCAATTGACCCGCTACGCGCCGCCCAAATCGGTTGGGCAATTGCTGGACTTAGTATCTATTTTATCTGTCTGTTCAGCACCTTCTTTAGTGGTGGTTTGGTTATCGCAGCGATCTTTGGGCGTTGGGCTGGCGCTTCACACCGGCTCTACTTTGCCGACCTGCTGGGAGCGGGCGTAGCCACAATCACCGTGTTACAGGTAATACAGCTTATCGGCGGACCAGCAATCATTGCATTAATCGGGCTTATCGGCGCAGGATCAGCACTCTTACTCGGCTATGAAGCGCGAGGCTGGCAACGCTGGCTGATAGCAATAACCATCGTTGGTGAAACCACTCTGCTCGGTGTGATGATTGCCTTTCCACCAACGTTAGCAGTACCAGGCTCAAAGGAACTGGGTTGGGCTATGCAAGCCCAACAAACCGGACCTGAATTTACCCGGTGGGATGCTGTAGGTCGGGTTGATGTCATGCCAGAAATTATCGTTACTGAGCCGATGATCGTAGGAGCAGTCAGTTCAAGCTATGGTGTGGAATCTCGTGCAGCCCTACCGCTCAAACTGGTGACGATTGACGGCACTTCGATGACCGGGATGTACCGGTTTGACGGAAGCGATACCGATCTTGAACGATTTCGCTTTTTCGATCATGCGATCATCAGTGCGGCCTACCATGTCAGCACGGCGCATCCACGAACACTGCTGATTGGGGTTGGCGGTGGCCTTGACATTCTCCTGGCCCGTTTCTACAAAGCCTCGCAGATCACGGCCATTGAACTAAACCCAACCATTGTTCAGCTCTTAAAAGGACGCTACGCCGATTACACCGGAAGACTGGCCGAACATCCTTCAACAGAACTCATCATTGCCGAAGGCCGTAGTTTCCTCAGTCGCACGACCGAGCAGTATGACGTTATCCAAGGCATTGGGCTTGACAACCTAGCGGCCTTGTCAGGAGGTGCGTATGTGTTGGCCGAGTCATACCTCTACACGGTTGAAGCCCTCGAACAGGCGATTAGCGCCCTCACTCCAAACGGTATCTTCTCGTGGACGCGCGATGTCAACAATCCACCTCGCGAGATGCTACGCCTGACGGGATTGGCCGCCGAAGCACTCCGTCGCATGGGAGTGCATAATCCGGCAGCTCACATTACAATCATTGCTAATGAACGCGGTGTCAATGCAACCCTACTGGTTAGCCGAACACCGTTCCGGTCAGAACAGATTCAACAATTGCGCCGGTGGGGGGCTGAAAACAACTTCACCCTGCTGCATGATCCCTTTGAGCGACTGAACACACCCTTTGCCGATTATCTCTATGCGAGCGATCCGCGGGCCTTTGAACAGGCTTATATGTTCCAGATTTTCCCAGTAACTGACGATAATCCTTTTTTCTATAACTATTTCCGTTGGGAAAACCTACACTTTGATAGGGCGTATGAAGGGCGGCTGAATCGCTTTCCGATTGGTAATCTGATCTTACTGACTATGGCGCTCCTGGCTGTTGGTGCGGCGATCGTCTTCATCATTGCTCCCTTAGTCCGCTATCAGCGCGATGGGATACGCCTACCCGGCGCCTTGCCGACCCTGACCTATTTTAGCCTGTTAGGTGCAGCATATATGTTCATTCAGATTGTGCTGATTCAGCGTTTTACCCTCTTCATCGGCTACCCAATCCATGCGACTACCACAACCATTGCCAGCATGTTAGCCTTTGCTGCAATTGGCAGTCTGGTTATCAGCAAGCACATCCGGAGTGTAGGCGCCTTACGACTGATACTTATCAGTATCGCCTTCCTGACGGTAATCTACATCGTTGCGCTTCCACGACTATTTAGTGCCTGGATGCACTGGCCAGACCCGGCGCGAATTGTCGTCAGTATGCTTATCATCGCGCCACTTGCTACCCTGATGGGCATCCCCTTCCCTGTCGGCTTACGCCAGCTTAGTACCCAAGCACCAGGGTTGGTGGTCTGGGCATGGGGCATGAATGGCGTCTTTTCGGTATTGGGGTCTGTCTTGGTCATCATCATCAGTATGAGCAGTACTTTCACTGTTGCGATGCTTTGGGGAGCGGCTGGATACAGCGGAGCAGCTCTAGTTGGAAAGGCACTTTGGCAGGTAGCTGTTCAAGGTGAGACGGTTGTTACACCGATCAAGCTCAGCAAGACATCGATCCAGACACCATTGTCATAGCACTGTGCGACAAACAGATCACATCCACGACAGTACCAGTGCCATTATCGCAGCGGTAAACATGCTGAAGGAGAGAGCACATGCGCACTGTAAGCATAACGACTGAAGCCCGCTCCACTGTGGTTGACCAGCACGCCAGCAGCGAGCGGATCGTTGCGATTGACACATTACGAGGCGTTGCGCTGATCTTGATGGCGCTTGATCACAGTGCATTCTTCATCGGAGCAGGTTTGCAGGCCGAGTCATACGGTGGTCAGATAGTGACATTACAAAGTCCTGCGTACTGGCTGAGTGGACTACTAACCAATCTGGCTTCACCTATCTTCTTCTGCCTGGGCGGGTATAGCCTGGCATTGTATGCCGCCGCCCAGCACCGTCGTGGTCGACCAGCACAGGATACAACCCGCTTTATCCTAATTCGGGCATTGGTTATTCTGATCCTTGATCTCACGATCTGCGCCTGGTTTTGGCGGGGCGCCGCGCCGTATGTGCACGTCCTCACCAGCATAGCCGCTGCAATGATCGTGCTCGCTGGTCTGCGCCAATTCTTAACGTCACAACAGATCGGGATCGCGGCAGTGATCACCCTCTTGCTGCATCAACTTTGGATCGGAGTGCTGGCCCCTGAATTGATGAACAATACGCCACAACCGTTCTGGCAAGCATTCTGGCTTACCTACAGCTACGAGACCCAACCAGCAATTGGCTTTGCCGTACTGGGCTGGGGGCCACTGCTCTGGCTGGGGTACGCCGTTGGTCACCATCATCACCAAACCTCTCTACAGCAACCACAACGTTGGCTACAGATTGGAGCAGGTCTCCTGATCGGTTGGTGCATCTTGCGCATCATTGGCGGCTTCGGTGATCTGGGATCATTTGGTACCATTGGCAGTACACCAGCCCATATCCTGGTAATGAGCAAAGCACCACCCAGTCTGAGCTACTTTGCCTTCAATCTTGGGATCGCCGCATTCATCCTGGCAGCGGCCTATGCCAGACCAAACATCTTGTCCAGCGGCTCTTTGTGCTGGCTCCCAATGGTTGGGCAGGTCTCGCTCTTCTTCTATGTGACGCATATTATCGTCTACCATTTTATCGCTCTGGTCATGAATCAGTTTCCACTTTACGGACCACGTATCATTTGGGGGTATCTTGCCTGGGTAAGTGGATTGATCGTCCTGATCCCACTCGGTTTCTGGTATCGGCAGCAACGCAAGCGGTATCCACAGGTGTTGCGTTATCTCTAGGCCTTTGCCGGAGGTAAAAGATGAGCGTCAGCGACCCTTCTTGGAACACGCAGCTAGAACGTGTCTGAAACGAAGTTCCTGTTCCCTGGAAACGCGAGGCTCTGGTTCGCTTTCTGAGGAGGAGTAATGGAACCTATTACACACCGCACCAGCACACTATCAGAGGCGGGTCCCCAACTCATCCTTGTCAGTATGGTGATGGGAACACTCGGTGAGTAGCGCCATTCTCCTAACCCAGACGTGAATGACCGGGGACGCGAGGAAGGAAGTGTGGCAACAGGCAGCCGTCAGAAAGGGAATGTTCAGATACGACCTTAACACAGCATCTAGCAAGAATGAAGATGGTTTCATCTGGCTACGATACGCTGTTTAAGAGACTGTCAGCCTTTCGTGATAGAGTGGCTTATGCAAACACCTGTACCACGTACCCTGGTAGTGGCAACCAGTGCATCAGTGCCGGGACTGGAAGCAGCGGTTCAGGCCGGTACTCATCAGCGGATCGATTATCTTGAACTGGCCAGCAGATTCAAGAGTTGTTATGTCGATTATGGCCTGGTACGACCTCATCGGCCCTTATGCTATCTTGAATCGTTGATACGGTTGGATCTACGGTTAGCATTGCAGGTAGCGCAGCTAGTACGATACAGAGATTATCAGGTTGTCATTAGTCTCTCAGAGCGAGCAGGCATTCCACTGGCTCTCGTGCTACCAACCAACGTGCGTCATCTGGTGATCTTTCATCACGGGATGTCGAAGCAGAAACTCCGATTAATACGGGCATTACGATTACAACAACGGTGGGACATCGTGGCAGCGATCAGTCAGGCGGAAGCGCAAGGGATGTGCAGCGAACTCGGCTTAGCGAAAGATCGGGTGGTCGCCCTCCACACACCGGTCGATACCGAATTCTTTCGCCCGATCCAGAGCACTCAGAAAGCTACCGTCGTTCAGAGCTTAGGCGCATCGCACCGCGATTATGAAACGTTCATTCGAGCCATGAGTCACCTACCGCATATTCCGTGTCATCTCCGGATCGGCAGTAGTTGGGTGAGTGGCGCTGGTATGCTCAAACATGATGTATTGCCGGCTAACGTTAGCTTACAACCGTTTGTCCCTCCAGATCACCTGCGCATCTGCTATCTTCAGAGCCGCATCGTGGTGGTCCCCATTCGGGCCAGCACGCAATGGAGTGCCGGATGCACATCGGTACAAATCGCGCAGGCGATGGGCCGACCGGTGATTGCCACCCGCCGACCAGGGTTAGCCGAGTACGTCGTTGAGGGCGAAACTGCATTGCTGGTTAAACCGGGAAGTGTAGAGGAGATGGCAACAGCAATTGCCAGCTTGTGGGACGATCCAGATCGGGCAGAACAGATGGGAAAGGCGGGACGCCGCTTGATGGAAGAGCGATTCACGATTGACCGTTGGCTTGATCGGGTCGAAGAGCTTATGCACTGGATGGTTGACCATCCAATCGCACGCTGAAGTGAGAGAACATGAATCAACTTGCTGGAACAATTCTGCGCAACTCAGTCGTCGGAATGATTGCTCAGGTAGCGATCAAACTCCTCTCGTTTTGTTTTTCGATCTTCATTGTGCGACAACTTGGCGCCAGTGACTTCGGTCAGTATGCAGCCGTCATTGGCTTCGGGAGCGTCTTTCTCTTTATCGCCGATCTTGGGCTGGCACCATATACAGTGCGCGAAGTGGCCCGTTTGCGTAGCGAGCCGCATAATCTGGAAAAAATCCGCGACCTCTATGCTGATGTGCTTGGCCTACGTCTCGTGCTTGCACTCATTGCTGGTGTGTTGGTTGTCAGCGCAGCAATCATCACCGCACGACCGCTGCTGATGATCGGCGCCATTGCCCTCAATGGGTTAACATTGCTCATATATGCCGTACACGGTAGTAGTGAAGCTGTTCTGGCCGGCTACGAACGGCTCGATGTGACCGCCGGAATGCAGGTGGTGAATCAACTGATCTTCGTGACGCTAGGCGGACTGGCGCTGTGGCTGGGACTGGGTTACTACGGTTTGATCTTCGCTACCATGATCGGTGTGGCAGTGATGACCGGGCTGGTGGTGCGAGCCTTGTGGCGACTGGGGGCAACACCAGGACGCTGGCAACGCGAGCGCTGGCTGCATCTGCTGCGAGCGGCTTTTCCGTTTGGAGTAATTGGTCTGACATTAGGGCTTTCGTATCGGTTTGATACGGTCGTCCTCAATATCAGCTTCGGTGACAGCGAAACCGGTTACTACAACGCAGCGTATAACCTAATCTTCTCATTGGTCACTCTCTCGAACGTCCTGAATACTGCCCTCTATCCCTCGTTATCGCGTCAGGCCAAAATAGATCCGGCACACCTCCCGCGCATCTACGAACGGATTATGAGCTACCTCCTGATGGTGGCACTGCCTGTCACCGTCGGGGGATTTATTCTGGCCAAGCCACTAACGCTCTTTCTTTTTGGTGAGCAGTATACGGCAAGCATACCCTTACTGGCACTATTGATCTGGACATTACCGCTGATGTTTCTGACCGAATTTCTCGGCTACGTGGTAGTGATCGCCGACCGCGAAGCACTGGTGGCACGTTCGATCATGATCAGCAGCGGAGTTAATGTTATCGCAAACCTTATCTTTACTTCGCGTTATGGCGCAGTCGCCGCAGCAATCATTACCGTTATCACCGAAGCAGTCCTGGCGGTGCAATATATCTGGCTCTTGCGTGATCAATTGCGTCGTATGCGCTGGCAGGCGCTGTATCGTACCGCCATCGCTGTGGGTGTGATGGCGAGCGTTGTGTATTTGGTACGTGAATGGCCGGTATGGCTAGTCATTGGGAGTGGCGGTATCCTCTACGGCGGGCTATTGGTTGGTCTGCGAATCATTGGGGCAGAAGAAGTATCGTTTGTGCGCAATCTGATCTTGACGCGGCGCTAAGGAGAGCTTGTAATGAGAATCCTGCTGGCAGTTCATCATTTTCCGCCGCGATATAGCGCTGGTGCTGAATTGTATGTGATGCGGCTGGCACGTGCACTCTTGCGGCACGGTCATCAAGCCGAAGTTGTTTGTGTTGAGACAATCGAGGCAACGAAACCATTTCGTGTTGATGTCGAGTCTGATCAATATGCAGGGATACCAGTCTGGCGCTTACATCTCGGCTTGCAAGATGCACCAGCGCAGTGGAGTTACGATAATCTGGCTATTGCCGCCTGGTTCGCACAGCGGGTACAGATCTTTCAACCCGACATTGTGCATTTGCATAGCGGTTATTTGATCGGGATTGGTGCACTCAGGGCAGCTTACGCTCAGGGCATCCCTACGGTTGTTACCCTCCACGACTACTGGTTTCTCTGCCCACGGATTACCTTGCTGCGCGGAGATGGTTCACTATGCCCGCAGCCACCTGCTGATCCCGCAGAATGTGCCTGGTGTCTCCACTTAGATCAACGGCGTTACCGTTGGCCGGCCCGGTTCAGCGCCGGTCTGGCGGGGAAGGTCTGGATCGCTCTTGCGGGGCAGACAGAGCGTACTAGGCAACAGGCACGACGCGACACATTACGCGCAGCATTGGCCCAGGCCGATCTCGTTATTTCACCCTCACAGTTTTTAGCCAATCTGTTTAAGGAATGGCATATACCGGTTCAGACCATTCGCCTGGGCCTACCGCACGAATCATTCGCCAGCATCCCACCAGTGCAGGCAGGATCAACGATACGGTTGGGGTATATTGGCCAAATTGCGCCTCATAAAGGTATCCATCTTCTGATCAGGGCACTTAAACGTTTGCCAGCCAATGGGAAATCCATCGAATTGAGAATATTCGGGAACCTCGATCAGCATCCAGCATATACCCGCAGCTTGCACCATCTGATCGGCGGGGATCCCCGTATCCATCTGGCCGGCAAGTTTAGTCACGATCAGTTGCCCAATGTGTTAGAACAGATAGATGTCTTAGTGGTGCCATCGATCTGGTACGAGAACAGCCCAATCGTCGTTCTTGAAGCACGTGCTGCCGGTCGTCCGGTGATTGCCTCACGATCAGGTGGATTGGTCGAACTCGTGCAGGATGAGGTAGACGGGCTACTGTTCACCACAGGCGACAGCCGTGATCTGGCGCGCCAATTACAACGACTGCGGACTGAACCCGGTTTATTGGAACGACTGCGTGACGGTATTCAACCACCACCATTGCTTGATGAGGAAATGCAGATCATCTTCCAACACTACACTGCCCTGGTAGAGCGGCGTACCGCGTCACGAGGAATTGGATGAAACCAAGAGTTGCGATTGTGGTGCTGACCTACAACGGTATACATGACACCCTCGCATGTCTGCAATCACTTGACCGATTGGTCTATCCGGTCGAGCGCTACGATGTGATTGTTGTTGATAATGCCTCGCATGACGAGACACCGATAAAAGTACGGACAGCATTTCCACGCACAATTGTGATTGAAAATAATACGAATCTGGGCTTTGCCGCCGGCAACAATGTGGGTTTACGCTACGCCCAGGCGCACGGTTATGACTACGTGCTCTTGCTCAACAATGACACCGAAGTTGCTCCTGATATGCTCGATCACCTGGTGAATGCTGCTGAAACAGACCGGCGAATCGCGGCGGTTGGGCCGATCATCTACTATCACGCGGCCCCTAGACGGGTCTGGTCGGCAGGGGGCAGCATCGATTGGCGGCATGGGATTTGTCGAATGGCGGGTGAAGAGGAGGACTGCGGGCAATACGTCCCCCGCACAGTCGATTTCATCACTGGCTGCGCTATGCTGATACGTGTCGATGTGCTGCAACGAATTGGTCTATTCGATGAGCGATTTTTTATGTACTTTGAAGAGACGGAATGGTGTGTCAGAGCCAGCCGGGCAGGCTATACGTGCTACTTCACGCCATTAGCCAAAGTCTGGCACAAGATTCCGCTCAACGCCCGCTTTGATCGGGAATATCTCGCTTACTACATGACCCGCAACCGACTTCTCTTCCTACGGGCAACTGGAGCCAGTTGGCGTACCTGGTTGCATGTGCTTATTGTCCAAGACCTGCGTACCTACCTGAGTCTTTGTCTCCGTCCGAAATGGCGTACCCGCAAAGGACGTATCGGTATGCGGCTGGCGTGGATCGACTTCTGGCGTGGTCGATTTGGATCAGCGCCGGTACTGGCAGATTAACGTGCGCGAGCGCCGAGGGGTGATGCAGGTTGATCAGATGAGTCTATGATTGGCAAATGTGTACCTGGAAAAGCAAGACCTATGCGCATCCTCGTTCTTTCAACCTGGTGGCCTGAACCGGACGACAACGGTTCACGATTACGGGCAATGGCGATTCTCCGTGGATTAGCCGAACGACATCAGCTCCACCTCATCGCATTTAGCCAGGAGCCGACCACAACCATACGAACAACCGAGATTAGTCGTCTGTGTCGTTCGTGGCAGGTGTTTGAACGCCCTGATCGACCGCTCTCCCTCCGTGATCGACTCGGCAGCCTGACGAGCAGCAAACCGGCTTCGGTACGGGTGCGTTGGAGTACCGCCTTTGCCCAGGCAGTGCTGGATGCTGCGAACCGATGGCAACCTGATGTTGTCTTGGCCTTGCAGATCGATGTTGCCCCTTATGCCTGTCTGGTTCCCCAGATACCACGAGTCCTTGAAGAGCTAGAACTGGCTGCCATCCTAGAGGATTACCGCAACAAGCACGGGTTACACCGATTACGCAGCCTCTTGACTGCGATACAGCATCGGCGCTATATTGCGACAATCCTTCCCCACTTTGCCACTGTTACGACGGTTTCTGAAAAAGAGGCAGACCTGGTACGGCAGATTACCGGCCCACGAACCCCGCCGCTGGTTGTTATTCCTAATGGGATCGATGGTAAGACCTGTACTGCCTACACGTATTGTCCCGAACCCGACACCCTCATCTACCCTGGTGCACTCTCGTATAGCGCCAATCTTGATGCGGTTAGCTACTTTCTCTATCGTATCTGGCCCCTGATCCGCGCACACCATCCAATGGCACGTTTCCGAATCACCGGTAAGGTAACTGCCGAACAGCAGGCATTACTTCCAGCAGCAAATGGTGTTGAATTTACCGGTTATGTTGATGATATTCGAGCTGTGATCTCACGCCATGCCGTTGAGGTTTGCCCCATTCGGGAAGGCGGAGGAACCCGGCTCAAGATTCTGGAGGCCCTGGCTCTGGGCGTACCGGTCGTCAGTACGAGCAAGGGTGCGGAAGGCCTTATCCTCAACAACGGTGAGCATTTACTGCTGGCGAACACTCCGATGGATTTTGCCCTTGCTACCAGCCGCCTGCTCAGTGATCCACCTCTCGCTCGCCGCCTTGGCGAAGCTGGACGACAAGCCGTGCTGGCCCGTTACGACTGGCGGGTGATCATCCCTCGTTTAGAGGAAGTTTTGACAGAGGTTACCAAACAAAGGACGAGACGCTATGACCTGGCCGAAGCCTGACGTTAGTATCATTATTGTCAATTGGAACACACGTCAACTGCTGCTTAACTGCCTCGCAGCGCTACCGGCAGCGACCAAAGGTCTGGAAACCGAAATCTGGGTTGTCGATAACGGTTCACGCGATGGCAGTGTGGATGCTGTCCAACGATACTTCCCGGATGTATTCATCATTGCCAACCCTGATAATCGAGGCTTTGCCACTGCCAACAACCAGGCGATCCGGGCCAGTAGTGGACGCTACGTTATGTTGCTGAACAGTGATACGATTGCCCAACCCGCGTCGATCAGTCGTCTGGTTCATTTCCTCGACATCCACCCCATGGTTGGTGTTGTTGGGCCACAACTCCTCAACGCTGATGGCTCATTGCAACCATCGTGGGCCTGTTTCCCGAACCTATTGACCGAACTAACCGGGAAAAAGATACGCTGGCGGCGGCGGTATCCAACCTTTGACGGTTCACCGGCGTATGAAACCGACTGGTTGGATGGCGCAGCGCTGCTCTTGCGGCGTGAAGTATTGACCCACGTTGGCCTGCTCGATGAAGCATATTTTATGTATACTGAAGAAGTTGACTGGTGCTACCGGATCAAGCGTGCTGGCTGGCCGATCTGCTATCTACCTACTGCCAGCATTATTCACTTTGGAGGGCAAAGCAGTAAACAAGCTGCAACCCGCATGAAGGCAGAGCTTTACTTTAGTAAATTGCGTTTCTTCGCCAAACACTACGGCCAGGGAACTGCGCGCTTGCTCGGGTACGGACTCCAGACGATTTTTCTTATCAAAGTGGCCATCGGGAGTATCGTGATTGCCTGGAACGGTGGACACCATCCGGTTGGGGAACAATTTGTGCGTGATGGCGGCTTGCTCTGGGCGGCTATTGGCCGCAAACTGAAACAGCCAGTGTTAGCCGAAACATTCTAGGATACGGCGATGCAATCGTTCTTGCGTCATATTGAAACACCCCCATGGATCGAGCGTCTACCACGACCGCTCGTGTTAGGGGGCATACTTGGAGGGCTGCTCGTCTACAGCTCGCTAATCGGTATCACGTTTGGTACTAATCGCCAACTGATCGGATTAGCTCTCCTGGCCATACCATTCGGGATCATCGGATTAACCATCCTGTTGTATCGGTTTGAGTGGTTTGTGCTGATCTTGCCCCTCACCGGGCTGGCAATGCGTCCACTGGCAGTTCCAGCCGGTAATGGGAGTGAATTACCGATCAGTATGCTCTTAACGCTGGCCCTGAGTGGGGGCTGGATTTTGAGCATGATCACACGACGGACATGGCAACTGGCTCCATCTCCACTCAACAAGCCGCTATTGGCGATGATGGCGATCTGTATTTTCTCCGTGCCATGGGGTCTGCTCTGGGCCGATCCGATTGTTGACTGGTGGATTATGGGCAATTTTCGCCTTGCCCAGATTGCTTCACTTCTCTCATTTTTGGGATTGTTAAGCATCCCCTTGCTCGTTGGGCGTTTCATTCAGCATGAATGGCAGATCAAGGCCTACCTGGGCATGTTTATTGTATGCGGCTTGCTCATGACAGCAGCGCAAACCTTTGGGATTGATCACGTTATCCTGGTCGATATGGGGTTATGGGGTCTCTGGTTTGCGCTGCCACTGGCTGGAATCACCTATTTGCAACCAGGAATACACTGGCGTTGGAAATTGATCGGTACCATAATCCTCTGCTGGCATCTCTGGTTGGCAGCTTTGCGGAACTCGCTCTGGATCTCGGGCTGGCTGCCAACAATTGTTGGCTTGTTCATCATGGCTTTTCTTACCTCACGTCGTATCTTTTTCATCCTGTTACTCGCATTTGCTCTCAATCTAGCGGTAGGTCCGGGTAGATATTACGTGGAACAGGTTATTAACGATAATGTAGAAGAAGGTGGTTTAGATCGTCTCGAAATCTGGGCGCGTAATCTTTGGGTGGTACGCCATCACTGGCTCTTTGGCACAGGAGTCGGTGGGTATGCAATCTACAACATGACCTACTTCCGCTATGATGCTCGTTCGACACATAACAACTACTTCGATATCCTGGCTCAATTTGGGGTAGTCGGTTCGGGAATCTGGCTGTGGTTTGCGATAGTAAGTCTGTATTACGGCTGGCAAACCATTTGGATGGCACCGGTCGGTATCCTACGCACAACGGCGATTGTCGCAACGAGTGGCTGGGCAGCCGCACAGTTCTCGATGATGCTGGGTGACTGGGTGTTACCTTTTCTCTACAACCAGGGGGTGCCTGGCTATAGATACACCATGTACAGTTGGATCTTTGTTGGTTTGCTAATCAGTATCCGACAAATGATAAAGAGGCAGACAGAGACATGAAGGCGCGATTCGCCCTCGTTGCAGTTGTAATTGCCATTGCATGCAGTTTTAGCGCTGATCATACTGCACGTGGGCAAGGATTCTGGACACAACCTATCGAACTCTCCCCGCCACAGTACGGCCAGGTACCACTCGATCAGCTTGACCGTCGGTATGGCTGGTCATGGTTGCCCGATATGACCCTCGGCCCAGACGGGAGTGTCCATGTCGTCTGGTATGGTGGTCTCATTGTTGACCAGCGCGAAGGCGGCACAATTGATCTGCTGATGTACCGACGGCGTAATGCGGATGGAAGTTGGGAGCCGGTCAGGGAATTAATGGCACCAGGCACCGGAGGGTATACGGTGCGAACCAGCATCACCCTGGGACGTGATGGAAATCTCCATCTTCTTTACCGGGCAGGGATCAGAATTGTCTATGCTTATGCGCCCTGGAACGTGGCCCAACAACCAACGACATGGTCAGAACCACGAACTATCAGCGATAGTGGCTATTACGTCGCGTTAGCAGCCGATCTCAACGGCGGCTTACATGCGTTCTGGAGTGACGGGGTAACGGAAAATAACAACCCGGAATGCTTCCAATGCGGAGACCTTTTCTACCGACGTTCAACAGATAATGGTGTTACATGGTCACCTGTTGTTGCTGTTTCGCAAAGCGATTTAGGCGATAATCGCCCCCAAGTATGGGTGGATAACCGCAATCGGATTCATCTCGTCTGGGATGAAGGGGCAGACTGGTATATCGGTCAGGGTCAACCGCACTACGGTGTCTACCGACGTTCTGATGATGGAGGGCTAACATGGACAGCTCCGGTTAGATTCAGTTTACCATCAGCCGTTGTGCAAGTATTACGGCAACAACGCCGACGAACCCCGAACGAAGGAACTGTGCCACCCCTCGAAGCGATCCAACAAACAGCATTGGCAGTCGATAGTGAGGGAAATCCGTTTGTAGTCTATCGTGGTGTGCACAATAATCGGCTGTACTTCCAACGCTCCCTCGATGGTGGTGATACCTGGACACCACCGGTTGAGCTACCTTACGTGCGGGCACGTGATATAAACGACAACAATCTCGACTACTATAGCCTGGCTGCCGATGGCGCGAATAATATCCACCTGTTGATGGTTGGCTTTACGGCGACAGCGACGACTGACACCCCACCAGCGCTTATTCACATCGTATTTGACGGCACCCGCTGGCTGCCACCACGCATTATTATGCAAAACCAACTCTATCCCGAATTGCCGCGGTTGGCAATCTACAACGGAAATCAGCTTCATGCAGTCTGGTTTACCCGTTCACGGCTGTTTGAAGGTGATCGACCACAAGACCGACCAATTCATCAAATCTGGTATAGTACTGCCCGACTCAACCTGCCAGCGCGTCCAGGAATACCACTCTTCACACCCACGCCGCTTCCTCCAGCACCAACTAAAGCGGCAGGTATAGCGCCATTACCAACGCCTACACCTGTCGTATTATCTGAAGAAATACGGAATGCACCGGCGCTGCAAGAACCAATGAACTGGGAATTACGAGGATTATCAACCATCGGTATTGCCCTCGCCGTCAGTATCAGTCTTATCGGCGTCATTGGCGGATTGATCGTCTGGATTCGCTCACGACAATATTGATATGACGGAGTATACTATGGCAACTATCCCCTCGGCAGATACAACCAGCACTGCTCAGATTGCAATCCGGCACCCAATGGTGAGTCTGCAAGCCGCTGAATGGCGCTTTTATGGTCTGGTCATCCTCGGCTTGCAGCTTATCATTTGGGCGCCCATCATCTTTGCTTTTGTCACCGCGCCACCTGACCGCCAATTTATGGGCGTTGTCGATGGAGTAGCCGATCACAATCAGTATTTCGCCTGGATGCGGAGCTTCACTCACAGCAACCTGGCTGCCAATCGACTGACGCCGGAAGCCAACGAACCAGCCTTCTTTAATCTGCTCTGGTGGGTAACTGCTCGCTTTAGCGTCATAACCGGCGTATCATACATCACTGCTTATACGATGCTCCGACTGATCGCCATCCTCACCCTCCTCTTCAGCCTGCTATTTTTCCTCAGCCTGATCAATGATCGGCCTCGGCAACGTCAGATCGCCTTCTGGCTGATTGTGACGAGTGGCGGGTTAGGCGTGATCTGGATATTTGTCAAATATGCAGTTGGCTTACCAGAGGCCCCCTTTCCAATCAGCATCTACACCGCCGAACCGAACACATTGATGATCATGCAAGCCTTTCCGCATTTTACTATGGCGCTGGCATTGATCATCACCATTTTCAGCTTGATGTTATTGGCATGGCGTAACAAACAATCACGGTACGCTGTTGCTGCTGGCTTTGTTGGCGCTATCCTGGCCCTTCAACACGCCTACGATCTGCTCATCATCTATAGTGCGCTAGGATTGTTCGGACTCCTCATCTGGTGGCGTGATCGGCGTTTTCCGACATTACTGTTTCGGTACGGTGTCATCCTGGTACTGTTCTCAGCACCCGGCGCCCTCTACCTGGCCTTTCTGGTCACAAATGAACCAACATGGGGGCGTAAGCTCGAACAGTTTGATAATGCCGGCGTGTTTACACCCAATCCGATCCTGCTCCTCATTTTGCTGGGTGTCCCCCTCTTGCTAGCGGTAGCCGGGCTACGGCGCGAGATGTTTCGTAGTGCCGATGATCGACAAATCTTTCTGGTATCGTGGTTCGTGATACACTTCGGCTTAATGTATCTACCACTCAAATTTCAGATTCACATGCTGCTCGGCCTGCAAGTACCGATGATGGTCCTGGCAGCCATCGCCATTGACGAACGTCTGATACCGGCGTTACGTCAACGCGGTCGTTGGGCACTGTACACAGGTCTCATTGCCGTCTTCGGATTAAGTATCATTACCAGCATCTACATCCAGGGATGGCGCTTCGTCTACCTGTCACGCTACGAACAACCACTGTACCTGACCAATGACGAAATAGCAGCTTTGCAATGGCTCCAATTGCAGGCAACCGCCGAAGATGTGGTGTTGGCCGACATCGAGTTTGGCCAATTTGTACCGGTCTGGAGTGATGCTCGCGCTTACGTCGCCCACTGGGCAGGGACACTTGACTTCTTCACCAAGCGCGAAAACTCGCAAATTGTGCTCGATCCGAACACCCCTGCTGACAAACGTCGTCAATTGCTTGAAGAATTTCATGTCTCGTATGTAGTGATGCGTGATCGCGATGGTGATCGGGTCGCGTTTGGTAGGCAGAGTGCTAGAGATTTAGAGCCGGTGTATGAAAACGCAACCGTATCGATCTACCGTTTCAGAGCACGATAAATAAAATATGAGTGCACTGCAAAAACTTACCACGGAGCACACAGAGTACACAGAGCGTGCAAGGTTTATGAATAAAAGGATGGGTCTACTGCAAAAACTCATCATGGAGCACATAGGGCGCGCAGAGCGTGCAAGATTTATAAGGAAAAGGGTCATTTTTTCAACCTTTTAAGGCATATAAGAAAATTTTTTACGCTCTATTTTGCACAGAAGATAAATCTATCTTTAGTCTCTGTGATCTCTGTGGTCTCTGTGGTGAGACGATTGCCTTTTTGCAGTGAAGTCGAATATGCTACATTGGTTCGCTTTCTGACTATTCTGACCATGATGAGGAGGACACGAGGGAAGTTGCAGATCGTTGTTCAGAAGAAGACATCTGCAAGACATTTTACGAACAATTTCTCATGCATTACAAGAAACATTATAGGATTAAATTACTATTTCACATTTCTCAAGCGATATAAACAATACGAATCGTTTTGAAAAACCGGCTTATAGTCACGTTGCAGCACATGAACCGGTACCATTTCGACAATGCGATTTTCTGAACCATCGAGAATGTACTCGGCATTCAAGTCGTTCATACTTGTAAAATGCGTGATTGTGAAGGATCGCCTCGATTGTTCAGCAATCTTCGCTTCGTAATACTCATCAGGAATCGGGATATATGTTCGTGAACTGTAGAACGATACCTCCCACTGACCGGATACGATTCTGGTATGATGCGGAATATTAGCATCGATATAAGCAGCCATATTCGGCGCATCATTATTGAGCTGTTCAGTCAAACGGCGAATCGTATTTTGTGCTGGCCATAACACCACGATAGACAGACCCATGGCTACGCATATAAGATACAAAACACGCTGCAATACACTCTGTTCGTTAATCATCGTATACCATTGTTTAGCGATGTCACTCATCACAACAGACAGCAACACACCCCCAATGGCCCAAATGGGATATGCATAGCGTGGCCATCCTATAGAAAATATCGCATACCAGACCGACCAGATGAAAAGGGAGAATGGCAAAATCAAGAAGGTTGGCTTTGGCTTATACTGACGAAGAAACGCTACATACAAGGCAGCCGGAATGACGATTAATACGCCACCATCGTAGAGAAATTTAATGTTAGCCAAGCTCACCTGTGGCGTCAGAACAATAATCCGGCTCAATGACAAATAAAGAACATCGTGCTGATGAGCAGATTCATACGGTAAACTAACTGCATATTGCCATAATGACCACCCACCAAGCGCTATGAAACACGACACGATCGGCAATCCTATGTGGCGCATGCGGATAACATCGCCACTCCAGCGTGCATACCCGTAAACAGCAAGCATTGTGGTCATAATGAGCGGTGCAAAGAGATCCTTAGCTAATACCGCAAGGGCAAATATGAGACTCGCACCCAACAAACGTTGCGAACGTTGTTCCACAGCGTGCCCCCACTGCCAACATCCCGCAATGAACAGCACCAGCGCCGGCAGCTCACCATACACCCAGCGCCCCATCGTGACACTGTTGAGCCATGGCGGGCCAAAGAATAGAAATAAAGCGACAGCCAGGATTGCTACTAGCATTCCGTACCACTCATTAATAGCTCGATAAATAATGAATATACCCAGGACTAGAAATATGCCAATCACCCAGCGCGCCAAACCTAGCGAAGGACCAAAGAGCTTGAACGCAAGAATGATTGGTCCCAGGATAAGTAACCCGGTCGAGTCGCGCCAGTATGCCCGGTAGCCATCTTGCGTTACCAGCGCCCACATGCCATGTTCGGCAGCCTGTTTCGCAAAATAGAGACGTAACCCTTCATCAAGCGCGGTAAAAGCCGGATAACCCTCGATGTTGTATCCGACCAGGAGAACACCCAGGAGTAGGAGCAGTAGTTCTATGAAGATATGAGCATAAAAATATCGTTTCATATTTAAAAATTGATACAAAAAGATTTAACAGCCATAAATTGTATAATTTAGAAC
>JAGHYT010000244.1:0-3002 GCA_017743535.1 Chloroflexus sp.
GAGGTGCCTTATGAAATTAACCGCAGTTACGGTCTTTCAGCGCTCTCTCCCGCAGTTATCGAACGCATCCGTGCCGCTGGATTCACTGATTGGATAGAAACATTCGTATTCCTAACTTCCGATGTTCAACCAAAGTAGCCTAAATGGTTACAACGTGTTTCCAGCGTCGTTGTATAATAAAGTCGCTTATCCTCGTTCAGAGTTAGGAGAAGGAAATCGCCGTGAGCAGCCGCTATCTCGAAATGGTACGTGGTCAACGTCGCCGAAGTGGATGGCAATTTACTTCGAAATCATTGCTCGCTATTCTGGCATTCATCGCCATGATCGGCTCAGCCGTCTACTGGTGGGGGGTGCAAAGCCAGTTGACCGGTAACTGGATTATTGCAGCCGCGTATACCGCAATTCTGGTGCTGGCGCCACCCAGTCTCATGTCGTTCCTGATCCCGTGGTCACCCGGAGGTATGCTGCTCCAGAAGATTAATGCCCGTACCTGGGGCTACGTTGCAGTAATGATTGCTGCCCTTTACCTCGTGTATTATTCGTTTGAGATACAATGGACGTGGTGGGCTTCCCAACCGGTTGTGCAAAGTACAGGTCTGGTTATTCAGCAAGTATTGATAGGGATTATTGGCTTTATCATTATTCCGGCCCTCCTCTGGACGCCAGTTACCTCCGAAGAGTTGGTTGAACAGGTTCGCCAGGCCCATCTGGTTCGCCGCTACGAATTACAAACGCAGGCCGATATTGCTATTCTTCGCGCAACGCTGCTCCGTGCTCAGGAAAAAGCGTTAATTGGGTTTGCTAATCTCACTGTTCAGGAACGAGAAGAGCTAGCCTCAGTGATGCGTGGATTGATAAAGGGTATTGATGCCACGTTACGCGATATTGGTGAGAGTGTGAAAACCGTGAGTGGTGCAACCATTCCGTTCAATAGCCTGGAAGATAATGAAGACATCCGACAATACCTCGATTTTGTCGCTGAGACCCTGACTGAAAACTCTCTCTTGCCACGCCGCTCGTCGGCAACCGGCCAATCTGAAGCGGCAACCCGCCAGATCACTCACTCCGATCACGATGAGTATTATGACGATGATCGTAGGACTCGCCTTTTGAGACATCGGTAAGCGAGTATATGTATGCGCGGTTACCGTTTTACCACTGACAACCGCCTTCCTGAACGTGATCTGACCGAGCTGGCTGATGAGCTGGCGATACAGTTACATTATGCCTTGGGCGAACGGGTCAGCCTCTTACCACGCAGCGATGTTGCTGAGCTGATCTGGCCGTATATCGATGATCTCCATCCCGACGATCAGAACGATGTTGTCTGGCTCGTCTGGCATCTCTTTCAGGAAGCTCGCGAGCTGAGCGAGGAGTGAGTTACCTGCCCCATGCCTGCTCTTCGCCGGTTAGGGATCTACGGTGGCGCATTCGATCCGATTCATTTCGGCCACCTGGCAATTGCTGAAGAGGCACGCTGGGCATGTGGCCTCGATCAGGTACTGATGATCCCAACCGCTTCGCAGCCGCTAAAACCAGGCCATTACGTCGCAGCCCATCATCGCCTGGCAATGGTTCGTCTGGCTTGCACTGGGAACCCGGCTCTCATTCCTTCAGCGCTTGAACTGGAACGACCGCCTCCGTCATACACTATCGACACGCTCCGTATTTGCCAGACCCGGTATGGAACTGACGTAGAACTGGTTTTGATCGTCGGTGCTGATGCGGCTGCCGATTTACCGCGTTGGCGCGATTGTGAACAGATTCCACATATCGCCCGCCTAGCAATCGTTCACCGGCCGGGTTATACCGTCTGTCTAGACACAATCCTCGCCGCAATACCCGCTTTTGCCAACCGGATCACTGTCATCGAAGGACCACAACTCGCTATTTCCAGTACCGATCTCCGTCGTCGTCTTGCCGACGGTCGCCCGGTACGGTATCAGTTGCCCGATGCAGTTCTTGACTACATCATCCAACACCGCCTGTATCAGGCAGAGGAATAAGGACGCATGACCGACAATGCCGAACAGTTGCTCAGAGAAACAACTGCCGAGTGGGGTATCCCGCTAAGCGATGCCCAGATCGCCCAGTTTCAGCGTTACCTCGACGAGTTGACGATCTGGAATGAGCGGTTCAATCTCACTGCTATCCACGACCGTGAGGCAATGGTGCGTCGCCATCTGCTCGACTCGCTCTGGCTGGCCCGTGTTTGGCCGGTAATCCCCGATAGCCTAATCGATATTGGCAGTGGCGCTGGCTTTCCTGCGCTGCCGCTCAAAATTGCTTATCCTGCACTTCCGGTAACTCTAGTCGAAGCTACTGCAAAGAAAGTAACCTTTTTGCAGCATATCATTGATTGTCTCAACCTCAGTGGCGTGCGCGTCTTAAACGAACGGATCGAAGCAGTGGGACGCAACCCCACTGAACGCGAACGCTACCAGATTGTGACTGCCCGTGCCGTAGCTGAGTTGCGAGTCCTGGTTGAATACGCGCTTCCGCTCTTGCGGGTCGGCGGACATTTGCTGGCACCAAAGGGACGAAACCCAGCAGCAGAGATCGCAGCGGCCTATTCCGCCCTGCGACAGCTCGGCGGTGAAATCAGCTCTTGTCTACCGGTCACCATCCCGGGTGAAGAACCGCGTAGCCTGGTAATAGTCACGAAAGTCGCCCCTACACCCTCCTGCTTCCCACGTGCTATTGGTGTTCCAGCACGCCGACCGTTATAATGCTAGATCGATTCCGCAATTGGCTTCCACCACTGCCCGGTAGCAGTGGCAGCTTCCAGTTGCAATCAGGCTCCGCGTCGGTGCACCGATCATACCGTCAACGCACGGGAGGCGATCAACGGAGGGGATCATTGCACCACGATGTTCACTCTATCATATACGGCTCTTCGCAATAGAATTGGTATAGCAATCGGCTTTCCCATATGCTCAGAATCTTCCCGCACCAGGCTGAAACTTGTCTGCCTATCACAACGTACAGATCAGTGGTTGTAG
>JAGHYT010000059.1:0-25235 GCA_017743535.1 Chloroflexus sp.
AAACTGGAGCAAAATCCGTGAGTAACGCTCCATACTCCCGGAAATATCACAAATCAGCACCAATGGTCGCGGTTCGGTGCGGATGTTGCGCCACGACAACTCTAGCGGTTCACCGCCGAAGCGCCAACTTTGCCGCAGGGTGCGACGCATGTCGAGGAGCCGACCGGCACGATCTGGCCGTCGCCGTCGGGTACGACGAGGTTGAATGTGCCACTCCATGCGGCGAATCAATTCTTTGCACGCCTGTACCTCTTCCCAGGTAAACTGAGCGAAGTCTTTGGTGCGTAATGCCTCATCACGACTGAAGGTCAGTTGGATCTCGAACTCTTCTCGTTCCTGGCCTTCAGCCGTATCTTCATCATCAGCCGTCGGTTGGCGGCGCGGTAATCGTAACTGACGACGCGGGATTTTGACCTGCGGGAGCAGCATCTGCATCATCTCGCGCTCGAGATCGATGCCGAGCGCCTTCTTCCAAAAAAACTCAAAGGCAACATCGAATAGCGGCAGGTCTTCGCGACGTAACACCAGGATACAGCGCATTGTAGCACGCAAATCTTCCCGCTGTAGCAGACCAACGTGCTCAATAGCCTCGATCAGTTCGATAATCTGACCAGGACTGACCGCAATCCCCATTTCACGTAGGAGATAGCCAAAACTAACGATGTGGGTTAGCAGGTTACTGCTCATAGGAGTTTCTTGGCTTGCAGCGGGCTATCAGCTCACCATAATTGTCATTTATCTTATCCTACCATAAATATGATGTGCCATCCATGGCGAACTCAGCGTGTATATGACAAACGCAAGGCTGGTAGTCTTCCTTCCTCATTTTCCTCCTGTTCCTTACCTTCCTACAATGATCAGAAGGAGTAAACGTCCAATCTTCCCATCCGATTGCATTGGCAAGGTGGGTGCTACACCCGATGTGTCGGTAGCAGGCAACCGGATATTCTTATTACCGGGCAAGTGAATGCAATCCTCGTGTAGAATTTTTAAGATATTATCTCAGATTGGGAACAACTATTTTACCCATCCGTAAACGTTCTCTCGTACAGCGTAGCCCACATTAGATTAGCCTCGATACTGCTCTGCCTGTAGATTAACCATAATCCCGGCCAGGATGAAGAGTGATCCTAGCGCCAACGACCAGGTAACTTCTTCACCGTACACAAACGCGCCGATCAGTGCAATCAACGGCAGACGCAAGAAGTCGAGTGGCACCACAACCGTTGCATCGGCCAACCGCAACGCTCGTGCCATACAGTAGTGTGCAGTAAGCGCCGATACCCCCACGGCAATAACCCAGGGCCAACTAGTCGGTGAGGGAATTGTCCATGATCCCATTGCCGGAATCAAACCGAGTGGTAACTGGATGAGCGTCATATAAAACAGAATTGCCAGTGGTGACTCGGTACCAACCAGTTTCTTGGTCAGTGTGTGAGCAGTTGCATAGCCGAACGCGGCTAATAGCACGGCCACTGCTGCCGGATGGACAATGCTGACTCCTGGGCGCAATATGATCAGCGTACCGATGATCCCCAATATTACTGCAAGTAACCGTACCCGCGTTAAATGTTCACCCAACAACACAACCGCCAGCAATGCCGTCCATAACGGCACAGTAAACTCTATCGCAAAGACTTCAGCCAACGAGATGAAGCCCAGACCGTAGAACCAGCCAAACTGTCCACCAAAATGGGCAACATTCCTTACCAGATGGAGTGGTAACCGCTGTGTACGGAGTTGGGCTGTACCGCCGTAACGAAGCACTACCAGTGACACTAATGGAAGCCCGATCAGGCTACGAAAGAAGAGAATTTGAAAGGTGGACAATTCGGCAGCCAGCTCACGCCCACCCACTGCCATCGTACTGAATGAGACAAGTGCGCCAGCCATCCAGAACGCTGCGCGCCAGGTAGAATTGAGACGCTGAAGAAATACCGTATGCATGTGTCTTCTGCACAGTCATTAATGAAATAGGTGATAGCCGGAGGTTCACCGCTGGAAAGAATACTACCCGATCGCCTCACCATTCTCCGTCTTAGGTGTTTCGGTTAGCTCGCGGTAAAGCTGCACGACCGGATCATCCCGTCTACGTCGCGGATTAATCCCGGTGGCCGAGAGGTAGCGCTGGTAGGCTCGCTGCATCTCCATCGGCAATCCAAGTCGTTGCCCGGCGCGCAAAAGCCAGCTTACGACCGCGGCTGCCCTCGGCTCATGTGCCAGGACGCGCTGACAATACTGTAAGCACTGCTGATCGTCACCACGGGCAAACGCCTCTGCTGCTAACCGTTCCCCGGCAATGACCACTTTACTGAGCAACTGTGCACCACGTTCAGTTGCCCAATCCTGCGCTCCGACCACACCGTCCATGTACGGCCCATCGTACAGTTCGAGCACGTACTGGTACAACGAAAGCGCAACATGGATACCCTGCTCATGAGCCGTTCTGGTTGCCAGATCGAACGTTCGCTCCAGGATGTCGGCATCGCTCTGGTAGAGATCGGGGTTCAGCGCACAACGTTGCCGGTCGGTGTAGAGGAGATTCGTTGCGAGTTCCTCTCCGCCGAGCTGTTGCAGAAGTTGACGCAACGCGGTGAGGGTACGGGCAAAACTGCTCGAGCTGGCTGTACCTCCCCAAATCGCCTCGGCGATCTCGCTTCGGGTTGCGCCCTCGGCGCCACAATGCACCAGGTAGGCGAAGATCCCCTGCACCTTTCTGCCACCGGCCCGACCGCCCTCGCTCTGCCCCCATTCGTCTGCCTTGATCTGCCGACTGTCGATAAAGACCTGAAAATCGCCCAGGCAACGCACATAAACGCCGCGGAATGGGCGAAGTTCAACCGCCAGACCGCTGATTTCGCCAATCGTAATCAACGCTGTCCGTGCCTGTTCGGCCAGCGCAGGATCATCGAGCAATCGCCGCAGATGGGTCAGTGCACGTTTACCGTAATGGGTGAGCAGAATTGTCGTCGCATGTTGACGTACCGCGGGATCGCTGTGATTCAGCAAGGGCAGGTAGAGAATGACTGGATGAGACATGCTCTTTACTCACTTACTTCTTCATTATCAGACGCTAACCGACGAACGACATTAATCGAGGGATCAATCCGGAGTTCGCCATGCTCATCAAACTCAACCAACAGGATTTCACGACCTTCACTCATCATACTCTCCCGCACCCGACCGGCGCCGTAAGGCATGCAGATGATGCGGTCACCCGGCTGAAAACGTGTTTCGCCGGTTGATTCACGAAGTGGCCGCGGCGGACGGCCCGGCGCCGGTGACGGAGCATGCCCCCGTCGCTGTCGGAGACGGGCCAGTATCGCTTCGGGATCGGGAAGAGGTTCTGCTGATGGGGTAGAGGATGGTGGCTCTGGTGGGGCTGGGGTTCCCTGACGCTCAGGTGAAAGTTGACGACTATTTGGCCTGAGAGGGCGCTGATAAGGAGCGTGTTGTGGTTCCACCGGGCGTTTATCCGCTGGTGGCTGGTCAGACAGCGGTTCGGGATGCGTAGGCGTCTGTGCCGGTGGTGCAGGTATTGGTACCGGTGGTTCAGCCACACGCACGGTTGTTTCAGGTTGTGCAACACCGGTCGGCGATCCCACCGGTATCGCTACGGCTGCATCAGTTTCACCTCCCAAGATCGCCAGTAGCCAATCCATATCGGTACGTGCCAACACATCACACAACGGATCGCTACGCTGATCAAGAGCTACATCGTAAGCCAGGGGTAAGATCGTTTCGAGCTGCTCGTACAGCCATTCAGCCAGCCCATTTCCATTCGGTTGGGAATCAATGAAATAAAGACGCTGTGTTTCCGGATCGTAAGCAGGCACACAATCCTCCAACCGCGCCAGCGTCGTTAATGCGATGGCCGCTGCACAAGACCAGCCAATCTGTTGACCAATAACCTGGAGAGGGCGTGTAAGATGCACCCACACTGCCAGACTGCGCCACTGCTGCGAGAGTGGTTCTAGTAGCGTGCGCTCTTGCGCCGGATTGCGCCCGATCTGTTCACGGTAGGCATAGGTCTGCTCTTCAATCAAAACTCGGCCCCAGCTCAGCTTCAGCCCGCGTCCGGCGCCGGTGCGCCGCAATTCACGTTGCGCCCACTCTTCAAGAATCTGCACCTGACAGGAACGAAGGGGAAGCGTGCGTCTTCCATCTTGACCGGTCAACTGTAGAGTTCCCTGATCTTCGTCCAGGCTCACCACTCGTACCCCACCACGTAATGGTGGCAAAGCTGCCATTGGGTGTGCCCAACGGTTGGCAAGTGATGGATCGACCGTTCCGTACTGCTGACCCTGAGCATCGAGCAACCTGAGCGGCTCCATCCCGGCTGCGTGCAATTCGAGTAGAATGTACGGATCGCTCTGCGTAGTGGGTAACCAGACGGGTGGCGTATCAGGCAGACGACAAAGGGAACCTTGGGCGGTGAGCCGGTCCACGATTGGTTCGAGTTGCCACTGCCGAATTTCATCTTCGCGTAGCGGTTGTTCGCTGGCTGCACATACCAGATGTAGCGCGACAACAAACGGATTGATCGTTACTGTCGGCCAGACCGGTGGCCGTAAGAGCGGCCAGGTTGTCAGATCGGTCACCGCCAGCCGCTGTAGAGCTGGTTCTGCCATCCCACGCCCCAGCAGTAAAATCACCAGAGCGGCGCCGCTATTCAGTGCTGCCTGCAAGGTTGCAGCTCCTACATCAGCGCCGGTAACAATGTGAACGTGTGCGGGTAATGGTTGGACACCCACACTGACCCGCTTCTGCGCGAACATCGGGCGCAGGATACCGACTTCAAATGGCGTTGTTAGCAGATGAACGCTGGCGCCAGCGTTGAGGAACGCTTCGGTCAACGTTGCAAGGTCGCGCTGGCGCTCGCCACTGCTCTGCCAGAGTGCTAGTGTTGTCGGCGAACGTGGTAAATCCTCGGCTGCGCTCAGCCGCCATTCACGGCCACTGAGAAGCTGAAGTGCGACTTCTGCGCCTTCAACCTGCGCCAGACTTCCACCTAGCAACAGGGGGTGAGGGGTAAGTCGGGCAGCTCGTAAGAGGATCATCATCAGATGACCGGCTGCCATCCCATAGTATACATGGAGATCAGCGACTGCGATCAACTGTAATTGCTGCCAGAAGAAGCGCCAGGCGCGGTCGTGAAAGCGTAGCAGATGGCTATGCAATTCGGGCAGCGTAGTAATGACCAGCCGTGCGGTCGGCGCCAGCCGCCGTCGGTCGCCAACGGTTGCGGCAATGGTTATCACCGGACGACAATGTTCAACCATTGCCATCGCTTCGCGTTCGTGGAGAAGTGCCTGAGCGGGATCGGAGACAACGAGTAATGCGGTAGCCGACGGTTCATTGCGTAGGAAATCGAGTATCAGCAGATGCAGACTGGCGCGACTCAGCACCCCACTTCCTGTGATCGCAAACGGGGCTCTCCGGCGCAGTGCAGCCAGAGCAATTGATTGAGCCTGGAAGAAAGAAGTACCGATAACGCGCACCCATGCTTCTTGTAATGCCTGATCAACTGCTAGGTGACTGATGCGCACGCCAAGACTCGCCGGAAATGTCTGCAAGGCGATGAGCGGCGACGGTGAGCGGCTAGTATGCGAAGCCAGTTTGCGCAGAATGTCGATCAGGTCATTCATAGCCATGATCATAACACGAGCGTGCGAATACGTGAATGTGTGCGTATTCCATTGCAGGGTTTTTCAAGATTTTCATCTTCAGCAGAGAGGAGTGAAACGAGCGCAGCAGTGTGCGTAGAAGCGCAGCTTTCTGTTCTAAGAGCCTGATCAACGCCAGATTTCTCATTGGGCACGCACCGTACCCATGCGCCCATTGCGTGAGGGGTTGCCTACATTCTCTTTCTCGCCAGCCCCACGTTCCCCCTTCCTCTCCCCGTGGAGGAGAGAAAGGGGCCAGGGGGAAAGTGAGGACCGCCAGGCGTGCACCACAGCACCGGCGCTGAAACCGTCGAAACCTTTTTCCATCGCCTAGCGGAGACGTAGATGTTGCCTACTAGCGTTCCCCTCACCATTCTGGAGATGCCATAACCGAGCCTCATCACAAGCCCAGGGTTTTGACCATGTTCTTAGTGGTCTGCGGCTTGGCCCCTCGTTCATGCACCGATGATAGCCATTATCGCATTGTAGAGGCGGGTTCCCAACCTGACCCAAACGGTGCCTGCACGCTTACGCAACACTGATTAGCTGGTCAACCATTGCCACCACAATCGGGTAAATATCCCGCCGAGTTCGCGCATACGCTGCCAGCGGAGCTGCACTTTTCGCCAAGGCGACGCAATCCGGTCTTCGAGCTGATCGAGGTGCAGGGCCAGAATGGTACGAAATAAACGATGCCCGACCGATACATCTGGCGGCACGTGATTGACTGCCCATTCCAGCAGCGCCGCATGCACTGCCCGGGCTGTGGCCAGCGCTTGCGATTGGCGTTCACGCGATGCACGACGGGCCTGCATCACAGCTACCTCCTGGCGGGCGGCAAAGAAGCGCAACAGCAATACACTAACCGTCCATTCAGCCATGTCGGCGCTGAGAGTTGACCGGTCATAAACCATAGCATGCTGCGTATCGGCAAGCGGGTTTTCACCGTTGGTCAGCAGATCAAGCGCGGTATGAAGGATTTCCAGCCGCTGCTCGCAGTACGGTGAAGGTGCGTTATAGCCGTCGAGCACATCACGTGGTGGATGGGTCACCGGATCGCGGCGGCGACCGTGCTGTTGGCGCTGTAGCTCGGCTGGGGTAATGTCAAGCGCCTGCTGCCAGGCTTGTTCGAGCGTCGCGTAAGCTCTGTCAAGAGGTGCCAGCGCACCAGCGGCACGAACGCTCACATATCGGCTGCGTAATGCTGCCGGATCGTTCTGCGGATTCCAGGCGAGAGAAGCGAAGCTGTGTGGGTTTGGTCCTGGCGTCAGCCAGGGACGGTCGCCGGTAAGTAAGGTATAGACACCAGCAAATCCCCACTTAGCGTATGCACGAAGATCGGCAGCAATGGTATTTCCCAGCGGTGGCAGTGCCGATTTGAACAGAATGCCATCGAGATAGTATTCAAATGCGCTGATTCCTGCCGGAAACGCCTCACGAATGGCTGCGATGCGTGCAGCTAGCGGTTGGTTAATCGGGTGTTCAGGATCGCCGATACCACTGGCATACGAGCGCATACGTGGCGCAACAAGCACTTCAACATTGGCGGCTGGTGTGATCTGTTGCGGAGGAAACAGCGTATCGTGGTAGGCAAGAAAACTGATACGGGCTGAAGAGTTGACGGTTGCTAGCTCTTCTGCCATAACATTGACCAGCAATAATGCTTGATCCGCCGGAGATAGCGTTGCGCAACGAGCACAAGAGCACCAGCCGCCGTAGAGTCGATCAACCGGCCAGATGTGGTACATGGCAGCATTTGGTTCGATATTGAAGAAGTTGCCTGCCCATTCGCGCACTAGGGCCTGGGTCGTTGGGTTCGTTGGACACGGATTACCATCGGCTACTCGTCGTTGACCGTTAAACCGGAACACGTCCGGTTGGTCTCGCAGACGTTGGGTGGCGAGAGCATCGGTCAGGTGATGACCACCGATTTCAAGTTGTAATCCGCGTTCCTTAAGCAACGGCCAGAGCTGGCTCCGTCGCTGTTGCCAAAAGCGTAGCCGACAGGCGCCTAGGGGCATTCCGCTGTCGCCAATCGTGTGAATGAATATCGTGTTGAGACGCGCCCGTGCCGCCCACTCAATCCATGCTTCAGCCTGGGATAAGAATATGTCGTGGCCGATAACAAGACCACGACGGGTAAATGCCGGCTGTTCGGCGACGGTTGCTTCAGGCAACGGGATATGTGCGTAATGTGGAAACTGTTCGTTCTCGACACCAGGTCCAACCCAACACCAGCCCAATGCCTCTAACAAGCTGTAAACTGCATACAGCAAGCCAGTTGGCCCTTCGCCGATCAGAATCAAACCGTGCTCGTCGGCCATACGTACAAAGCCATCACCTGCTGCGCCATGGCGGAGACTGATGCGCTGTGTATGGGCCTGTCCGACGATTGGTAAGGTAGGCCCACCCATCCGCTGTACTGCCTGACGTAATTCTTGGGCAGCAAACTGAGCAGTTAGATGTTCGCTATGTAGCTCGATGACCCAGTTTGCCGAAAGGATATGCTTCATGAATGCTTTACTCGTGGTTTGATCGCCCGAACGCACCAATCGTTCGCTTTTGCCGTTGCCATTATACTATTGCCGCCACTTCAGGAGAGAGGGCGTGAGTCGTAGAAATGGGTTCTCAAGCCGGCCCAATGGCTTGTTGGTAAGACGGTCGCTAGTTTCATCCTTGCACGGCAGGGTGCGGGCCAGAGGCCCGCGCTCCCAGTCTAACGCAGGGACAGGGATCGCCGTAAGCGCTTGTGTTGTGTTCATTAGCGCATCCGACACGACCGCAACCCGCAGAATTAGTTGCATAGTAGACAAATTTGCCGTAAACGGCTACAATGCACTCAGCCGCCATTTTCTGCCGCGCAGCGTGCGAAAAAACCGATGAGAATGGCGGTGATCGTGGAGTTCCTGGTATCATGCCGGTACAGCCGGCGATTGTCTACCGTTATATTAGGTGAGGAAGTCATGCTGCGGTTTGAACACGAGATTCTGTTCACGCCATGTCCAGAACGAATTGCCCGTCTGCGCGAACTTGCGTACAACCTCTGGTGGACGTGGCACCCCGAGGCGCAAGACCTCTACCGTTCGATTGATCCAGAGCTATGGGAGTTGGTGTACCACAATCCGGTCGAGTTTTTGCGTGATGTTCGGCAGCGAAAGCTTGAAGCAGCCGCCAATGATCCGGCGTATCTGAAGCGCTACGATGCGGTGCTCAAGAGCTTTGACAGCTACATGAGCGCGAAAAAGACCTGGTTTAGTAAAAACTACCCCGACGCCAAAGATACGCTGATTGCCTATTTCAGCGCCGAGTTTGGTCTCCATGAAAGCCTGCCCATCTATTCGGGTGGTCTCGGCATTCTGTCGGGCGATCACATCAAAGAGGCCAGTGATATGGGTATTCCACTGGTCGGTGTCGGTTTTATCTATCCACAGGGCTACTTCCGCCAGCGTCTGGATCAGAGTGGCTGGCAATTTGCCGAATATAACAAACTTAATTTTGCCGATGTACCGGCGCTCCCGGCCCTTGATCCAGAGGGGCGCGAGGTTGTTGTCGAGGTTGAACTGCCCGGACGCACGATCTACGCGAAAGTGTATAAGTTTCAGGTTGGACGTAACCAGTTATTGTTGATGGACACTGACATCCATCCCAACAGCCCGCAGGACCGCGAGCTTTCGGCCCGGCTTTACGGCGGCGATCAGGAGATGCGCATTTCACAGGAACTGGTATTGGGCGTTGGTGGTGTACGAGCGCTACGCCGGCTTGGGTATAAGCCGACGGTCTGGCACATGAATGAAGGCCACTCGGCATTTCTGGTGCTTGAATTGTGCCGTGAATTGGTAGCACAGGGCTATAGTTTTGAAGAGGCGATGGAGCAGGTAAAGGCGCATTGTGTGTTTACCACCCATACGCCGGTTCCTGCCGGTAATGATGCCTTCCCCTTGCCGATGATCGAGAAATTTTTCTGGAGCTTCTGGCCGCAATTAAACCTGACGCGCGATGAGTTCATGAATCTGGCTCTGCAAGAGCAGCATTGGGGGCCAACCTTTGCCATGACTGCGCTGGCGTTGCGGTTTTCGGCCTTCCATAACGGCGTGAGCAAACTCCACGGCCACGTTGCGCGCGGAATGTGGCAATGGCTCTACCCTGGTCGTACCCAAGACGAGGTACCTATCACCTCCATTACCAATGGCGTTCACACGGCAACCTGGCTGGCACCAGAAATACGGACCCTTTACAATTCGTACCTTGGGAAGAATTGGGAGGAAAATCTCGATGACCCGCAACTCTGGCGCAAAGTCTACCAGATTCCCGATGAGACGCTCTGGAATACCCGCCAAAAACTTAAACGCGATCTGATCGCCTTCAGTCGGCAACGGCTCCAACAGCATTATATGCGTTTAGGAATTCCGGCGCCGGTCTGGCCGGTGCTCGAAGAGAACATCCTCACGATCGGCTTTGCCCGACGTTTTGCTACCTACAAGCGGGCCACGTTGCTGTTTAAAGATGTTGAGCGTCTGAAGTACATTCTGAACCGGCCTGGTAAGCCGATCCAGATTATCTTTGCCGGTAAAGCGCATCCCAAAGATGATCCGGGTAAGCAGTTCATTCAAGAGGTTTACCGTATGGCGATGCAGCCGGGTCTAGCCGGACGCATTGTATTTCTCGAAGAGTACGATATTGCGGTCGGACGGGCGCTAGTGCAAGGGGTGGATGTCTGGCTTAACACTCCCCGCCGTCCGTATGAAGCCAGTGGTACCAGTGGTATGAAAGCCAGTCTCAACGGTGCTCCGAACTGTTCGGTGCTCGATGGCTGGTGGCCAGAGGCCTACAACGGGCGAAATGGCTGGGCGGTTGGCGAAGAGCGTGAGTATGCCAATCAGGAAGAACAAGATTGGAATGATGCGCTGTCGCTCTACCATCTGCTCGAACACGAGATTGCGCCACGCTTTTACGATAATCGTGACGCCAACGGTGTGCCGGTCGAGTGGGTGCAGATTTGCAAAGAGGCAATTGCAACCGTTGCTCCCATGTTTAGCACGCGCCGGATGCTGACCGACTATATGCGCGAAATGTATATGCCGGTCGCTGTACAGGGCGCGATTCCGCAGTTGTAGACAGGTTATTGAGCTGACGTGCTGGTGTCGCTATTGTCGGTTCGAGGTGAATGCTATGCAAGAGGTTGATCAACTCAGATCGCCGATAGTTAGTCACCTTCGCGTCAGCCCGCTCGATGTTTATCAACGACTGGTTGATCATTTTGGTCTCCTCTACGGCCCTGCGGCGCGCCAGCCGTGGTGGCCGGTTATCAGTTCTGATCCTCAGCTCGAAATCATTATCGGGGCGGTATTGGTACAACAGACCCGCTGGGAGACGGTTGAAGACGCGCTGGCGCATCTGTACGAGGCCGGGTTGATTGAGTTAGCGGCTCTGGCTAAGGCCGCGCCTGAATTGGTCGCGACCTTGATCTTTCCATGTGCGTTCTATCGGCAGAAAGCCGGTGGTCTGGTTGCGCTTGCCAATGCGATCCGGGAACGTTATGGTGATGTGGCAACGATGCTTCGACGGCCAACGGCTACTCTGCGCGCCGAGTTGCTGACCTTGCCGCGCATTGGGCAAGAGACGGCAGATGTGATTATGCTTTATGCTGGTCAGCATCCCCTGTTCGTTATTGATGCGTATACCCGTCGTATCTTTGGCCGCCTCATGCCGGATCAATTTCCCTGGGAACGGGCTGGTTATCAGCACGTTCAACAGGTTCTTATGGCACAATTGCCCATCGACGCGCAACTGTTTGCCGACTTCCATGCTCAACTCAATGAGTTGGCTGTACGTTACTGTTTGAGCCGGCCACGGTGTGATGGACCGCCGGCGCGGCGGGTCTATTCGCGGCAACCGGGCCGGAATAGCTTCCTCGATCGCCACGATGGCTGTCCCCTGCGCCCGGTGTGCGGCTGGTATCAGCAGCATCGGCAATGAGGGTTGTAGCAGACCGTTTCATGAACCTTGCACCATGACCCTTGCTGCGGTTTGTCGGGGCTGATGCACCTTCTCGCTGCGCATGCGGAAGCCATCTGTTGATCGTATTTGTTTCGTGGTGCGGGTGACCGATCTGCTACAGCGTCTCCTCATACCCTGAATCGGGCTACGCTACGAGTGGTGAAAGACCGAACTCCATCAAGTGCTACCGGTATTTTATCGTGTTTCGTTCTTCATCTTGATATTATGGTTTCATCGCCTTCCCCACTGCATATCTTTTTGGTCTTTTTACGATTAGGATTAACGTCATTTGGTGGGCCGGTCGCTCATTTGGGCTATTTTCGGGCTGAACTGGTTGAGCGGCGACGCTGGATTGATGAAGCGACGTATGCCGATCTGATCGCACTCTGCCAGTTTCTGCCGGGGCCGGCCAGTAGTCAGGTAGGCATTGCTATCGGAACGATGTGCGCAGGCGTAATCGGTGGCCTGGCCGCCTGGCTCGGTTTTACTTTGCCATCAGCACTGCTCATGATCGGATTTGGGTACGGTGTAAGCGTGTTTGGCGATCCGGCCAGTGGCTGGTTGCATGGCCTGAAGGTAGTTGTGGTAGCAGTGGTCGCTCAGGCTGTCTGGCAGATGGCACAACGGCTCACTCCGGATCGATTACGGGCCAGTATGGCGATTATTTCCGCCATGATTCTCGTGATCTGGTCAGATACCCTGGTTCAACTGATCGTGATCGGGTGTGGTGGGTTGCTCGGTTGGCGTTTTCTTGCCGACAACGGAAACAAGAACGCTCATATCACATCACCAATCACACCACGCGCCGGTTTGTTCTTTAGTATCCTCTTTGCCTGCTTGCTGATCGGCTCGTTCCTGATGACCATCTTTGCTGTTCATCCAACACTTACCTTGTTAGCAGGCATGGTACGTACCGGTTCGCTGGTATTTGGCGGCGGGCATGTCGTTTTGCCACTCCTTGAACCGGTTGTTGTAGGTTCTGGGGTACTGAGTGGTGAAACGTTTATTGCCGGTTATGGTGCTGCTCAGGCTGTGCCAGGCCCACTCTTGAGTTTTAGCGCGTATATTGGTACCGTGGCGGCTGTACCACCTGGTGGATGGCTTGGAGGCATCTTGGCACTCGTCGCCATCTTCCTACCCTCTTTTTTGCTGGTCTGGGCGGTACTACCCTTTTGGGCTGCACTACGTGCTCGACCAGAAGTTCAGGCCGCGTTGGCTGGTGTTAATGCCGTTGTAGTTGGGATTTTGCTGGCAGCGCTCTACCAGCCGGTGATCACCAGTGCTATTCGTGATCCGGCTGATGTTGCCATCGCGTTAGCTGCGTTTGCAGCCCTGCATCTCTGGCACGTTCCGCCGTGGCTGATCGTCTTCGTCTGTGCGCTTGTCGGGGCAATCAGAGGGTAGGACGACTTCCTTATGTCATACAGCAGCGATATGGTCAATCTGACCAGTGCATAATCGCAGCGACAGCAACCTGATCGACCGGTTGCTGTAGCCGTTCAATGGCCGTCCGTAGTCGTGCGATCTGTTCGGCAGATGGAACGGTGCTGCGCTGGTTGAGCCAGCGATTCAGGGCTTCTACGTAGAGCATTGTCAGATCGGTTGGCCCGCTTGCCAGCGGAATCAATTCGGCAAGTGTCGTTTGGAGACGATTGCGCGCTGCCGCCCAATCAATGACATCGGGCATCATCTGGATCGTATCAAGCAGGTGCAGTGCCTGCGTACATATCGTCTGGCGCTCAGACGGTGTGTCCGCAGGTTGGGGGGGCGCCGTCGTTGGTGGCGGCGATGATGGCGATGCTTTAGGTAGTGTTTCCCCGCAGAGCAGAGCCTGTATCCGCTCGAAACCGGCTTTCAGCAACTGCTCCATCTCGCGGCTGTAGTGTAGCCAGGCCCCGATCTGCATGCCAGCCGGATCGGGAATATCACGGTTACGTCCGGCCAGTTCACCCAGCGAAGCGATGGTTGCCTGCGGGTACCGACTACGCAGCACACGCGCAATACCGCTATCTATCGCGATCAGCACATTTGCCGAAGCGGCTAATTCATCGGTCAGTGAACGGGCCAGGTGATTATCCAGCGATAACCCCAACACAGCCAGTGCATCACGAGCCGTTGATTGCAGTGGTTCATCGTCGTGACCGACAACACCGGCCGAAGCAATATCCCACGTTTGACCGTGCTCTTGTGCCAGGCGCCGTAACAGAGCAACGGCGATTGGCGCCCGCCCGGTATCGGCAGCACCTACGATTAAGACCACCGGTGCCGGAGAAGAATGCTGTTCCTGCATACGTGTTCTGTCGCGATTGTTTTATCTGTATACTGCACGCATTGTACCATAAGGAAGCCTATGCTCATTTGACCGATTGCGCGAGTTGTGGTATCTTGCTGCCGTCCCTGTATCGATGAAGATGAGGGAACTTTATATTCGTACACCTCGTTGTGTACGAGAGTGCTCTCCGCAACAGGACCAGGATCGTCCTGTTTCTTGTCGCACCAATGTGCGACGATGTGATTCCGCGTTGAATGGCGTATGTCCCTGACAGGACAACGCCCGGAGGAACAACTGCATGTCGCTGCATTCGACGTGTCGGCGCAGTGCTCTCTTCGTGCTGGGCTGGCTAATCGCCGGAATGCTTGCGCTGCTTGGGCAACCAACGCCTGTGCTTGCTGCTCCTACCCTCGTCTTACCCACTCCACCAGGCGAACCCTGGCGTATCATTCAAGGCTATGCATGCGGTACCCACAATGGCTGGGATCGCTACTCCCTCGATCTGGCTCAGGTACATGGGCCAACATACAACGCACCGATTCGTGCTGCGGCTGCCGGTACACTCTGGCATTGGGAAGCGCGCAGTGGTACGGTTATTCTGGCCCATGGGAACAATTTCTTTACGATGTATACTCATCTCAGTCGTCCGGTGACGACCGAGCGTGGGTTTCCTTTTGCGGTTGGTGATCTGGTGGGGTATGCCGGTGATCGAGGTTCACCTGGTATTCCTCATCTGCACTTTACGGCGTTCACTGCTGCGAATAATGGCTGGAGCCAGCGACAATCGGTACCGTTGCGGTTTGCCGAGGGCTATGATTTGCCAGAGATAGGCGGCTGCAATCAGCATGGTGGAAAAATATTAACCGCGATGGCCTTGCAAGACCCGTCAATCACCTTTACCGGTGAAGGACAACCAGGTGGGTGGTACAACGTTGATCATCAGATCGACTTCAGCGTGGCCTGGGGCGGCGGCGGGTTGAGCCAGGCCTGGGATGCTGAACCACCTGCCGATGCGCCAATGTTCCCCGGTGCATTTGATGGCTATGCACGATTGGCCGATATGGGTGAGGGATGGCATACGCTCTACGTGCGAGCGTGGGGGCCAGATGGTCGTCAGACGCTGGCAAGCTATGGGCCGGTTGGATACGATATTTCACCACCAATGCTCGATGCAGCTCCGGTAGAGCTACGACTTACCCGTTTACAGCCGACCAGTGTGACATGGCCAGCAGCGAGTGATGGGGGTGGCCGGTTATCGTATCTATCTCGGGCCAGACCCGGTCGGCGAGAGTGAGTGGTTTGTCACGGAACCAGTATTGACACTGCCGCCGTTAACGGCTGGCGTGTACGTGCTGCGCGTGAAACCGCTTGATAATGCGGGTAATATCGGGACGTGGCAGACCGTTGCGACGGTGATTGTTGAATGACGGTAGCCTGAGCTATTTCGGAGTTGTACCCCGATCTTCGTCTGAAGCTATCTCTCGCTTGCCGCAGAATGAGGCTTGTCCGTCACCGGATTGGGGGATTAGGTGCCAGTCTCTGATCTCCGTTGCGGTAGATGAAACTGTGCTCACTGTTCGCTCCTTCTCTCTGTCGGTAGATCATCGCCTTAGCGCCGCACAGTCACCGGAGTGCCGACCGGCGCCCAATCGTAGAGCCAGGCGGCTGCCTTAAGCGGTAAGTTGATACAGCCGTGGCTCCGGCGTATACCGGTACCGAATTGATTGTGCCAGTACGTTCCGTGCAAGGCTACACCACCAACAATATACATTGCATGGGGAACACGTGGCACGACCCAACACTCACCGCCGGCACAGCCGCGCATGGTCTGTTCGCGCACCTTGGCGTAAATGCTGAAGTGCCCTATCGGTGTGTTAAACCCATCGCGTCCGGTGGAGACGGGGGCGTCAAAGATGATCCGGTCACCTTCAAGGGCATAAAGCCACTGGTCACTAAGATCGACAATGATCTGCTTACCGGTATGGTTGGTCGGTGGTGGTTTGGGGGTCACAGGCTTGCTCACCGGTGTGGAGGTCGGCACAGCGGCAGGTGGTACTGTGGCCGACGGCGACGGAGCGGCAGGGAGTGTGATTTGCGGTTGACCGTTGGCATCGACCGGAATCGCATTGTTTGCCGGAACTGGTCTCAGATCGATGCCACGCAAGCGGGCCAGATCGCGCCCCAGATCACCGATCTGAATTGAATGGGTTGCATTCGTTGCACGTGGATCGATTTCCAACCTGGCACGTTCAAAATATTGAACGAGTCGCAGCGTGCCGCCAACATATTCCCACCGTGGTTCGCTGATCGGTAAGCCAAAAACATCAACGGCGCCATACATCTCCCAGAACGTAAGAAATGGCGCACCGAGGGTATAGCCGGTTTCGGCAAACCAGCGCCGATCAGGTGACTCACGTGCAGTCTTGGTGGGTGGCGGAAACGATTTCCCCAGTGCAGCAACATACTCAGCGCCGACCCGCCCGCGTAAAACGGCATTGTTATAGGCAGGATGAAGTTCAAGGCGCCCGCGCTCAAAATACTGAACAATCAGATCACCATCACGAAAAGGTGCGCTGATGGGTTGACCAAGAGTCAACGCTCCTTCACTTGACCTCCAGGCGGTCAGAAAACCATACGTGTCGTCAAGGCGCTGACCGGTCGCAATAAAGTAGAGCGCATTGCTTTGGGCCTGCAATGGCATTGCTGCGAGCGCCAGCACAATGCCTGTCACCCAGCCGAGGAATCGGATCATCGCTTTACTCCACTCAAGGCGTGAGTCTTGCTTTCATTATACCGTTCACCAGTCCTGTGTAAATAACGAACACCCCTCCACGGTAGTGGAGGGGTGCTTCCGATGGGTGAATATCAAGTCTTACACCAGAGCAGGACTCTCTTCAACCTTTTCCTGATCGATCTCACGTTGCGAGCGTAAGCGTAACTGATCCTCAAACGTATCGACGATCACCGTATCACCGTCACGGAACTGACCAGAGAGCAAACCTTCAGCCAGTGGATCTTCGATCAGATTCGTAATAACTCGTCGCAAAGGTCGAGCGCCAAAGGCCGGATCATAGCCACGGCGGGCGAGGAACTCGAGCGCATCGGGCTGTACCACCAACTTGATCTGATGCTCATCAAGCTGAGCCTGTACGCGCTTGAGCATCAACTGAGTAATCGACTGAATCTCCTCCGTTGTAAGCGGATGGAAGATAATGGTGGCGTCGATCCGGTTAAGAAACTCTGGCCGGAAGAGCATCCTGAGCGACTCCTCCACTTTACGCCGCATATCGTTCTGATCGATTTCGGCAGCATTACTGCCAAACCCGATCCGTGATGCACGTCGGATGTGCTCCGTCCCGACGTTGCTGGTCATAATGATAATCGTGTTGCGGAAGTCCACTCGTCGCCCTTTGCCGTCAGTCAGGTGACCATCTTCAAGCACCTGGAGCAACAGATTAAAGGCATCGGGATGGGCCTTCTCAATCTCATCGAACAGTACTACGCTATACGGCTTCCGGCGTACTGCATCGGTCAATTGCCCACCTTCACCATAGCCAATATAGCCGGGCGGCGAACCGACCAACCGCGAGGTGGTATGGCGCTCCTGGAACTCCGACATATCGATCTTTATCAGCGCCTCTTCAGTACCAAACATAAACTCAGCCAGTGCCTTCGCCAGCTCAGTCTTACCAACACCGGTAGGACCGAGGAAGATGAAGCTCCCAATCGGGCGCTTCGGATCCTTCAAACCGGCGCGAGCACGGCGTACCGCTTTCGAGATAGTCACAATAGCCTCGTGCTGACCGACAATGCGGCTGTGGAGGAATTCCTCCATGTGCATCAGGCGCTGCGTCTCGTTACCGGTCAGGCGGGTCACCGGCACACCGGTCCACATCCCAACAACCTCAGCGATGTCCTCTTCGGTAACGTATGGCCGCTCGTAACGTTCATTGCTGCGGGTGCCCAGTTCGGCTTCGATCTCCTGAATGCGCATGAGCATCCGCTCTTCGCGCTCTTTCAGGTCGTTAGCCAGTTCAAACTGTTGATCCTCAAGCGCTGCTTCACGTTCTTTCCGTAACGCTTCTAGGCCGCGCAGGGCATCGCGCAGCCGCGGCGGGGTAGCCGAGCGATACATCCGAACCCGTGAAGCCGCCTCGTCAATCAAGTCAATCGCCTTATCGGGCAGTTGCCGGTCTGGAACATAGCGCGCCGACAACACGGCCGCCGCTCGAATTGCCTCATCACTAATCTGCAACTGATGGAAGTCTTCGTAGCGCGACTTGATACCGCGCAATATCTGAATCGTATCTTCAATCGATGGTTCTTCGACCATCACCGGCTGAAAGCGGCGTTCCAGAGCAGCATCACGCTCGATATACTTGCGATACTCATCGAGCGTTGTTGCACCGATCGTCTGCAACTCACCACGTGACAAGGCCGGCTTGAGAATATTAGCCGCATCAAGCGTACCCTCTGCGCCACCGGCGCCAATAATCGTGTGGAACTCATCGATGAAGAGGATGCAGCGCGACTCCTTAATCTCGTCGATCACCCGCTTCAGACGTTCTTCAAACTGACCACGATACTTGGTACCGGCAACCAGTGCACCCATATCGAGCGTCACCACGCGCTTGCCCTTGATACTGTCGGGCACATCACCCTGCACAATGCGCTGCGCCAATCCCTCAACAATTGCCGTCTTACCCACACCAGGTTCGCCAATCAGCGCCGGGTTATTCTTGGTGCGGCGCGAGAGAATCTGGATGACGCGCTCGATTTCATGTTGGCGACCGATAATCGGGTCAAGGCGACCCTGCTCGGCCATTTCAGTCAAGTCGGTACCAAGTGCATCAAGATACGGTGTCTTCGATTGACGCTGGGTTGTGGTTGTGCCAGGCGCTGTCCGTGTTTCGCCGGTTGTACCGGTCGTACCATGACGGAGTACGCGCATCACTTGGTTCCGCACCTGTTCGAGTGATACGCCCAGAATGTCGAGGACGCCGGTTGCCACGCCTTCACCATTGCGCACCAGACCAAGCAGCAGATGCTCGGTGCCGATATAGTGGTGGTTGAGGCGATTTGCCTCTTCGATAGCGTATTTAATCACCTTTTGCGCACGGGCGGTCAATTCTTGGTCGGTGACCATGGTGCTTTCACCAGAACCGACGATAAACTCAACCGCACTGCGTGCTTGCGGGAGCTTCACCCCTAGCTCGTCGAGCACGCGAGCTGCGATACCTTCGCTCTCGCGAATCAGACCGAGCAGAATATGCTCGGTACCGATATATGGATGATTGAATGCACGTGCCTCTTCGGCTGCCAGTTGCAACACTTGCTTGGCACGTTTGGTGAATTTGCTGTACAGGTCAGACATACGATTCTCCACTCGTTCAATTGGAGGAAACGGCTACATATTGCTCAACAAACCGGGGATAGTAACCATAGTTATAGTTATTGCGATACTCCTGACCATCCACGAGCGCCATCGTGGTTGGTCAGCCACCACCACTAGTCAGCCTCCTCCGCTTGCTCACTACTCTCGGTCGGCTCGTGGTGGAGACGGAGACTCAAGCCGATGCGTTTACGGGCTGGATCAATCCGAATAATTCGCGCCTGCACCACTTGACCTTCACTTAATACCTCGCGCGGATGCTGAATCCGCTCGTCGCCAATTTCTGAAATATGGATCAACCCCTCTACCCCATCTTCAATACGGGCAAAGGCGCCGAACGATGCCAGTTGGGTAATCGTTCCTTCAACAATCTGGCCTAACTGGTACCGTTCAGCCACTTTCGTCCACGGTTCGCTCTGTGTGCGTTTAATTGAAAGAGCGATCCGTTTGCGTTCGTGATCGATGCTGAGGATCGAGACTTTTACCTTATCACCGACCTTCAATATATCGCCGGGATGTTTGACCCGCGACCACGAAATTTCCGATAGATGGACTAACCCATCAGCACCACCGATATCAACGAAGACGCCGAAATCGCAAATAGATGAGACGACCCCTTCACGGATGTCACCCTCGCGCAGGGAATTAAGTAACTCATCCTTCTTGCTCTCACGTGTTTCGGCCAGTGCCTGCCGCTCAGAAAGGATGAGACGGTTCCGATTGCGATTAATCTCAATCACTTTCAGCGGCAGTTCCACATTCACCAGCCGTGCCATCTCAGATTGCTTTTGCGCCTCTGAGCTACGACTGATGCTCGACACCTGTGATGCCGGAACAAAGCCACGTACACCGTCGAGATCGACAAGCAAACCACCCTTATTATAGTTCTTGACACGAGCGTAGATAATCTCACCCCGTTCGTAGCGCTCTTGCAGTACACGCCAGCTCTTTTCCTGGCGAGCTTTATCAATCGAGAGAATAGCCCGCCCCTCCTTATCTTCTGACTGTACTACAAAGACCAGAATAGGATCACCCACTTTAAGGGCCGCACGCTCTTCTTCACTGAGCGTTTGCATCTCGCGGCTTGGGATCACTCCTTCGGCCTTAGCGCCAATATCGACCAGGATTTCATCGCGATCAATACGCATGATCCGCCCATCAACCGTGTCGCCGTGTTTGAGATTACGATAGGCGTGCGTGGGATCACGCATGATAACTTCCATCAGCGCCTGATCGCCACGGTCGAGCAGGTCGTTCAGATCGGGTTTGTGTATGCCTTTGTTTTCGTTTTGGTTGACATGATTAAGCTCTTCCATGAGAAATCCCTGCGCAGAAGCAGCAGCGCGCTATTCGACGGGGCTTGGTCGGAGCGATTCGTAAAGATATTATACGTCGGGCTGATGTAAAACGCAAGGTTTCAGGATACTGTGTTGGGAGTTTTCAGAGGTTTCGAGGACGGCTGGCGCCCTCACCTACCCCCCAGCCCCCTTCCTCTCCCCTTGTGGGAGAGGAAGGGGGAGGTGGTTCATCTCTTTCTGCCCGGCGTGCCCGCGAGGGGTGAGGAAAGGGGGAGTTTGCAGTTAGGCTCTTATTCAACACGCTGGTGTGCAAAGATGTCGTTCACTGCCAGGGTGTAACCACGGTTAGTAGTAGACGAACGAACTGCGGTAAGAGGAAGTTGGCCGGTACTTCGGAGATGAAAATAGGCCTCTTCATTACAGGTGATCATACCGGGGAGGGTTTGGTGGGTCAGGATTGTAGCCTGATCAAGAGCTTCACCACTGACGTAGAGGCCGATGATTGGAACAAGGCCTACGCGCCCGATGCCACTGCATAGTGTGAACGGTGGTAGTGGCAGACCACTGGTGTGAGCGGCAGCAACCGCCTCATCGATGAGGGCTAGCGCACGCTGGATCGGATCGGGGTCGGGGTGCAGAGCGCCAAAGATGAGCAGAAGATGATCGCCACGCCAATCGATGAGCGCTTGCTGGTTACCAATCTGCTCTTTGATTAGAGCAATACGAGCACGAACTTCATCGAGCGGGTCAATAATCGCCAGTCGACCGACGCTCAGCACAGCTATTCGGGTGACAGTACCAGCAAGCGGTGGGTTGATGGCTAGGGGGTTGAGCTGACGGAGGGCCGGTTGGGTAAGCTGAAGACGTTGCAGGTGTTGTTCGGTACGCCATTGTTGGAAGAAGCGATTGAGCGTATAACAAAACTCGCCCCAGATGCCTACCCCCACTTCTAATTTGACATTGAATGGGTTATCACGAAGATGATCGACAAGTATGCGCATCGAGCGTAAGAGTCGGTAGCGTTCGCTAAACAGGATCAGGATGCAACCTGCCATCAGCACTATGGTAAGGGCAAGATCGACAAACATGCTGACCACGGCGAGTACGCTTAATCCGACGATGAGCCATCCGGTTCGATCAGAAACAATCCAACGCATAGGTACGCCTCGCAGACGCCATTCTTCATTGGCGTTCGCAGCGTACCATGCGGATTGAAATATGTATATCGCACGTAGATTACAGATTGGCGAATCTGTGCTTAGGGTGTGTATCGTACTATCTCAGCCGTATGGCGTGTGATCAGTCCATCGGCTACCAGCATATCGAGGTGGGCAATGGTTTCGGCAATCGCAAAACGTGCCTCATGCGGTGTAAATCGCTCGACATCGAAAACCTGTTGCGCTACCGCAAATGCTGTCTCGGCTCCGTTCTGAACAGCATGTAACATCGCGGCCAGCCGTTCCTGGTGGTGTTGCTGTAGTTCAGTGATGCGTGTTTTCCAGTCGGTGATCGGTTTGCCATGACCGGAGAGAGCCAGTGTAACACTCAGCGTAGATAGTTCGGCCAGCGAAGCCAGATACTTGCGTAAAGGGTCTGGTTCACTTTCTGGCCAGACACCGATGTGGGGTGAAATTTTGAGCAGTACCTGATCACCGACCAGCGCCAGTTGCTCGTCTGGTGCGTAGAAGATCAGTTGGCCGTCGCTATGACCGGGAGCGTGGATGGCAATGAAAGATCGCCCTCCCAGTGTCAGACGACTCCCCGGCAGTAACGGAGTTAACGGTGGATGTGGTCGAGTGGCGGCACGGAGTGTTGCGATGGCGCCAACAACTTGTTTAACCAGATCGGATGGCATACCGTGACGGAGAAAATGGTGTAAACTGGGATCGTCATGATCGGCACGGCGGATCCACACTTCCTCGGCCAACTCGATTTCACGCGGGGAAAGGAAGACCGTGGCGCCAGAATGCTGGTACAACCAGCCGGCCATCCCGAAGTGATCGGGGTGAAAATGGGTTAGGATGATGGTATGAATATGTTGCGGGTTGATGTTCAATGCCGCGAGACACTCTTGCCAGGTGGCTTCGGCAGCCGGTGTGTGTAACCCAGTATCAACGACAGTCCATCCCTGTTCATCACGGAGCAGGTAGACGTTCACATGGTTGAGAGCAAAGGGTAATGGAAGGCGTAGGAGATAGAGGTTTGGTACTATTTCGGTGAGCATAATTCAGTCCTGTGCATGACGCAGCGCGTCGGTGATGTCCTATCTGCATTATAATACGACGAGCACCAGACAAGGCGATATTTGACGTATGGAAAATCTTGATTCATCCGAAACTCCTAAACCATCAACCTGGCAATTGCCGGTCATTATCGGCAGTATCGTCATTCTAGCTGGTCTACTGGCCTTCGTAGTTACCAGTACCAGTAGCCGATCAGCATCAGCAGTTACGCCAACCAGTGTCCCGACAGTTGAAGCTGCTGCCGGACACGGTGATCTGACCAATAGTCCACCCGCACCAACCATTTCTGTCAACGAGGCATATCAGCGCTGGCAGGCTGGGCAGGTTATTTTTGTCGATATGCGATCCGGTGAAGCGTATCGGGCCGCGCATCTGCCAGGTGCACTGAGTCTGGCAACGCCTGAACTCAATCAACGACTGGCAGCACTGCCAGCAGACAGCTTGATCGTTACTTACGGTGATGCCAATCAACCAACTGCCGGGCAGCGGGGTGCGCAGATCTTTCGTGATCTTGGTTACGGATCGGTGGCAGAGCTTGACGGCGGTATTGAAGCATGGCAGGCCGCTAACCTGCCGGTGGAGCGACCATGATCGATTTACATATTCACACTAACGCCACTCCCCATCACGCAACCTGGACGCCAGTAGCGCTGGCGGCGGCAGCGGCTGCTCGTGGTCTGACCATGATCGCTGTGACCGATCACAATACGACGGCGAATGTGATCACGACCGTGATGGTAGGTATGCACTACGGTGTACGAGTTATCAGTGGGGTTGAAATCGATAGTGCTTTCAATGGTAAGTTATGGCATACATTGGTCTATGCAATTGATCCAGAATCGCCCCTGATCCTTGATCTTTGTGCAGAAGTCGTGCAGCGCAATGCGGCTGATGCGGCTCAGTTACGACGTGATCTGGTCGCAGCCGGTTTTGTCTTACCCGGCCTTAGCGACCGTGATCGACCGCCGACGGTAGCCGATGTTGCGTCGGTGCTGGCTCGCCATAACCAATTACCCGGTCGAGTGTCTGGTGAAGGAGACGAAGATGCCGGGATGCGCTTTATTCTGACCCACTTTGCTGCCGCATATCGACCATTGAGTGTCCACGAGATCATCGGTGTGGCGCATGATCTGGGTGGTCTGGCTGTGCTGGCTCATCCAGGGCGAGAAAAAGGAATCTATGCAGTTCCGGCGAGTGATGAGGATATAGCGGCGATGGCTGCAATTGGTCTGGACGGTATTGAGGTCTACTATCCAACCCATGATGCAGCCACTCGTGAGCGACTGTTGGCCGCAGCAAAGCGTCATCATCTGCTCATCTCTGGCGGCAGCGATTCTCATCATCCGCATCAAGACCTGGCAACCTGGTCGGCAGCAGATTTGACCATCGTCTCGCGCCTGTGAGGTGATACCACGTATGAGTCAACACAACGCTCATCTGAACTGGCGGGCTGCGTATGCTCGTATCCCAGCATGGCATCGTAGTGAAATTGAGCATCTGGTTGCAGCTTACGGTTCACCTCGCTATCGTCATATTCACCTCGATGACGGTCGCTTCGATCCGCTGACGAAAACTGATCGGGTTGGTGAAGTGGGGATGGTCATCCGCCGTCCCGACGGAACACTGATCACAGCACGCAAGACGTATTACCCGCCTGGCGTTTTTCGTCTGCTGACCGGCGGGATCGGTCATAGCGAGCGTATCATAGAGGCGCTCAACCGTGAGGTGATCGAAGAGACCAGTCTCATGGTGCGGATCAGTCGGTTTTTGAACATTATCACATACCAGATCGACACCTCTGCACCGCGCTTCTTCGTGAGCTATGTCTTCTTGCTCGATGAATTAGCCGGTACCCTTCAAGCTGCCGATCCAGCCGAACAGGTTGCCGAATTTCGGTCAGTCTTGCCAACTGAATTACCGCTGCTAGCAGCTCAACTGCGTCAATTAGCTGATCAATCCGATGCAGCCATCAATGGCAAATGGTCAAGTTGGGGCCGGTTTCGGGCAGTTATGCACGAAGAATGTGCTGCGGCGCTGATCGTATAGCATTCGTATAGCATGCGATGGCAATATCGCTGTTGCGTGCAGGGTTGTCATTTCGCCGCCAACGGAACATTTCCCCTCATGTGGCCGGCTGGTGTGTGCCTCGGTAGGGCTGTTCGGCGTTCTCAGTTTCGGGTTCTTCACGATGACCGAACGGTTCAACAACGTTGCGACACCGACGAACATCACCCATCCGCTGCTGCTAGCCCGCGTCCTGTAGTGGCAGCGGGAGTACCCACGTCTGTCGCAGGAGCACGCGACGCAAGCGGGGACGACCACGCCAGACGCTGCGGGAGGCCCTCACCCCCGGCCCCGCTCCCGCGC
>JAGHYT010000245.1:0-2957 GCA_017743535.1 Chloroflexus sp.
GATGTGGCGATCACCTTTACCATCGATACTACCGCACCGTCGCTGAGCTTGCCCGGCGATATATCGGTAGAAGCTACTGATGCAAGTGGCTCAGTTGCCACCTACACGGCAACGGCCAGTGACACGGTAGCGGGGGCGGTTCCGGTGACGTGTACCCCGGCCAGTGGCAGCACCTTCCCGCTTGGCGCAACGACCGTGACCTGTACGGCGAGTGATCCCGCTGGCAACACGGCAAACGGTAACTTTACCGTCACCGTTGTCGATACGACGCCACCGTCGCTGAATCTGCCGGGCAATCTCTCGCGCGAGGCGACCAGCCCCAGTGGGACGGTGGTCACCTACACGGCGACAGCCAGTGACACGGTGGCGGGGGCGGTTCCGGTGACGTGTACCCCGGCCAGTGGCAGCACCTTCCCGCTTGGCGCAACGACCGTGACCTGTACGGCGAGTGATCCCGCCGGAAATACGGCGACCGGCAGCTTTACCATCACAATCACACCGTCTGGAGCGCCACAGATACCACCTCATCGTCTTTTCATCCCGATCATCACCAGCGTATAGGGGCTACTCAAATGTGGTGAGTTGTGGTTATTTGGTGATAAACGCAGACGATACGTACCGTTGATCATCGCTCGATAGGACCTCGTCGAGCAAAGTAATTCTTCAGAAGGGAGGGGCGGGTTTTAATCCGCTCCTCCCACCAGTACCACTAGAGGGCAAAGTTTCCAGTTTTCGGTCGTGCTTGACGCGCCAATAAACATCATTCCCGTACTCACAGTGATCCCCAAGCTGTACCGTTTACCTGTCACTTATCATTACATCCGTTTTTGCCGATCCGAAAAATCGCTCACAGTGATCCCCAAGCTGTACCGTTTACCTGTCACTCCTTACCTTCCCCACCAGCCCCCCAACTCCTACGCGGGGAGAGGAAGTGGGAAGCTCAGGGTGAGTAGTTTGGAACCTGCCCCTACTGATGCGGTAACGAGTATAATCGGCGATAGAGACGTAGCCACAGATCACTGTTGGAACGGGAAGCCGCACGTCTCTGCACACGCTGCGGACGAGTTGTGAACCCGTCTCTCCTACTTGTTCCCCTTTCCTACCTCCTCCATCATCACCACTGAGCAGGCAAAAACTTTGCAAACCTCTAATTGGAACCTTCAAAGGTCTTTTCATCTGGCGACGAATGTGATACACTATAGCCGTTACACAGCGTCACGTTGCCGCGAGAGTCCGTTCGTCCGTTTGAGGCCCGATCGACTCCCCTGTCCGCAAGACCTCCACGCCAGAGGAACAGCACGCGGCGCTGTGGGCCGCCGTCCGCTCTGAGGCGAAGCGTGCGGTGTTTGTTTCGGAGGCGTGGTAGTGGGTATATGACCCGTGAGTGACTGCGTTGCTTATCAACGCGGAGGGAGTGGGACCGGACATGTACGTGAAGCTCTTTGTCGGCAATCTGGCCTGGAGTGTTGACGATGCAACACTTGAAGCCTTCTTTCAGGACTACGGCAATGTACGAAGTGCACGAGTGATCAATGATCGGGAGACCGGTCGATCACGTGGTTTTGGCTTTGTCGAAATGGAAGTCGCCGATGTGGCAACCGTGATTAGCCAAACCAATGGCCGTGCGATCAATGGACGCGAAATTCGGGTAAACGAAGCGGAGGACAAGGGTTCCCGCGGCCATCGTTCTGGTGGTGATCGCGGCGGCTTCGGCGGTCGGCGTTATTAACGCTTCCCTTCGAGCCGGTCGCGCCTCAACTGGCTCGTTTGCGGGAACTGTCTGCCCCCTGTCGCTGACAGGGGGCGAATTGTGTCGAGACATGTCATGGTAGTTTTCCTTTTTATTGCAGGGATTATCCTGCTGGTCTTTGGCGCCGATCTGCTTGTGCGTGGTGCAGCCAGCCTGGCGGCAAACCTCGGTATTTCGTCGCTTATTATCGGTTTGACGGTGGTAGCTATCGGTACCAGCTCACCTGAAATTGCAGTGAGCCTGCAAGCTGCATTCAACGCTCAAGGCGAGATCGTTTTGGGGAATATCATCGGCAGTAATATCGCAAACATCATGCTCATTTTGGGAGTAGCTGCTATGTTCGGGCCACTTCCAGTTGATCGAGCTATTTTTCGCCGCGATCTACCGGTTATGATCGGCGCATCACTGCTCACATTCTTGCTGGCATTTGACCGCACGCTGTCACAGATCGACGGTATCATCATGCTTCTCGCCCTGGTTGCGTATTTCTGGATGATGTGGCCGCGCAACGAACATCACGACGTGAGTCATCCATCATACCCACCACAGCAACGATTGCGCGCCCTGGTCTTGCAACTGGCGATGGTCATCGGTGGGTTGGCTCTACTCATTGTAGGAGCACGCTGGTTGGTTGATGGAGCAGTAACCTTTGCAACCTGGTTGGGAGTGAGTGAGTTAATCATTGGCCTAACCATCGTGGCGATCGGCACTTCACTCCCTGAGATTGCCACGTCGGTGATTGCTGGTCTACGCGGAGAACGAGACATTGCTGTTGGTAATGTGGTCGGCAGTAATGTGCTCAATTTGTTACTGGTGCTTGGCACAACGATGGTGTTATCACCACAGCCAATCGCTGTTCCCGAGGTTACTATCGCCCTCGATCTACCGGTGATGGTCGGTGCAGCACTTATTTGTCTACCGATCTTCTTTACTCGTCGGGTTGTTTCCCAACGTGAAGGCAGTCTCTTGCTGGTTTACTACTTAAGCTATACCCTGTATCTAGTATTGAGTGCCACCGGCAGTGATGAATTACCGGTGTACAATACTATTGTCGGTCTGATTTTGATCCCATTGACCGTTGTTTTGCTGGTCGTGCGTGCCTTACGCTGGTTAGGCGAAGGGCGTCGGCAGCAACGCTTGTCTACCGATACTCGTGAATAGCATGCGTGTCTTCTATTCTGACACATTTGTCTTACCATTACCGCCA
>JAGHYT010000060.1:0-25182 GCA_017743535.1 Chloroflexus sp.
CTTACACGCTCTGTGTACTCTGTGTGCTCCGTGGTGAGTTTTTGCAGTGCACTCACTTGTTTTATTGTAACACTACTTATGAAATCTTTCATCACGCAACCTTTGCCTAGTGCCAATCCGAATATCGTGTCGTCACGTCCACGACGGATGAACCCTATCCGCTCCCACACGATGGACGACCAACCTGGCGCCGACGGAATCCCACCCACCGACGCATCGACCTGACCACGCTGCCCGACCCGCATCGCGGCCATCGTACCGGCGGATAGGGGTGCAGCGGATGCATCTGCGACCGGTGTTATATGGATAGCGGTGCATCGCGTTGGCCTCCCGCGTGGTGACCGCTGCGTCCTACCCTAGCATGTTAGCCGTCGGCACATCCTGACATCACTGCGGTCGCATCGGTACAGAGAGGGGCAACCGATGCTGACCGTCATGTTCTGGAATGAGAATGTTTTAGAGAGGCTTTTAACATACCTAGGGGCGCAGGTCTTTGGCCGGCATAGCTACCGTTGAAACGGGAAGCTGCGCACCTCCGCACAGGTTGCGAGCAGTTTCTTCTCTCTTTCTCTTTCCGCTCCCCTCGCTAACGCACCTCGTTCGGAGAGAATGAAGGCGTTGATCAAGATTTACACTTCTGCTAAACAACCTCACGGTTCAGCAATCCCTACGAGATAGCCGTCACGCAACTGCAACAGAAGATACTCACCTTGTTTGACAACAGGAGCTACCAGGTGCTGTTGGAGATGATAAGTAACGGCATCGACAATTGTTACCGTCTGCCCATTTGCAGCAATGAAGGGGAACGGTTGCCCCCATTCAGCCACTGCGCGCACAAACGCATACGCTCGCTGCACCGTCCAGTCGGCGGTAACGATAAAATCCTGCGGCCGTGGCGATGGGAAAAAGCTCCCATCGCCTAGCTGTGGACGTGGTTGCCAGGCCGGATCGGCAAGGTTTTGCAAGGCTATGGGAAGCATCTGCACTGCCCAAGAACCTGCCAGGGCTTCGATGGTGGAAAGTCGCTCGCCAATCGGCAGATCAAACCAGTGTTGGAGCACAATTGGGCCGTGGTCAAGCAGTTCATCCATTAGGTGAAGCGTCATTGCAGTACGAGTCCAGCCTTGCCGTAAAGCCCAAAAGAGCGGTTCTGGCCCACGCAATTCGGGGAGCGGTGATGGATGGAGATTTAGCCAGCCAATCCTGGGTACAGTGAGGAGTGCTGATGGGATACGCCACGGCCAGCATGCAACCACTGCCAGATCAACCCGTTGCTGACGCAACTGTTCACTCAGCGCCAACACTGCATTACGGCGAACCGCGTAGCGTGGAATGCCGGCCTGATCGGCGACAGCGGCAACCGTCGGCGGCGCAAGAACCATGGTCTTTGCCCGCGCATCTGCGGTCGGCAACGTGCTGAGGGTAGGTGTGCCCGGCGGCGCAGTATGGAACAGTCCAACAATTTCAACTGATAACCTCAGCAGCCCTTGCAAGACCGTCAGCGCCATCGGGCCTGGCATTGCAAACATCACAAGGCGCATAGTCACTCACTGCTTTCAGGTATAATAGATATGGTATCGTCAATTGCACGAGTGAAAGAAAAACATATGGCACGCATGGTCAAATGTGTCAAACTTGGGCGCGAATTGCCAGGCCTCGATCAGCCGCCGTTTCCTGGGCCACTCGGTCAACGCATCTACGAACAGGTATCAGCACAGGCGTGGCGTATGTGGCCGCAGCAGGCAACACTGATTATTAATCATTACGGCCTTAGTTTAGGCGATCCAAACGCACAGCGCATCCTGATGCAGGCGATGGAAGAGTTCTTTTTTGGCGAGAACGCCCAAATGCCTGAAGGATGGACACCACCAACATCAGCACCGGCGAAGGGCGGCCCACGGCGTAAGTGATCAGACTCGTTTGCTAAACAGTGCTGTGATCATTTAAAGTTATCCGGCAACCGGTTGTAGTTCAATTGCCGGTACAATCGTAAACCGCAGGCAAGCATGAGCAGCGCGGAGCGCTGTTTCGACAGTCTCCGGATCAGAACCACGGGCGAAGATAAAGCCGAGATAGCTGTCCCCTTCTGGAAGCGGAACCAGCGGGTAGTTCAGAGGGGCAGTTATTTCGACGGCTTCAATGCCAGGAATAGCACGTGCTTCATCCACACCATCAACCGCACGTAGTATCCCTGCCTGCGGAATAGGGATCATCATAACCCCACCTGCCCGACCTTCCCGACTAAGGGTGTCAATCGGTAAGCCAGCAGCCTGCCGCAAAATCAACTCTTCCAGCGTTGCATCGGTACCAAAGCGTAACGTGCGCGAACATAGACCGCCGATGCTCCGATTCGCCAACTCAATCATCCACGGCCCACGTTCATTTATGCGAAGTTCGGCGTGGAGTGGGCCGCGCTCTAAACCAACTGCCCGCGCCGCCGATACCGTAACCGTGCGAATAGCGGCCTGGATCGCTTCAGGCAACCGTGAAGGTGTGACATAGATGGTCTCTTCAAAAAAAGGCCCGTCTAGCGGATCGGGCTTGTCGAACAGTGCCAACACCTGCACTTCACCGTTATTAATCAACCCTTCCAATGCAACCTCAAAGCCCGGTATAAAGTCTTCAATCAGAAATTCATGCTTACCTATGCCTTCAATCCGATCCAGCAGCGCATTCAGCCGACGTACTGCTGCCACAAACTGTTGCGGATTATCAGCCCGCATAACACCTCGACTCCCATTGAGACGTAGTGGCTTTACGACACAGGGAAACCTGACTGTCTGGGACAAGGCCATGAGATCATCGGTCGTAGAGCAGAGACGAAAGGCGGGCGACGGTACACCAGCACGGGCCAAAAGTTGCCTCATCAGATGCTTGTCACGGGCGGCTGCGGCTGCTTCTGGTCGATTAAACGGTAGGCCCAATTCGGCACATGCTATGGCGGCCAGCTCAACACCACTATCATCAACCGGTACAATCGCAGTCAGCGGTTTAACCTCGTGCAGATCGCGAATCGCCTTCAACGCTGCTTCCCGATCACGAAAATCGATCAACAGGCGTGTCGGGAGCGGGCGGATCAACTCTGAAGGTGTGTCTTCGGCTACCGTGACCTGAACGGCAATCCGCCCGGCAGCAGCTAAGAAAGCCGGTAGGCGGTACGAAGATGGGGTTGTCAGCAACAGGAGATGGGGCTGCATAACCACCTCGATGAGAAAGTTCTGGTCATTGCCGTATACGCTCACCCTGCTACAAGAAGGTTGTTATCAATTGGTTACCAGATGGCTCAGCGCAGCAATACCATGGTTCACTCAAGCGTGGGATCGGTGTTGGTTCTGGTAACACGATTGGGCGCTCACCCGGGCCGATGATCTGATCGCAGAGATCAAGCAAACGCTGGTAAAAGCTGCTGCGTGACGCGCCGCACTGTTCGCTCGCTTGCGCTAACGCCATCACCTGACGCTGCAATTCATCCATTGTCGGATCAGGATGTTGCCAGGGGTAAGCCAGAGCTACGGGATCAAATGGCGCTATCAACTCTTGCACGTCGGGTAATTCGAGCAACCGCGAGCCTGCCGGTATGAGCAAACGCAGGCCATACTGCACCGGAGCAACGCTTTCAATCAGACCTAGCTCTGCGATACCGATCAGCAACTCTCGGTAACGTTGTCGGGTCGTCCATGGGGTAAAAGCAACGAACGTGGCATTCAGGGCAATATCATTGGCGCGCAGCAATTCAACGGCACGAACAATATCAGCTCGTGTATGACGTTTGGCAAAACGCGCCAAGATTTCATCATCGAGCGCCTCAAGCGCACTTACCACCATAATGCAGCCGGTTGCGCGCAGTTCTGGGAGCAGATGTGCGTAACGCAAGATATGCTCTATCTTGATGGTTACATCATACGTAACATCGGGAAACTCAGCGTGCAAAGCCCTAACAATCGGTAACACATGACTAGGACCATTCAGAAAATCCGGATCGCCAAAGGTGATATGGCGAGCGCCGGCTGCGACCTGAGCGCGAATGTCGGCGAGAACCGTTGATCGAGGGACGACCCGGAAACGACCATTGTAGACCGGAACGACCGGACAGTGACGGCAAAGATGCTTGCAGCCACGAGTTGCTTCCGTATAACCGGCATAGCGCATCTCGGTGGCCGTGATCAGGGTTGCATAGCGATTGAGGGGCGGCAAGTCACTCCGATCAGGTGGAATGAGATCAAGGCGATGCAGCGCTATTGTATCAATAGCTGGTGGCCGCTCACCGGCAGCTAGGCGTTGCCAGATAGCGGTCAGTACTGCTTCAACTTCACCACCAAGACAGCAATCAGCACCGGCGGCCCGCAGCATACTCGCGTTGAGTGGTGCATATAGACCGTAGCAGACAATAAACGCTTCCGGTGCAGTGGCGCGCAGGCGTGGTAAGAGGGTCAATGCCAGACGAGTGGCGGTGTGCATCGGCACCGAAATCCCAATAAGGCCGGCATTGGCGACCATCGCTTCAGTCAATGGCGTGACACTGACATCTACACAAGTGACATTAGCTCCTGCCCGACGTAACCAGGCGGCTGGTGATGCCAGACTCAGTGGTTGGTGACCGAGTTCGTAGGTTGAGATAAGTAAGACGTTCATAGAGATTATTGTACCGCAAGATTAGAAACCCATTATCTTGAGAAAGTCTCTCCTCACCACGGAGAGTTTAGGAGTGTGTTTGAGTATTGTCTATCTGGCAGTGATGATGAAGTGTAGGAACGCACGACCTGGAGTGCGACGGGTTTTATCCTCTCACCTCAAGACGTGGGCTAACGGCCCGCACTCTTCGGGCAATCAGGAGCATTTTTCAGACACGCCCTAACAGGACTCTATTGTTGCTGTTGCTGTTGATCCATCAATTCGGCTCGAACACTTGCTGTTGTTACCTGTGGCAATACTTCACTTTCATCAATATGGACGGCAGAGGGGAGAACTTTCACACCAACTTCAAGTTGGCTGGTAGCCTGACCACGGTAGATGCCACGAGTTGGCGGTACATCGGCATAGTCGCGACCAACCGCTACCCGAATATGACGTTCACCGGCGATTAAATTGTTGGTTGGATCAAACCCCACCCAACCTAACTCGGGTAAAAATGCCTCTACCCAGGCATGAGTCGCATCCTCCTCCGAACGGTCGTGATCCTCAGTTCGGTGGAAGAGGTAGCCACTCACGTAACGACAAGGGATGCCAATGCGCCGTACCAACGCAATCATAATGTGGGAAAAATCCTGACAAACTCCCCGACGTGCCAATAGTGCCTCGTCGATTGGCGAATCGACGCGCGTGGTTTGTGGCGCATACACAAATGAATCCGCGATTTGACTTGTCAGTTCACGTAGCAGACTCAATGGATCAGTACGACGTTCTACTCCCAATTCGCGGGCCAGATCGAGCAAGGCGGGAGTAGCCTGAATAAAATGACTGGGCATGCGAAAATCCCAGTACTCTCCCTGCTCAGCTAGAAGGTCGAGTGCACGCCACACCGTATAATCCAGTTGATCAGGAAGCTGGGGTGGGGCAGTAATCTGTACAATTGCTTCGGCGATAATCAATACCTGCCGGTGGGCTGCCGCTATGTCAAAATGGTAAACCTCGTTACCAAGCCAGTCACGATAGTGTTGAATGTGGGCGAAAGGCGCCGTAGTTAATTGGAATTCGAGAAGACGCTGGTTTCCTTCACTCCGCGGGCACATTCGAACTTCGGTCTGACTTTCGGTCACGGGTGCGCTATAGCGGAAACGAGTCTTATGGAGGATCGAATAGAACATACGTCGATGTTTGTCAAACGCCTCATCAAAGGGCACTACTGAGGCAGTGCCTGATCGATCGGATAACTGATATATGCCTGGTAAATCGCATCATGGATTGCACTACACTGCTGGCGAATCTGGCTGAGAAACAGGAGTAGATCCTGGCTGATAATCTCATCAACCTGACCGTAATCGAGTTGAGCGCGAAGTCTTCCGGCCAGGCGCTCGGCACGTGCCGCATGGCGAGTGCCTGCAAACTGGCCAATTTGATCGAGACTTGTCTGCACCTGATCGGCAGCGAATCTGATTGAACGCGGACTTTCGGCATTAAGCAGAAGAAATTCGGCCACTCGCGCTGGCTGTACATCAGCAGTATAAACCTTGCAGTAGGCTTCGAACGCCGTACAGCATTTGAGAAGTGCGACCCAGTCGATGGCATCGATGACACCTTCATTGCATGTGAGGTAGGGTCGAAAGAAGACTTCGAGCAGAAGCGTGGTTGCCCAGATTCGTTCAAGGTAACGTCCCACCTGAATAAAGTGCCACCCTTCTCCGTGGTTCATCGTCGCATCGGTTATGCCCTGGATCAGGTGTAGTCGTTCTTTGATCATTTGATAAAACTCAACCGGCTCATCTTGCCAGATCTGCTCGATACTGGTCGAACGTACATTCAGATAAAGCTGATTGATATGCTCCCACATTTCCGAACTGATCTGTTCGCGTACCTGTCGGGCATTCTCGCGTGCTAATGTCATACAGGCCATAATCGAGGCCGGGTTGGTAGCGTCGGTGGTAAGCAGACGAGTAATGATTTGAGGATCGTCTAAATTGTCGCCTGGTGGCTCGACATGCAAGGCTGCCAGCAAACGTCGCCAGCGTGGTGCGATGGCTTGAGGTGTCTGATCGAGAATTTGCGTTAGTCCCACCCCGATAAGACGGGCAGTATGCTCGGTTCGTTCGAGGTAGCGACTCATCCAGAAAAGATTGTCAGCAACCCTTGAAAGCATAAGTAGCACCTGTCAATATGTTTTTGCCCGACGTAGCAGAAGCGGCGCTCGTTAGCTGATAGTGATGCGCTTGTCACGTCAATATAAAACCCAGGTATCTTTACTCCCACCGCCTTGTGATGAATTGACGACCAGGGAACCACGTCGTAGAGCAACTCGGGTTAACCCACCTGGTACAATCGTTGTTCGCTCACCATCAAATAACACAAATGGCCGCAAATCAACGTGACGTGGTTCAATCACACCATTGACAAAACATGGTGCTCGTGAGAGTTGCAATGTCGGTTGCGCGATGTAGTTCCGGGGATTGGCACGAATCCGTTCGGCAAACTGTGCCTGTTCCTCACGAGTGCTGTGTGGCCCTATCAACATATCGTAACCGCCTGATTCACCAACTGCCTTGATAACCAGCTCATCGAGGTGTTCGAGCACATACATCCGCTCATGAGGCCGATCACACAAATAGGTTGGTACGTTGGGCAAAATCGGATCCTCGCCGAGATAGTAGCGAATAATGGCTGGAACATAGGAATAAATAGCTTTATCATCAGCAACTCCGGTACCGATTGCATTTGCCAATACCACATTGCCGGCTCGATAGGCATTGAAGAGACCAGGTACCCCAAGAACCGAATCGGGGCGAAAGGTCATTGGATCGAGAAAGTCGTCATCGATCCGCCGATAGATAACATCTACTCGTTGGAGTCCCTTTGTCGTGCGCATGTAAATGATGTTATTATGCGCCAGCAAATCACGTCCTTCCACTAATTCAATGCCCATCTGCCGGGCGAGAAACGTATGCTCAAAGTACGCCGAATTGAACACTCCTGGGGTCAACAACACGATCGTCGGTTCAGGACGATGAGCGGGTGCTAGAGCACGCAACGTGGCAAGCAATACCTGGCCGTAGTGATCTATTGGCCGGACACCATACGCACTGAACAAGAGCGGAAGCGCTCGCTTCATTACGGTACGATTAGTCAGCATGTAGCTGACTCCACTTGGCACGCGCAGATTATCTTCCAGAACTACAAACTGACCATCGGGTAGCCGTACCAAATCGGTGCCAACAATTGCTGTATAAACGCCACGTGGCACCGTCAAGCCGCGCATTTCTCGTCGATAATGGCGACAACTATACACCAGATGGCGTGGGATGATCCCATCACGCAAAATATATTCGTTATGGTACAAATCACGCAGAAATTCATTTAACGCGACGATACGCTGATGGAGACCACTTTCTATCTGTTGCCACTCAGTGGTGGTGAGAATCCTGGGCAGCAGATCGTATGGAAAGATCCGCTCAACACCTGCTTCATTGCTGTAAACTGTAAAGGTGATCCCTTGATTGAGAAAGGTCAGATCGGCGTACCGTTGCCGTTGTTGTAATTCATCTGGGCTGAGGCTGCACAGACGACGAGCCAGCTCAATGTATGCCGGTCGGATACTACCATCCGGGGCAAACATCTCGTCATAGGCGTTGGTGAGCGTATAGTTTTCAAACGGAGGTTGACCAATAACCGGATCCGTGGCTTCAGGCATAGTCGTCGCATCCACAATCATAATCATAACTGATGAGCGTTTACGCTCGGCCAGCCGTGGGCGACGTTGCCCGGTCGTCTTCTCTTGCCAGCGTGCATATTATGATAATGGTAACGCTTACCTCGATCTTCGTCAAACAGGTCTAAGTCATAACAATCTACTCTCGGTCACTTCACACGACCGAAATACCTTCTTTCAGTGAAAAGGGTTGTTCGCCAACAGTTAAAATAATAAACAATCGAACCGAGGGAATAACGTTGCTCCCTCGGTCGCCTATCGACAGCTCTGTATGTTCAACCAGGACTAATCACCCATCACTTCCTGTAAGGTTGGAGTAATCTGGCGCTTTTGCATATCTTCAGGCCTGACCCGGTGCACATTCCAGACTAACCCCAGCTTCTCCAGACCGCGAATGATGTAGGCCGAAATATCAATCTGCCACCAGTGCAAGCCGTGGAATGCCGAGCGTGGAAAGGCGTGGTGGTTGTTGTGCCAGCCCTCACCAAATGCGAGTAGACCGACGATAAAGTTGTTGCGACTGGCATCGCGTGTGTTGTAATCACGACGGCCAAAGGTGTGGCAGATCGAATTAACACTCCAGGTAATGTGGTGAGTCAGGAAGATACGAACAAGTCCACCCCAAATCAGACCACTCCAACCGGCAATGAGAGTCGGGATCAAGATACTGAGGGCTGCCCAGATGTACCAGGTTTTTGTTACCCAGACAATAGTTGGGTCTTTGGTAAGCCATTTACCGTACATTTCAATGTTGTGCTTGTGCGAGAAGAGCCAGCCGATATGCGAATGCCAGAGACCTTCGAGGGGGCTGTGCGGATCTTCTTCATCATCAGAGTGAGCGTGATGCTGAATATGGGTGGAAGCCCAAGAGGTCGGATCGCCTTCGAGCGCCATACAACCCATAATTAAAAATAGGGCCTTGAGCGGTCGACTAGTCTCAAAACTCTTGTGGGTAAGCATCCGGTGAAAACCGATGGTAATCCCTAAACCGGATATAACATAGAATACAATCATCAACGTTACATCGAGCCAATCAACGTATCGTTGCCAGAGCATCACCATCGCGTAGATTGTACCCAGGAAGGGAAGCACGACAATCAGCAAGACAACAAATTTTTCGAGCGGCGACTTTTCCAGTTTTGGTTCGGTAGCAGGAACGGTGCGAGCCATAGGTTATCTACTCCTTGAACGAAATGAGTTCTGTCTGTCACAAGAATAGGGGAAGAGCACCAGAAAGAGAAGTAGCGAACGGCTAAACCTGGGTCACGATCTGGCGCAAGCGGGGATGACTGGAGTAATGGGTCTGGCATGGCGATGAGATAGAGAAGACTGACGGCAGACAGTTTTCACATTGACCAAGACTGCCTTCAGCCGGGTAAGGTATGCTCCTCGTAAGAGAGTATCTGAATATTCCCTCGATACCCGTTGCCGCACGATAGGGACAAGTTGAAAACCCACGGCGTACTCATGCGCTAGCCGATGCCTTCCCGTCGCGCACGTGCATGGAGACGTGGAAGCTCCCTCACCCCCTTGCCCTTTTCCGCTCCCATCTGGAGTGAGGAAGGAGAAGGTGAGTCGTGTACACTGGGGACAGACCTGCTGACCAACTGTTCACCTCTTCGCCACGGAAGACGAGGGAGAGGGTGCGATGGGGGAATCTATTCCCTCCACCAATTTGCAATCTTTTTCAACCTATGGTATACTCCCAGCGTGTTGAGCGGGTTGGCCCCATCGTCTAGCGGCCCAGGACGCCACCCTCTCAAGGTGGAGATCGCGGGTTCGAATCCCGCTGGGGTCACCAGGGCCCGTCGTCTAGCGGTTAGGATGCCACCCTGTCAAGGTGGAGGTCGCGGGTTCGAATCCCGTCGGGCCCGCCAAATGAGGCGGATACAAAGACAGCCAGCGTATGCTGGCTGTCTTTGTGTTTATGGTGTAGGAATGCGGCAGGTCGTGCCTCTAGTACCTGATCAGAAACCCGGCTTGTTGTCAGGCGCTCAGAGTTTATACGCCTGACGACACGACGCATCGCTATCAAACAATAGTGTAGGACGACGCATGTATCACCCCTACTCGATGGTTCCCTACGCATGACCTGAGCCGGTAGGTTTTCGATCAAACCCAAGGAAAGAGAGAAGAAGAGTGAGCGGAAAAGGCAGAATTCTAATCCATCCGTAGCTTCCCATTCCGACGCTAGTCTACGGCACCCTTGTTGGCTCGCCGATCATACGTCACCGTATTGTAAGAGCCTGATCAAAAAACGTTTCATTAGACACGTACCGTTCCCGTGCGGCCATTGCGTGAGGGGGTTCCAGTATTCTTTCTCTCAGCCCCACCTTCCCCCTTCCGCTCCTCGTGGAGGAGAGGAAAGGGGCCGGAGGGAAGGTGAGGGCCACCGGGCATGCACCGCAGCACCGACGCTGCAACCGGTGCAACCCTGTTCTAGCGTGTCGCGGAGACGTATACTCTGCCTGCCAGCGTTTCCCTGAACATTATGGCGATGTTACGGTCAAGCCTGATCAACACCCGGGTTGTTGATCAGGCGCTTAACGTGATCGCGCAGGAGGGGAGATGACGCTTTCGGAGCGCACACCGAAGAGGTTAACCTTTAATGACTTTCATCTCACAAAACAGTTTTTTTCGGATAGGTTCTTAACGTCTTTAATCTGCCGTAGTTTAGCAGCCTTCGACAGATACCATTAACGTTCGTGGAATACAGCGATGGCAGCCAACAATTGCACATCACCGACGTTCGCCAGTTCGGCTGCACTCAGATTACGAACTTCAGATGGCGATATAACAGGCGCTTCGAGGGGTTGCACGACGACGCGGTCTGGCGTAATTCCCTTCCCCCGAATCTGACGACCAGTTGGGGTACGCCACTCTTGCGTACCAAGCAAGAGTTGAGCGCCGTTCACAAGGCGGAAGGGCGTTAGAACGGTACCGGTACCGACCGTCGTCTCACCAACCAACACCGCCCGACCTGCATCTTGCAAAGCTCCGGCGAGAATCTCGGCTGCACTGGCCGAACCACTGTTGATCAACACGACCAGCGGCATATCCTGGGCGATCCCGGCAGTCCGAGTCGTGTTGACGCGCTGACTGCCGTCTCGACTCCGTTCGATCAGCACCGGTGTCTCCGCCGGTAAGAACTCACCGGCAACCTTCAGTAAGACGCTGAGTAAACCACCGGGGTTATTCCGCAGGTCAAGTATCAGCCGCTCGGCACCTGCTGCTTTCGCCTCTGCGAGGGCGGTGCGTAAGCCATCAACAGCCTGTTCGTCGAACGACGTGATCCGGATCAATGCAATCTGATCAGGCAGCAATGCCCAACTGACACTCGGCACCGTAATTTTGGCGCGGGTGATGGTAAAGCGTAACAATCCGGCATCACGTCGATTCACCTCAAGAGTAACTGATGTGCCAGCAGGGCCACGTACACGTGCAACCAGATCGTCAATCGACCACCCCTCAACCGGATGCCCATCGACAGTGATAATGCGGTCACCCGCTTGCAGGCCAGACAACGCTGCCGGTGAACCCTCAATCAGCGCCAGCACCAACAGCATGCCATCGCGTTTGCCGATGTAGATACCGATACCCTCAAAAGCACCACTCAGCGACTCTTGCCAGATTTTGGCCTCGGTCGCGCTCAAAAAGCGGGTATGACCCTCATCGCCGAGCGTAGCTAACATGCCATCAATCGCGCCTTCGATCATCCGATCTGGATCGGCGGCGGTAGAATCGACGTAACGCTCACGGGCTAATTGCCACACTTCCCAAAAGACGGCAAATTGGTCACAAATCTCGGTTGTTTCAGGGCAGGCAACGGTCGTTTTTGGATTGCTTAACCAGACTCCCAACCAGACGCCGCTGCTGATTCCGCCGATCAAGGTCACGAGGAAGAGGGGCACGGTAAGCCAGATGGGAATACGAATTTGCAGCACACGAATCACGCCATACATAGCCTTCTTATGCCTCTTTCTGCAAGCGTCGCACTGTCTCGCCATCGAGACGCCGAACCAGCGCCAACAATAGTTGTACCGTCTGCTCAATATCGCGACGATGGACGATGGCTGAGGTTGAGTGGATATAACGTACTGGCGGCCCGATAACCACGGTTGGTACCCCACTCCCGAAAATATGCATCCGTCCACCATCAGTACCGCCCCCTGGCATCAGATCGAATTGCAGCGGAATACCCTCTTCGGCGGCAACGTCAATAACCAGATGGCGCAGAGCGGTGTGGGCAATTAATGATCCGTCAATGAGCAGGATGGCCGGTCCCTGACCGAGTCGGCTCATCGCATCATCAGCCCCCACACCGGGCATATCGCCAGCAATCGCCGTATCGATAGCAAAGCCAATATCAGGCTTGACCAGATACGTTGTTGTAGCCGCGCCACGCAGACCGACTTCTTCTTGAACATTACCGATCCCGTAGACAATGTTGGGGTGGCGTTCATTGACCAGGCGACGAATGGTTTCAACCACGATAGCGCAGCCAACGCGATTGTCTAATGCCTTTGCCATGAAGAGATCGGGATTGCGCATTGGCAGGAATGGACCGACCGGTACCACTGAATCGCCCGGTCGCACTCCCCATGCCATAGCTTCCTCACGACTAGAGGCACCAATATCGATGTACATTGACTTTTTGTCAACGAGGCGATTCCGTTCATCGTTGCTTAAGATATGCGGAGGTTTTGCGCCGATCACACCGATAATCGATCCCTGGCGGGTCATAACTTCCACTCGTGTACCCAACAACACGTGATCCCACCAGCCACCAAGCGGCTGAAACTTGAGAAAGCCATCGTCGGTAATACGGGTCACGAGCAATCCGATCTCATCAAGATGCGCTGCCAGCGCGATCCGTGGCCCATCGGGTACGCCGATCCGACGAGCAATAATACTTCCCAGATTGTCACCTTCGATCTCACTTACCGGCTCAAGGTAGCGTCGCATAAGAGTGCGAACCGGTCCTTCATAACCAGAGGCACCATGAGCCTCGGTGAGTTCCTTCAAAAGTTGCATCATTGCATCCACAGATTTTTCCTCGCTCAACTATTCAGGAATCGACCAATTGTTGACGTACCCACTGTTCAGCCGTTGCGCGATCAGTGATCAGACCATCGAGCGTCGCTGCCCGCAGACGCCGTAACAGTTGTCCTAATTGCGGCCCTGGCGGTACCCCCAACTGACGCAAGTCATCACCGTTGAGCGGCGGGCGCAGCAGCCGCCATTCGTGCAGATAGCGGGCGATGTTCTGCTGAATTAGCTCATCTGTCGCGTAGTGTAGCACAGCAATCGCGGCTACGCTATAGGGCTGTAACAGGGCATCAAGACGACTCGGGCTGGATGCCGAGGCGATGGTTGGTAGCCGGACGCGCAGTGCAATCAGGTCGTTGAGCATTCGACGCACCGGGGTAGGTAGGTGGTAACGGCGCAGAAACATCATCAGCTCAGCATCACTGACATCGTAGAGCAACAGTCCGGCGATAACCAGATCAGTCGGCGCGACGGCTGCCACATGCGCCGGATCGCGCTGATAGCGGGCTAATCGCTCGGTCATGGCCGGTGTCCAGTGTAAACCGGGCACAATCTGGTACGTGACCCCCCATCGGTCGGCCAGCGCCACAACCGCTGCCGGATCGGGTTCACTCAATGTCAGGCAGAGTTCAGTCTGTACTCGTTCAGGGGTGAGGAGCGCCAGATACTGAGCTGCGATAGCTTCCTGAAACTGCGCCCTGGTCGCTGCATCAGGAGTAAGATCAAGACGAGCGGCCAGGCGCAGACCACGTAACAGGCGGGTAGGATCATCGCGCAAACTCTGCTCGTGCAAAAGCCGTAAGCGGCGAGCTGCCAGATCGGTAGCCCCCCCCAGCGGATCGAAGAGTGGCATCGGCAACAAGTCGTTGCCCTGCGCGACCAGTTGAATCGCCATCGCATTGATGCTGAAGTCGCGGCGGGAAAGATCAAGGGCTAACGGCGCCGGTTGCACTTCGGGCAAAACAGCCGGTTGTGGATAGCGTTCGGTTCGCGTTTGTGCCAGATCGATCAGCCAATTGCCAACGGTTATTGAAGCTGTACCAAATGATGGATGCTGCGCCACGATGTCGCCACCCCAGACATTTGCGAGAAGGGGGACGATCCGATGAACGTCGCCTTCAACGGCCAGATCAATATCACGCCCAATGGGTATACCGAGCCACAGATCACGAACGACACCGCCAACCAGCCATAACGTTGCCTGAACCGACGATGCCAGATCAGCGGCACGCGCAAGCAGATGCCGCAGTGCTGGTTCAAGTCTGGTGATAAGATCGTCCATGTGCGCTTGACAGAGCAGGCATTCAATGATAGGATAGAGTTCGCACGGGCGATTAGCTCAGTTGGTTAGAGCGCCACGTTGACATCGTGGAGGTCAGTGGTTCGAATCCACTATCGCCCACCACATCTATTGTAACACGCCTCATGAAATATCCTCGTTACCGTTTTATCGTGAGTTTCTTCATCGCTCTCGTCCTGGCTGGCTTCTCCGCTGTCGTCACACGACAGACGTATGCCCAGCCGGACGTACTTGCGTGTCCGCGGAATCAGACGATTACCCTCCGTGGTGATCAGGCTCCACCATTTCAGGGCCTGATCGTACTCTTCGCCGATTTGCCGGTCGGCGGCGGGTTCAGTGATGCTGCCGGACGCTGGCAAATCCCGCTGCGGGTGAACGAACCTCCTGGTATCTATCCGGTTGAGGTGCGACTACGGGATAATCAACAATTGCTTGCCAGGATGGTATGCTACGTTGATGTTCCATTGCCAGCTACTGTTGTTCCATCACCAACGGAAATACCTTCACCAACGCCAACGTCAGTTCCGCGCCCCACAACTGCACTGCCAACGGTACCACCAGCAACCCGCACAACGACACCGACGGGTCGAGCGACGGCAACCCCACAGATCACTGCTACCACTACACCAACCGTGCCAACGACGGAGACGCCCCGCATCACCTTCACGCCGACACCAACTTCTACCCTTGGCGGTGTACCTATCGCTACACCGACCCCAATACCAGCCGGTATATCGGTAACGCTTGAAATTGTTGCTTACGACCGAGATACATCAACTTCGCTTAACGAGGAATATGTGATATTGACAAGTAATGAGGAGAACGACCTCGCGATTGGCGGTTGGCGGCTTGTCAACATCTCGCGTCCCGAACGGCCAACATTTGTTTTTCCGAATTTTGTGCTGGCGCCTGAAAGTGAGATATACCTCTACACAGGTAGCGGCACAAACAATTTGAACACCGGTGATTTCTACTGGGGGCGCTCAGCACCAGTCTGGCGGAAAGGAGATACGGCGCAATTGTTCGATGCGCAAGGGCGGCTGGTGAGTTCTTATCAGGTACCCTGACGATCAGGTAAGCAGAACGGCAGTCGTGCCTTCTACGCTAGCTTAACCTGACGGCTTGCCCCATTGATGTGTTACCCGGCAACAACTTCCAGCATTACCAGCACAAAATTGTACACTCCATGCACGATAGCAGCAGTGGTTGTGTTGGTATATTTTCTCACCAGACCACAAATCATACCTACGGCAAAAACTACTAAAAGTCCGTCCCAGTGATACTGGAAGGCATGCAAGCTGACGAAGAAGAGATTTGAGAGCAAGATACCCAGGCGAGGTTGGAGAACCCCGCGCACTGCCAGCTCTTCCCCTAATCCGGCAGTAACACCAATCACCAGCGCCCCAATTGGACTGATCGCAAAGGCCATCAATTCACTAAACGCCTCATGGTCGGTGGTGGGCCAACCAAATGTCTGCCAGATTGAATCCATCAATGGCAAAATGAGCGTTATCAAACCGGCCAGCCCTAGTCCAATACCGAGTCCGCTGAGAACCTGATTGAAGGTCGGACGTACCAGACCTAACCGTAGCATGGTCGTTGACAGATTACGCCGAATACCAAAGCCAACTGCGAGAAACGCAGCCGGAATTGTCCAGATTAGGCCATAAATCTGGCTACGCAACTGCGCATCGGAGCTGAGATCACCGGCATTCAATTCTTCGCTGCCGATTATCCGCACAAGGGTCAATAGTGGTGGCTTCCCGGTCACCAACAGCGGCATGACCATAATCAACGTGAGGGTGACAATCGCTGCCAGGGCCACACTATGCACGAATGACGTTGAATCGAGCGGCAGAAATTGTGCTAACCATCGACGTATCGGTGGGAGCAGCGTTAACAGGCCGATCCCAATGCTGCCGAAGATACCGAGAATGAGGGCAAACATTGTGAGAAAGGCCTCTGGTTGAAAGGTCGGCGGATTGTTCGGATCAAATCCACCCGGTGGCATGTCAACGATATTCAATACCCCCAGGCCAAACGCATACACGGCAGATGCACCGATGAGGATGGTCAGCCACACGCCAGTAGCAATCCAGGCCCAATTGAAAGACGTACCGGCAAAATAGGCCAGAATTGCCAGACCAACAAAGGGTAAGGCATTGAGACTGGCGGAGGTGAAATTCCCGATCTCGCCACCAATAGCAGCACCGATACTCAGCAGAAGGATGTAGATGCCTACACCGGCAAGCCAGATACCTGGTCGCCGCATAGGAGCAGGTTCAGGGGTGATAACGAGTGGTTCTGACATCGTCTCTTTTCCTCTTGTTTCGTAGCAATCGTGGTAAACCGGTGATGAGTATAAACTCACTGCGAACAGCGCGCCATAGCGTATCTTGTGGTCATCATCTTCCCCTCTTCCCTTTTCTCTTGGGAAAGGTGATCTCCGCACAGAGGGTATTTATTCCACGCACTCCGCATACATTGTATACCACACCCCAGTCATTTGCGTGGTCTGAATAGTGTATCTGAAGCAGGGAAGCGAGAACAGAAAGAGAGGTGCAGAGAATCGGTAGGGGCGGGTTGGGAACCCGCCCTACAACAGCGGTTCATCAGCCGTTCGTCACGTTGTTATGTCGAATCCGGTCGTTCCCAGCACGCGATTACGTTCCGGCGCAGGATCATTATCGTCGCACCGATACTGCTACTGTTCTAACCAGCGGCAAATGTCCTGCAACCGTACTCCAGACAAATTTGGGATAACCACATGCGCCCGGCCAACCCGTTCTTGCGGGCCAATCCCAACGACATAAAATCCTCCGGCTAATGCAGCTTCAACACCGGCAGCTGCATCCTCTACAACAACACAGGCAGTTGGTGGTAGATCGAGCAGGCGTGCAGCGTGTAAAAAGAGATCAGGCGCTGGTTTCTAGCGCATGACACTGTAACCGTCGGCAATGGCATCAAACAGGTCGGTGATACCTAACCGTTCGATCACCTCGCGGGCATTTTTGCTCGCCGAGCCGAGTGCAATTTTTAGTCCGGCAGCGCGAATCTCTTGCAGCAGTTCACGGGCGCCCGGCAAGAGATCACGTGGTGATATTTCGCGGATAAATTCAAGATAGTAGCCGTTTTTCCGCTCCATTAGCTCAGTAAGCACGTCTTCAGGATAAGACCTGCCTTTAAGCATGAGTAGAAGCGACTCACGGCGCGGGATACCACGTAATGCTTCGTTCTCTTCGCGTGTAAACGGAATCCCTAACTCGTCGGCCAGCCGTTTCCACGCCCGATAGTGATATTCGGCGGTATCGGTGATAACACCGTCGAGATCGAAAATGAAGCCCTGAATTGGCATACTCTTGTTCCTGTTATTTATTGTTGCGCAACCGACCGTTGGCGCAGTATCGGCAAGTTATCGCTTCCAGGCACCCTGCACGCGCAGAGAGCGGGAGAGAGACTCGGTGCGATACCAGGTCAGCGCGAACGTTCTGTAGGCTTATAAACCTCGAATGTGCTGCATTGGGTTTTGCGAAAGGGAGCGGATGCAACGATTTTGGTTGCACCCGCTCGTTGTTTACGCAGCGATAGCGCGACCGTCGGGATAGCAGGTAACGGTATGCATAACGCCACGCAAGGTAAAACGGAAGGTGAGCTGTTGCCAGTGTTTGGGCAAACGTGGATGCACCTCCCAAGTACCGTCTGGATGGATGCGCAGACCGCCGAACCCGAAGACAACGGCCTGCCAAACACCACCCGCAGAGGCAGCGTGAATACCATCACCGGCATTGCCGCGCACATCGCGGAGATCGGCACGCGCCGCACGAATGAAGTGCTCATACGCTTCGTCAACATCTCCCATCCGACAAGCGACAATGGCCTGGATCGGCGGGCCGAGCGATGAGCCGTAGGTGTGATCGGTGCGTGGTGTGTAGTAATTGTAGTTAACCCGAATCTGGCTGTCGCTGTAGTGTTCGCGTAGCAGGAATTGCAACATTAAGACATCGGGTTGCTTGATGGCCTGATATTCGTTAGCACCTTCGATCCCGAAAATCTCGTGCATCGATTTTGTGCGTGGTTCATAATCGGCTAGATTGACATCTTTGAGTTTGAAGAAGCCATCAAATTGTTCGATCAGGCCATTGGCCGCGATATTCACACACATCTTTTCAGCAACCGTCTGCCAGTGTTGCAAACGTTCAGCAGTCAGATCAAGCGTCTGCCGCAGTTCGGCGGCTTTCTGCGGTGCATGCTGTTCGAGCCATGCCAATGTCTCTAAACCGGCACGCAGATTCCATTGCGCCAACAGATTGGTATAGGCATTGTTGTTCACGTGATCGTGGTATTCATCGGGGCCAATGGCGTCGGTGTAGCCATAGCACCCCCGGTCGGCTAGCCATTCGACACGCGACGCACAGAATTTGGCCGTATCCAGTATGATTTCAGCGCCACGTTCGATATACCACGCATCATCACCGGTCGCTTGCCAGTATTGTTGAACGGCGTAAGCAACATCTGAAGAGATGTGGATCGCCAAATCACCTGTCCAGACGCGAGCCAGCTTCTTCTTGTCGTGAAAATCTGGCACCCACGTCGGCGTTACCTCCTCACCGGTATCGGCACTTTCCCACGCATACCATGCCCCCTCATAACCAGCGGCACGAGCCTTGGCACGAGCTGCCGGCAACGTCAGGTAACGATAATCAAGCAAGTTGCGGGCCACTTCAGGCATTGTGTAGATGAAGAGAGGGAGCATAAAGATTTCGGTGTCCCAGAAGGCATGCCCACGATAACCAAACCCCGAGAGGGTCTTGGCGCCGATATTGACACGCTGATCGTGGCGTGGCGCTGCGATCAGGAGTTGGAAGATACTGAAGCGCACAGCCAGATCGGCCTCTTCGTCGCCTTCTATGACAACATTACAGCGTTCCCATTCGTGCGCCCAGGCCTGCTGTTGCGCAGTTAGCTCCTGATCCCAGTCTGTCACACGCTGGAGATGATGATGAGCCAGTTCCAGCGGGTTGCCGGTCGCGTGAAGTGGCAACGCCGATAAACTTATTCACGACAATCGGCGTACCGGCCCTGGCCTGATAGACCTGTTGGAGAGTCGGCACATTCTCAACATCCCAGAATGTGGTGGTTAGTGCAGCATCACCGATCAGGCGCATAACCAGCGCCAGCTCAATCCCACTTTTGCGGGTGCGGGTGCGCAAGAAGATTGCACCATCGGCAAGCTGACCCTGCGCAATATGCCGCCAGTGAAGCAGTCCCTCATTGTCGGTCTGGCCGTTGAGTGCACTTCGGAGTTCGATCTGACCATCGAATTCGGGAATGATCTCACAGCGTAACGCCAGCAGGTGTTCGTCTGCCAATGAAGCGAAGCGAGTAAAAATCAAGGTCGCTACGCGGCCGTTTGGCGATTGCCAACGTACCTCTCGGCGCAGAACGCCAGTCTGTAAATCAAGATCACGCCGATAAGCCAGGATGGTACCGGTTGCTAGCGAAAACTTCTCGCCGTCGATCACAACCTGCGTAGCCAGCCAGTCAGGTGTATTGGCGAGTTCAGTCACCACAACCGGCGCATCATCAAAGACACCGTGAATAAATGTAGCCCGTCGGTCGTTCGGATACCCTTCCTCAAAGGCCCCTTGGGTTGAGAGATAGCCATTCCCGATGGTGAAAATGGTCTCTTTGTGGTGTTGTTTCGTTGGATCGAATGATGTCTCAGATAGTATCCACATACCTGTTCTCTTGTCTTGTGAAGCGGCGAAAACGATCTGGGCAGCCGAGACGCGATCGTGCGCATCCATGCGCTGCCCATTACCAGGTTGTACGGTGTTACGGTGTTACTCACATTGCAGCGTGCACGTGCCCTATCCTTCTTTTGAACCGGTAGCAGCAATACTCCGCACGAAATACTGCTGGAAGACGAAGAAGATGATCAAAATTGGGAGCGTGTTGAAGATCGATCCGGCAAGGATCACCGAATAGAGCGTATAGTACTCACCACGGAACCATTGCAAGCCGATTGGCAGCGTAAACTGCTCGGGTGAACGGAGAACTAGCAGGGGCCACATAAAGTTGTTCCAGGCTCCCTGAAACGTCAGCAGGGCAAGGGTGATCAACTGGGTCTGGCTAATCGGCAGCACAATGCGGAAGAACGTTCCCCATCGCCCTGATCCATCCATCATCGCTGCCTCTTCCAATTCTTTGGGGAACGACTTATAGAATTGGGTCATCATAAAGACGCCGAAGGCATCGGCCATACCGGGTAAAATCACCCCCCAGGGATTGTCGATGAGGCCAAAACCGGTAGGCAGCTTGAACATCCCCAGATCAATCCCACCGCGAATGAGACCCGGTCCAATGATGAGGAACGATGGAATAAGCGTGACAACACCGGGCATCATCATCGAAATGAGCAGCAGGTTAAACCAGAAGTTCTTCAGAGGAAACTCGATACGGGCAAAGGCGTAACCGGCCATCGCACAGAAGAGAACGCGGAAGATTGTGATGATGACCGAGATAAAGACACTATTCCACACCCAGCGCGGGAAGAGCTGGAACGTGCCCAGGATCGTCTGGTAGTTTTCGAGCGTAAAGGGGATCGGCGCCCAGATCGGTGGTGTGTAAATATCGGCCACCGGCTTAAACGAGAAGACCAGCGTAAAATAGAGCGGCGCTACCGAAAGGACAGCCCAGAAGGCCAGCATAGCAAGGAAAAGATATTTACGCAGCCGGTCGAAGAAGACGGTCTGCTCGTACACCCGTGTCTGTGCTTGTGTTGTTACTGCCATCGGTGTTGCCTTTCTAGCGCTCGGCGCCGCTGCCGCTGCCTTCGATCACTTTTCGTTGCAACAGGGTAACTGCCAGGATGATGAGCGTCAGAATCACTGCTAATGCCGATGCCTGGCCCATCTGGATACGAGTATCGCGGAAAGCCCACTTGTAAATCAGGTAGGTAATCGTCGTCGTACTATCGAGCGGCCCACCGGCAGTCATCACATAAATCTGGTCGAAGACCTGGAAACAGCCGATTACGCCTACCGTCACAACAAAGAAGATGACTGGTCGCAACATCGGAATGGTAATGTAGAAGAATTTCTGAATACCGTTGGCGCCATCAATTTCGGCTGCTTCATAAACTGCCAGCGGAATATCTTGCAAACCAGCCAGGAAAATCAGCATCAACGTACCGCTCGTCGTGAAGATGTTCATTCCCATAATCACATAAAACGCGGTACGTGGGTCATCGAGCCAATTGACCGTCAACCCCGTGATCTGGTTGAAAATCCCCTGCGGCGCAAAAATCCAGATAAAGATCAGTGAAATCACTACCGATGATGTCACTGAAGGCAGATAGAAAATAGTGCGGAAAAAGCGCTGAAATCGCAGATTCTGATCCATGGCAAATGCCAGCACCAGGCTGAGAAAGGTCTGGATCGGCACGACGATCAGCACATATTTGAAGGTATTGGGCAGTGCTTTTGCCAGAAAGAGTTCATCTTCCAGCACACGCTGATAACCCTCTAACCCCCACCAGCGCGGTGGTCGGAGCAGGTTGTATTCGGTGAACGAGAGGTAGACCGCGTAACATAGAGAGATCAGGCTAAAGATAACGAAAATGATCAGCCACGGCGAAATAAACAGATACCCATTCAACGCTTCGAAAATCTTGCGGCGGTCAGTTCTCGCTCGCATATTATACTCCCGTCATTGGTGGAGCGCAGCGACCGGAGCTGACTGGTCGCTGCGCGTAGCAATTACCGCAACGCCTTCCGAATTGAATCCGCCGCTTGCTTCATCGCTTCAGATACCGGCTGGTTCTCCTTGAAGATGCGCTCCAGGGCTTTCGCCATCTGATCGTTGACATCGGAACCGACAGCGCCCCAGAAGAACGGACGTGCACCGAAGAAGGAACCGTTGAAGATCGCTGCCGAGTTGGGATTGTTCTTCAGATAGTCGCTGTTCTGCAACGACTTCCGTGATGGCAGCGCAAATCCGCTTTCGAGCACCGTCTTCTGACTGGCTTCGCTGGTCAGGAAATTCACTACCTTCCACGCCGCATCCGGATTCTTGGTATTAGCCGAGATACCCCAGGCGACGGTAAAGATCAGGTTGCCTTCACCACCCGGACCGGCCGGCGGCATCACCACACCGTACTGCGTGTTGGGGAACTGATCGCGCAGGTAGGGGATCAACCAGCCACCTTCGTATACCATTGCACACTGACCCTTGCCAAAGAGCGTTCCTTGCCAGCCTTCGCCGAGATCTGAAGGCAATGCACCAATCTTGGCGGTGCGGAATGAGGTGTAGAACTCGGCAGCTTTTACCGCTGCTTCACTGTCGAGCATCGTGTCACTGTAGTCATCCTTCATCACCATCCCGCCATTTTGGAAGACAAAGACCGGGAACCGACCTGGATCAGGCGGTGTGCAGAAGCCGTAGATCGGGCGATTGGGATCGCTGAGGTCGGTCAGCTTTTCGGCAGCCGCACGCAGATCATCCCATGTCCAGTCATCGGTTGGATAGGCAAGACCAACCTTGTCAAACAATGCTTTGTTGTAGAACATACCGAGCGTGTTGAAGTCTTTTGGAATACCGTAGGTCTTGCCTTTATAGGTAAAAGCATCGATCAGCGCCGGGATGAAGTCGTCACGCGAAACACCACTGGTCGCCATCAGATCATCGAGCGGGAGCAGTGCATCGTTCGCCGCCAGCTCAAGCCACCAGAAAATATCGACGTAAAAGATGTCAGGCTCGGTACCCGAAGCAATCGATGTCAAGAGCACCTGCTTGTAATCACCGGTAATCGGCTCGTACTTGACCAGAATATCGGGATTTTCTACCGAGAACTTATACAGCAGCGATTCGAGCAGAGCCGTCTCAGCCGGACTGGAAGCCCATCCAGATAGACGCACAGTAACCTTTTCGGCCGGGACAACAACTGTCTCGCGCACCGTTACTGTCTCGCGCACAGTTTGTGGAGTGGGTTGAGTCTGTTGAGTGGTGGTCTGGCCACAGGCGCTCAAACCCAGCGCCAGCACAGTCAGAACGAGCAGGAGTTTGATCAGGCGATTCATAGGTTCTCCTTTCAAAGACTAAAACTTAATACATTCGACTACGAAAACGTTGCGTTTTTAGATCATTTTTTACCCTCCTTTTTTGAAGCAACAACCATCTACCCAATCATCAACGGGTGATGATCAGGAACGAACATTAGCGTACCGTATCAGGCAGAAGCACGAATGATCAGCGAAGGTTGGAGAAGAACATGTTTCTGCGCTACCGGTTGCCCTTCCACTAACGCCACCAGCAACTCAACGCATTTATGACCAGCCTCGGCAATTGGCTGGCGCACACTCGTCAGCGGCGGAAAGAGGTATTGGGCCATCGGTGCATCATCAAAGCCGATAATCGCCAGGTTGGTTCCGATCTCAAGGCCACGTTCGCGGGCAGCGGCCATCGCCCCAATAGCCATCGTATCGTTCAGGGCCATAATCGCGGTTGGCCGCTGTTCGGATGGCAGATCAAGCAAGTGCAAGGTCATCGCCCGCCCAACGTCAAAAGTTCCTTCACCGCGCAACACGTACCCAGGCTCGATACCAATCTGAGCAGCCTGCATCGCATCCAGATACCCTTGCAGGCGGTCATTCCCGACTCGTGAGTCTTCCGGCCAGGCAAGAATCGCAATACGCCGGTGACCACGCCCAATGAGATACTCAATAGCCTGCCGTGTTCCGGCTGCACCATCAATATCTACCCAAGCAAAATCCCAGTCGGGGTTGGAACGACCAAAAGCTACGAAAGGGAACTTCTGTTTCAGTAAAAATTGAATCCGTGGATCGTTGTAGTTAACGCTCGACAGCACGAATCCGTCAACATTGCTACTCCGAATCAAATCGCGGTACGCATCAATTTGCGCACTACCCTCTTGAAAAGGAAAGGGCAAGACATAGTACCCAACCGCGCTTGCCTCACGCACCATGCTGCTCAGAAACTGATCGGGGATGTGATTGACTTGACCGGGTTCGGTTTGCGTCCACGAATACCCGATCATAAAACTCCGCCCGGCTCGCATGTTGCGGGCGATACGATTAGGTCGATAGCCCAATTCCCGTACCGCTGCCTGAATCCGCTCCATCGTTTCGGGCGCAACTTGCATATCGCCGTTCAGCACCTTGGAGACAGTCTGGTAACTAACCCCGGCGCGCGCCGCTACATCTTTGAGCGTGACTTTGGTGGCTGTCATAGGCGTATCGATCTCTCTAGGCGAACGTTCGCCTTTATCATACACCCTGTAGGTTGAGTTGTCAAGAGGGAAAAGCGAACGTTCGCCTGAATTATTTGCTGCGTCTTGTATGCTGTCAAATATTCATCGACCATAGGTGCAAGCTGCCTTGCTGTCCGACCAGGAGTTTCCAACGGGTTCGGTATCCGTACTACGATGTCGCCTCCCCCCTCACCTTCCCCCCCATCC
>JAGHYT010000061.1:0-25006 GCA_017743535.1 Chloroflexus sp.
TGTCTTGTCGTCCGTTCGCGATACGGCGACGAAAAAGATGATTTCAGGCGCGGTACGTACCATCTATGCGGGCCGGAGGCCCGCGTACCCAGGCCCGCGTACCCAGGTGCAGGCTTGACGAGGGTTCGCTACCTTGTCTTGTCGTCCGTTCGCGATGCGGCGACGAAAAAAGATGATTTCAGGCGCGGTATGTACCATCTATGCTATGCGGGCCGGAGGCCCGCGTACCCAGGCCCGCGTACCCAGGTGCAGGCTTGACGAGGGTTCGCTACCTTGTCTTGTCGTCCGTTCGCGATGCGGCGACGACACTGGAAGCGCCACTGCAACTGCATGCCTATTCGAAGAATCGTCTCACGGTGTAGAAGCAGCGGTGCGCCCCGGCCCATCTTTTTCTGCAACAGGATAGGTCGGATCGGCTCTAAAACATACGCCTGTTGTTTTTGTAGTATCCTGGCACCGACATCTGGGTTCGCTACGCTACTACTGCTTAAGATTGCGGGTCAAAACGAAAGGAATGCTCATGACAGAACGACTACAGCGGCTCCGTACAGCATTAGCGGAACGTGACTTGCCGGCAATCTTACTCACAGCCCCGGCTAGTCGTCGCTACATTAGTGGTTTCACCGGTAGTGCTGGTGCATTATTGATCAGTGCCGAAGCAGCATTGTTGCTCACTGATGGTCGCTATGTGGTACAGGCTGCGGCTGAGGCACCGGCATTCAGTCTGTGTGAGATACGCCCACCTGCCAGACCGTTACCCAAACTCATTGCCGAATTGACTGCTGAACTGGGAATCGGGAAATTAGGTTTTGAGGCTGCCGCGATGACAGTAGCCGAATATCGGCAATTAACTGCTGCCCTGGGTAATGCGGTTGAGCTGGTTGCCACCGAGAACATCGTTGAAGAGCTACGAATGGTTAAGGACAGTGGTGAGATTGCTCTTTTGCGAAAGGCGGTGGCGATTACCGATGCTGCGCTGGCGGCTGTGTTGCCCACTCTTTCGCCTGCCATGACCGAGCGTGAAGCGGCGTGGAAGATTGAAGTCGCTCTGCACGAGCTAGGGGCTGAGGGGCCATCCTTTCCGATTATTGTCGCGGCAGGTCGTAACAGTGCTCGTCCGCATCATACACCGGGTGACGATCAATTGGGTGAAGGACAGCCGATCATCATTGATATGGGTGCTCGCTACTCAGGCTATCACGCCGATCTGACGCGCACAATTGTATTAGGGCAAGCCGATGATATGTTCCGTGCCGTTTATGCTGCTACCCTCGCTGCTCAGCAGGCAGCAATACAGGCGTTGCGTCCTGGGTTGCCGTGGTCTGAAGCCGATGTAGTCGCCAGGCGGGTTATCGGTGAGGCCGGATATGCTGATGGTATTGCGCATAGCCTTGGTCACGGGGTCGGTCTTGTGATCCACGAAGCGCCATGGCTGCGGATGACAGCGCCTGATGCACCGCCGAGTCCACCTCTGCAAGCCGGTATGGTCACGTCGGTTGAACCGGGAATTTACCTTCCCGCTTGGGGTGGTGTGCGGATTGAGGATCTGGTGCTAATCACTGCTGATGGGTACGAGGTATTATCACAGTCGCCACGGTGAACGATGGTGATGGTTCTGGTAATTGACAATCGTTCGGCAGCGCAGGAGTCGTGCTACAATAATGCACGAATGTTCGCATCCTCCGAGTGCGAGAAACACGAGACCCACTGGCGGCTGCCAGCGGGTCTCGTGTGGGGGGGTGTAATAGTATAGTAACGATTTTTTTACGTTTTCGCAACCCCCCAAAGGTACTACTTCATGCCAAGAATAAATAGTACTTTTAGCGCGATTCTACCATGACCATGGAGTTGCTCATGAATCAAATCGCAGTTGCCGATCGCATTAAAGAGCTGCGTAGCCTGATCCGTCGTTACGACTATCACTACTACGTGCTCGACGATCCGATCGTTAGCGATGCCGAGTACGATGCACTTATGGCTGAGTTGCGTGCCCTTGAGGCGGCGCATCCAGAATTGATTACCCCTGACTCGCCAACGCAGCGCGTAAGCGGTACTCCTGCTACGCAATTCGCCAAAGTGCAGCATGCTCAGCCGATGCTATCACTTGGTAACGCCTTCACAACCGCCGATCTCCAGGCCTGGCGTGATCGGGTTATGCGTCTACTCGGTAGTGATGCAGAAGTAGCGTATGTGGTCGAACCCAAAATTGATGGCTTGGCCGTTGCCTTGACCTATCGTGCCGGTCAATTCGTGCAGGGTGCTACTCGCGGCGATGGTGAGATCGGTGAGGATGTAACTGCCAACCTACGAACTATCGGTAGTATTCCGCTGACTCTTCAATTACCCGAGACTGTTCCTGATGATGTTCCTGCAATGCTGCCAACAATGATTGAGGTGCGCGGTGAAGTGTATATGCGCACCGCTGATTTCGAGATCTTGAATGACCGACTGGCAGCAGCGGGTGAGAAGGTCTTTGCTAACCCCCGGAATGCGGCTGCCGGTTCGTTACGTCAGAAAGACCCTGCGGTAACGGCTGACCGTCCGCTCCGCTTTTTTGCTTATGGGGTCGGTGCTATCGAAGGGGTCACGCTCAGTAGCCAATGGCAGACGCTGCGGTATCTCCGCGTCCTTGGCTTTCCGGTCAACCAGGATGCTCGTCGGTTTACCGGTTTTGATGAGGTCTTGGCCTACTGCGAAGAGTGGATGGCGCGACGCGACGAGCTACCTTACGAAGCTGATGGAATGGTGATCAAAGTTGACGACTTTGCTCAACAACGTGAACTGGGAGTAGTTGGTCGCGATCCACGCTGGGCAATTGCGCTCAAGTTTCCGGCTCGTGAAGCAATCACCCGTCTGCTCGATATTACAGTGAATGTCGGTCGTACTGGTGTTGTAACGCCAAATGCCGAACTGGAACCGGTTCAGATTGGTGGTGTGATCGTTCGTAACGCCAGTCTACATAACGCCGACTACATTGCGCAACGGGATATTCGGATCGGTGATTATGTGGTTGTTAAGCGGGCAGGGGATGTCATTCCCTACGTCGTCGGCCCGGTGATTGCCCGTCGTGACGGCAGCGAGCGTCCCTGGCAGTTTCCGACCCATTGTCCGGCATGTGGATCGCCTCTTGAACGGGAAGCGGGAGAAGCAGCCTGGCGCTGCAACAACTTTAGTATCTGCCCGGCACAACTGGTGCGACGGGTAGAGCACTTTGCAAGTCGGTCGGCAATGGATATTGTGGGGCTGGGTGAACGCCAGGCAGAACTCTTTGTGCAACAGGGGTTGATACGCGACGTAGCAGACATTTTTTTGCTGAAGGAAGAGCAACTGGCAACGCTTGAAGGATTCGGGCCGAAACGTATTGCCAATCTCTTGGCCGCTATTGATGCTGCTCGTCAGCGACCGCTTGACCGGCTGCTTGTTGGGCTAGGTATTCGTTATGTAGGAACGGTCGCCGCGCAGACACTGGCGAACGAGTTTGGCTCTCTCGAAGCGATTATGAATGCTCGCCAAGAAGACCTCGAACGTATTCCCGGTATCGGCCCGGTAGTCGCGGCCAGCGTTGTTGATTTCTTTTCACGTCCAGAAAATAAGGCGTTGATCGAAAAGCTGCGGGCTGTCGGCGTACAAATAGATGGCACAGAAACTCAGGCTCGTCAAAGCGATACGTTGGTCGGTAAGACGTTTGTCTTAACCGGTACTTTACCTTCGCTGAGTCGTGAGCAGGCGAGTGCGCTGATTACTGCGCATGGGGGTAAAGTAACCGATAGTGTAAGTAAGAAGACCAGTTACGTTGTAGCGGGTGCTCATGCCGGAAGCAAACTCGCAAAGGCACAACAACTCGGAATACCGGTCATTGATGAGGCCGGTTTGCTGGCGCTGGTCGGTGCGGCTGGGGTAGCACCGGAGACTCTCCCATCAGCATCACAACCAACCGCAGCCACCGATGAGCAATTGCCATTACCGCTGCCGGAAGGGGAATGATCATTCTGGCTTTCCCTACCTTGGGGAAGAATGGGGAGCAAGAGGGGCACTGTCTAACAGAGGGGCGGACATAGAACCCGCCCCTTTCTCTTATTGCTGACGATCCATCCGCCTGATCCACTGGGCTGGGTCGCGAATTTCGTCCATGGTCGGTAGGTTTTCGGGCCGTTCCCACACTCGACCGGCAAATTTTATCCCGCGTTCCGCGACCACAGCGTTGACAAACGCCTCGCCCTGTTGATATTGGGCCAGCTTCAGGTCGAGGCCGGTCAGACGAAAGATCATCAGATCGAGCATCGTGCGTTGCTTCTGCCGCTGTGCGACGCGCTGTTCGATCTGGCTAAAGCTGGGCAGCAAGCGACGACCAACGGCGTTCATGACGTGGTTACCATACCCTTCAATCAGTGACATTAACGCCTGAATGCGATCAAAGACGGCGCGCTGTTCGGGGGTCAGCACTGTCTCGATCCAGTGTTGGCCGCTGCCAATGCCTTGCAAGAGCCGCACTAGCATATCAAACAGATTGTTACCACTGCTTAGCATTTGACTGCTGATTAGCGCGAAGTTTTGATCGAGTAACTCGCGGAAATAGCGGCGTACCCATGGATAAGCCTCAAACTCAAACGCATGGGTCATCTCGTGCAGGGTAATCCAGAGACGGAATTCTGCGTCGCTCAGTCCCAACTGCTGTTGTACGCGCGCAATGTTGGGTTCGACGAAATAGAGGGAACCACCAGTGGCCTCTGCCGAAAGCAGGCTGAGATCGTATTGCCCCAACACACGCTGCGCAAGATAGCCTAGCAGCCCGCCGATCTGCATGCCCAATAGTTTACTGCTCACATCGTTCATAAGCATGCCCAGTGCCCCGCGACCGCCGCCGTTCTTTTCGTACATCTCTTCAATCGGGCGGAAGAGCTGGCTGAACGAAACGATGTTGGCTTCCAGCCATTCTCGCCGGTCAAAGACAAAGATGCGACTAACCGGTTCGGGTAATTGCACACCGAGATACTCGGCGATCAACGGTTCGCTCAGCGTGACCATACGTGCATACTGTTCACGACGAAAGGATCGATTATCTATCGGCGCCTGCTCCCATTGTGATAGGCGTAGAGCGGTCTGGCGGGCCTGTTCCCAATCAATGAGACCGATGGCAACCCGCCCTTCGCTGCGCGTGCGCGTCTCGAAGTAGTAGCGTGCAGCAAAGCCAGCCGCCATGCCTAATAACAGAGCAGCCCCAAAGCGGCGTAGATCATTTTGATTACCGGTCAAGGTCGTCTCCTTTCCAGCGGGGATATATGTTAAGAGTCTATCATGCGTCATAGGCTTATGTCCAATACAATGACGAGTATTTCAACGGGCCAGCACTCGCACATCGCCAACCCGACGAGTTATCCGTCGTTCATCGAGGTGTTCAAGGAATGATACCGCATAGCGACGCGAGCAGCCAAAGTGATCACGGAGCTGAGCGACTGTCACACTCCCCTGGGTTTCGATCGTGGCGCGAACCCACGTCTCCATCATGGAATACGTTGCCGGAAGTAGATAGAGGTCTGGAGCAATCTTCACCAGTACTCCTTGATCACAAGCCCAAGCCAACAGTTCATCACCAGGATCAACAGCTGGCGTTGTGTACGGCAGGCGCTTCAGCGCAGTCAGATATTGATCGAGCAGCCGTTGTTGCTCGGCGGTTGGCCGAGGTGTAAAATCGGCCAGACGTACTGTTGTTTCATCGGCGCTAATGAGTCCTTCGGTGAGCGCCGCCTGTAACACTCCCGGCCAGAGGCGGTTTGACACCTGTAAGCGCTGACGCACCTCTTCCTTTGACATTCCACGACGCAGTGGAAAGCGCTGATGGTATGACGTTAACAGATCGCGCAGTGTTGCGCGCAAGCGATCCCAGCCCGTTTTGGTAGTCAGACCATCTTGACCCAGGGCCACCAAATTGCCGTCGGCGAGTAATGGTGCCAGAATGGATTCTGCTTCCGAGCCGGTCATTCCGGTTGCGGCTATCACATCGGCGCGCAGCCGTGGTTGTCCATCGGCCAGTGCTTGAAGGATGCGTTCAGATGGACTCCCCTGGGTGCGGAGGTTGAGCGCAGTAATAACGTCGGCGCGAAAACGGCGATGACGTGGAGGATGGGGATCAATCACCACACCACCGGCAACCGTTTGACTGGGTGAAGGCAGGCGTAAAATGAAGCGATCGCCGACTGTGGCAACTACCGGCGTTGCCAGGCGAATCTGTGCCCATCCTTCGGCGCCACCCGGTAACTCATCGGCATCAAGTAACGTGACCCGTGCGGCGGCTTCACTACTCCCAATAAACAGATCTAGGGCAGCGTTATGACAGACTGGTGCGGCCTCACGAACGATCTGGACCCTGGCATCGAGCAACGTTGTTGGTCGTAATATGCCTGGAAGTGTCAACACATTTCCGCGCTTGAGATCACGGTGATGGACACCAGCCAGATTTACGGCGATGCGTGTTCCGGGTTGTCCCTGCTCGATAGGACGTTGATGACTCTGCAAGCCGCGAATTCGCGCCCGTATCCCTTGCGGTAATATTTCAACCTCCTGGCCGATAAACAATGGGCCATCGCGTAAGGTACCGGTGACGACTGTACCAAAACCGGCGATTGCAAAACTGCGGTCAATCGCCAATCGTGGAATACCGTTTACCTGATGACGCCTTGGCAATGCATCGAGAAGCTGGTCAAGAGTCTGGAGAAGTTCAGATAGACCATCCCCGGTTCGAGCCGAGACCGGTATGATCGGTGCTGTGGTCAGGCCTGTCCCGGCCAGGACCTCGCGTACCTCATCACGGACCAGCACCAGCCAATCTGCATCAACTAGGTCAACTTTACTCAAGACCACAATCCCGTGGTGTATCGCCAGCAGATCGATGATCGCCAGATGTTCACGGGTCTGGGGCATTACCGATTCATCGGCGGCAATGACGAGTAGCACTGCATCGATACCACCAACGCCGGCGAGCATGTTTTTAATAAAGCGCTCGTGACCCGGTACATCGATCAAACTCACCTCACGCCCGCTCGGCAAGGTAAGCCAGGCAAAACCCAGATCGATGGTCATTGCGCGTTTCTGTTCCTCGCGCAACCGATCAGGATCAATACCGGTGAGCGCCTTGATTAACGTTGACTTCCCATGATCAACATGACCAGCGGTACCGATGGTAAACATTGCAGTACATATTTGATAGTCGAGTACAATATCTCTAAAAGCGTGTCTGCGGAAAGGTACGGTTCGCGACTTTCATTTGTCCTTTGGCCCTTTTCTTTGCCCACAATAGAAGGAGAAGTTGTAACTGAAAACTCTCGCCAGAGGACGGCGCTCTAGTATTATTGTACGATGGAACGATGGAAGATGCACTTCATCATCTCTGCCACGTTGATCCAACTTTAGCGCGATGGATCGAGCAGATCGGCCCGTATACGTTCCAGCGCCAGCCCCACGGCTTTGCCACGCTTGCGTATGCGATCATCAGTCAACAACTATCGCTTGCCGCAGCCCGCACGATTCGTGACCGCTTGATTGAACGGTTGGGTATTCTCGACCCAGAGACCATCCTGGCTGCCGACGAGGCTCTCTTGCGCGCTGCTGGTCTTTCGGCCCGCAAGAGCAGTTACCTGCGTGATCTTGCCGAACGGGTGATATGTGGTCAACTTGACCTGGATCAATTACCGACGCTCGACGATGAAGCGGTGATCGCAACGTTGACTGCGGTAAAAGGTATCGGGCGGTGGACAGCCGAAATCTATCTGATGTTTGCGCTCGAACGCTCAGATGTATTGCCTGCGGCTGATCTCGGTTTGCGGGATGCAGTACGCTTGATATACGACCGACCACGCCTGCCAACATCTGCTGAGGTGCGCATTTTGGGCGAACGCTGGCGACCGTACCGCAGCATTGCGTGCTGGTATCTTTGGCAAGCGCGCCGGATTATATTGCACGGTTAAGCAATATTACGTTGTATCGCAATTATGAATATGGTATGATGAGCAATAAAGAGTAGAGGAAACGGTTGCGTATGGTGCGAATTGATGGGCGATTGCCCGATCAACTACGAGCGATTTCAATTGAAGTAGGCGCTGCGCCGTATGCTGAAGGATCGGCGCTTATTGCTTACGGCAGCACGCGCGTGCTTTGTACGGCCACGGTTGAGGATGGAGTACCAGCCTGGATGCGTGGTCAGCAGGGTGGTTGGGTAACTGCCGAATATGCGATGCTGCCACGTGCGACCCTTCAGCGCACTCGTCGTGAACGTAACGGCCCAAGTGGACGGACCCAGGAGATACAACGTCTGATCGGGCGATCGCTACGGGCGGCAGTTGATCTCAGCGCCCTTGGTGAACGAACCATTACTATCGATTGTGACGTCCTGCAAGCCGATGGTGGTACGCGCACGGCGGCTATCAGTGGTGGCTACGTAGCCCTAGCTCTGGCAGTTGAGCATCTCGTGCGCAGTAACGCCATTGAAGTCAGACCCGCTCTGACACCGGTAGCGGCTGTAAGTGTGGGAATGGTGCAGGGAACGCTCCTGCTTGATCTTTGTTACGAGGAAGACAGTCAGGCCGATCTTGATTGTAACGTCGTTATGAACAGCACCGGTGCTTACATTGAAATCCAGGCCACTGCTGAACGAGTACCGGCAAGCCGATCCCAACTCAATGCTCTACTCGATCTGGCTGAATATGGGATCAGACAGATTCTCGATGTGCAGGCGGCTGCTTTAGCGGCTACCCTGCCTAACAATACAATGAGCCGTGCGCAATTACCATAACCATGGTGCGCACCGTCAATCTGCGACGTCATGGCTCGCAATGGTCGCCCTGCCACGGGCGAGGAGGCTCACAATGATAGACGAGACCAAGCGCGTTGCCGGTCGTCGCCACTTACGTTACGGTTTAGCATTCGAGCGCACGCAGCGTCCGGCGTCAGCGGCTGACCATTTTCGCATGGCAATAGCTGCCGATCCGACGCTGCGTGATGCTCATAATGCTCTGGCCTTTCACTATCAGCAACAGGGTTTGCTGGCTAAAGCTGCCGAAGCTTTTGCGGCAGTGGCGGATTTGGCCGACGATTACTTTGCCCATTTCAATCTCGGCTTTGTCTTGATCGAACTTGAACGATACAATGAGGCTGAACGCGAATTTCGCCGTTGTCTTGAACTTGATCCGGGCGATGTCGCAGCCCAACTCGAACTGGCGTATATCTATGTCGCCCGTGGTGAATACGAGACTGCGTTAAGCCTATTGGAAAAACCGCGCCAACGCTATTACGACGACTGGGCTGTTTTTCATTTGCTTGGGCGTTGCTACTTTCACCTCCAACGCTACGATGAAGCTCAGCAGGCCTGGCAACAGAGCTTAGCATTGGCTACTACCCCAGAGGCGCAACTGGAATTGCTCACCTGTTTGCAAAGTGTTGAGCGCAGACGTGAGTTCCGCACGTGTGACAATAGCAAAGACGATCTCTACATCCGTGAAGGGGTTGTCTGTCTTGGTTCGGCGACAGATGATGGTCTGAACATACATCCGCTTGCGCATTACCAGTTGCGCGAAGAAGATGTTGCTCGCACCGTACAGCGTTTTCTAGCCCTCGCCCGGAGCAGTAACTGGTATTTTGGGGGAGTCACAACCCCCGATCCGTACAGCAAACCATTAGCGATGGCAGTAGCGCAACTGTTAGACGTTCCGCTGCTGAATTTGCATCATTTGCCGACGATCACCGAACCAGTTTTGATCGTCATCGCTGTTGGTCACTCGGCCGATCTTCTGGCTGTTGCCCGTGAGCGTCTGCCTGTTCCCAGTCCCGGATTCTGTCTGGCCCTGAACTGGATGCGTCACAGTAAATTGTTACCCGAACTGATTGGGATCATTGTCGAAGGCGTGTGTAACAATCCATGGGAGTCAACGTTGCAGGGGCTTCCATCGACCGAACAAGTGGTACGCAGTCAGCAGATTGCCGAACGACTGGTGCAACACGTCAAGACTCTTCCGGCGGAAGATAATCTTCCGCGACAGATTCGCTATTACACGCGCCACCATCGGCGATTGGCTATTAATGCGCTGTATCAAAGGTCGCGATAAATTTAGAGCGTACACGCGCAGCAGCACAACCGGTTCCCCTCCCCTTCCTCTCTCTAGCCCCTCCTCTCCTGTCGAGGCAGAGGAGGGGGAGGCTGCGGGAGGGTGAGGCCGTTTCTCCCATTCTCTTTGTTCTCATCGCTGTCCTATTGACACAATGCTATTGCGCTGGTATATTAGTGTATAATTTACACTATACAGCGAGGCGGTATGAACGGTATCCAACAGCGAACTGCCACCGGCATTCTCTTCACCGACCAATATCAGTTGACGATGGCCCAGCTCTATTTTCGGATGGGCATTCACGAACGGATGGCACAGTTTGATCATTTTTTTCGGCAACCACCCAACTACGGGTTGCATTCAGCCGGTTATTGTATTGCTGCCGGACTTGAATGGTTACTCGACTGGATGGAGACCGCTGCTTTTGGGCCAACCGAGCTTGAGGTGCTACGCGGTCAGCGCAATCGGGTCGGCAAGCCAATCTTCGATGAGGATTTTCTGAACTATCTGGGTCGCCACGGTCATTTTGGGGGCATCACCCTTTGGGCCGTACCCGAAGGGCGGGTAGTGCACGCGCAGGCGCCGATGACCATCGTGCGCGGGCCATTGATGATGGCTCAAATGCTTGAGACGGCTTTGCTCAATCATCTTAATTATCAAACGCTGGTGGCAACGAAGGCCAGCCGGATTCGTGAGGCGAGTGGGGCCAGTACTGTACTTGAGTTTGGCTTGCGTCGTGGTCAGGGGCTGGGTGCGAATGCCGGAACACGTGCTGCCTTAATTGGTGGCGCCGACTTTACGTCGAATGTTGGTCTGGCGCATACGATTGGGCAAACCGCGAAAGGCACCCATGCCCATGCGATGGTACAGGCCTTTCTAGCCCTTGGGATGAGTGAGCTTGACGCCTTCCGGGCCTATGCTGCGGTTTACCCTGATGATTGTCTGCTGCTGGTAGACACTATTGACACCTTGCAGAGTGGGGTGCCGAATGCGATTCGCGTCTTTGAAGAGCTGCGCGCCAAAGGGCATAAGCCGGTAGGCGTTCGTCTTGACTCGGGCGATCTGGCGTATCTGGCGATCCAGACAGCGCTCATGCTTGATCGGGCTGGGTTCCCTGATACGGTGATTGTCCTTTCCAATGATCTCGACGAACTGGTGATCTGGCAGATTCAGAGCCAGATCGTTCAGGAAGCGCCGCGCTATCAAGCCGATGCCAATGCGATTATTCGTCGTCTGGTCTACGGGGTAGGTACCAGGCTGGTGACTTCACACGGTGAAGGTGCGCTTGGTGGGGTGTATAAGCTAGTTGCCTTACACGATGGGCAGAGCTGGCAACCGGCGATTAAGATTGCTGAGAGTGCAGCAAAATTGACCAATCCCGGCCTGAAACGAGTGTGGCGGCTGTACGATGCACGCGGGAAAGCGACCGCCGATCTGATCGCTCTCGAAGATGAAGATCCGGCCAGGGAAGAGGTGATTCGGTTACGCCACCCCAGCGATCATACCCGACAGCGTGCGGTGTTGCGGGCAGAGCTGACCGGAATTGAGCCACTGCTAGAGCCTGCGATGGTACACGGCCGACGTTTGGCCCATCCGGTGTCAATTGAACAGATGCGCGAACGCCGCCATGCCGACGTCGAGCGGCTTGATCTTGGAGTTCGGCGCATTATGAACCCGCACATCTATCACGTTTCGCTCAGTCAGCGGTTGTGGGATCTAAAACAAGAACTGCTCAATCGGTTTCAGATGTAATGAACGGAATTACACGTTGGGGTGAAGTACCGCCTTACCCCCAAGGAAGGGATGTATGCCTCTTCCAACGATAGTCTGCGGCTACGATTCGGTTGTCTTGCCGATTATGCCCGTCATCGTCTCGGTAAGTGTAGATTAACCCCACGCATGAGGAATTGGGGATGGGATGATGGTGGGTTGATGCGATAAACGATCGTTCCCTGTTATGCACTGCTCAGGACCGGAGGCCCGTGCTCCCAGGCACCGGCGTGGATCGGTGATCGCCGCGACTGAGGATACGGTTCACTGGCGGACACGACCAACAACTGAAAACTCTGCAAACCAGTCCTCTCACCTATTTTTATATCGTGACAGTTATAGTATACTATGCATGGCGCCGACGTATGACGGGCCGTCGCTGGGGTATTCCCCAGAGGAACTTCCCGACTCCCCGCCCACCGAACGGTGGAAGGTCGCCCCGCGAAACAGGAAGCGGGGGCGCCGGTGGAGTAATCTGCCGGTGACGCAAGACGGCAACAGAGAGGAGTCCCGCCGGGTTTCCGGTAAGGGGTGAAACGGTCGGGTAAGAGCCGACCAGCGTCGGCAGCAATGCCGGCGGCTAGGCGACTGCGCCGACTGATGGGGAGCAAGGTGCGTGGGGCGGGCTTAACGGTGGGAGAACACTGCTGTTGTTCTGTAGACCACTGCGCTCGCTCGCATCGCAGCTACGACGACAATCCGGGTAACACCCGGTGCGTTAGGAGTAGCCGCTGCCGCTGGCAGCGAGAGAGATGACGGCTAGAACAGAATCGGGGGTACGGTCATACGTCGGCTCGCTCGCCCACAGTTCGCGATGCAGTAGCTATTGGTAAGTCGCAAAAGAAGGTCGATCCCTCGCCAAGTTTACTTTCTACTCCGATCTTGCCTCCCATATGCTGGATCAGGCGCCGACAGATCGCCAGGCCAAGACCAACGCCGCTAACTGATCGGCCATTAGCCTGCTTGAGGCGCTGAAATTCCTCAAAGATCAGTTTCTGATCGGCGAGAGCAATGCCGATTCCGGTATCACGAACGCTAATGCGAATGAAGTCACCGTGGTTTGCTGCCTTAATTTCGATAAGCCCCTGTGGCCGGTTAAACTTGATCGCATTGCTGAGGAGATTGATCAGGACCTGTTCGAGACGGCCGGCATGAGCCTGTACAGGCGGCAAATCGGCCGGAATTGTTGTACGCAACTGCAATCCGTGCTCGCGAATCTGCGGTAACATTTGCCCCACGACATTCTGAACAACCGCTGCAACCGGAACTGGTTCAAGCTCGATTGTCATCTGGCCGATTTCCAGGCGTGAATATTCAAGAATATCGTTGATCAACCGCATGAGATTGAGACTGGCCTGGCGAATATATCTCAGGGTTTCTCGGACTTCAGGGCTAAGCTCTCCTAGTACCCCCCGCTGAAGTATATCGGTGTAGCCAAGAATAGAAGTAAGCGGGGTGCGTAGTTCATGGCTCACGGTTGCCAGGAAACCGGTTTTGAGTCGGTCGGCGCGTTGCACCTGTTCGTACAGGCGAATGCGGATCAGCGCATCGGTAATCAATTCGCCAATTGCGGTGACCAGTTCGGCCAGCACTGGTGTCATACTCTTCGCTTCACTTGAGGCCAGACCTAAAATGCCGGTCGCATTCTGGTCGTGACGTAGTGGCGCCAGTAACAGCGAGCGGATGCCCTCCTGGTGGAGACCGATGGTCAGTGGGTCATCAACCGTGAGTTCATCGGTATTGATCAGTTCTGGTTGCCCTTGCTGAATGCGTTCAATCAGTCTCGCTGCGGCCGTGCCACTTATGACCTGGTCTTGTAATCGCCCAACACCGGTAGGCGTATAATCAATCTTGATGCTAATACGCTGCCCTTCTTCGATCAAGCCAATTGCGACCCGTTGCCAGTGCCCTTCTTGCACGATGATGCGGGCAATCGTTGTCAGCAGTGAGGATGTTTCCTGAGCAGTATTGGCACTGCGGGCGATGTTGTTGATCAGACGCAAGGCGGCAATATGACGGGCGCGCTCCTGTTCGACGCGGATTCGCTCACTGACGTCACGTATTAACAGCAGCGATCCGGTTGTGATACCGGCTGCTGATTGTAATGGACGGATTCTTACTTCAATAGCCTGATGACCACTCTCACAGATCAGTGGTCGGCCAGAGGTCGTCACTGAAGTATTGAGCAGGCGGCGCAGATCGTGTTCAAACGGCGAATTGGTGATCAGTTGGGCCAGCGAACGACCAATCCAACGCTTGCCGTGGATACCAAGCAGGCGAGGAGCGTGCTGGTTGATTTCGGCAACGAGACCGCGACTGTCAAGGACGATTAATCCATCGGGGAGACCGGCAATCACTTCGCGTTCAGCCAGAGGGGCAAGATCGAACAGTTGATAACGCATCGTGGTAAACATTGCCAGGGCTGCCGAAATAAACAGCAGGATCGGCGTAGGATCATCATTCCACGATCCGATGATACCACTGAGAAACACAACATTGCCAAGTGCTGGAATGAGGGCAGCAATAAGCATCAATCGAGCATGGTACCGATGAACCGGTGGTGCCTGAGCAGAAGCACGGGCCAGAATAGCGATCCCGATGATGAGACAAACGTAGGCATAGATGCTGTGCATCCAGAAGACCGGTCCTCGCGTCACTGAAATCCAGAAGAATGGACGTGAAGTGTCGGGTGTGACCGTTGACCACCAGAGGTTATGCAGGTTATTGGTCAGCGCGAAGAGCAAGGCAACCAGTTCGGGGATAAAAATGCCGCGCCGAATCCAGCGCGGAACACGCCACCATTCACCGGAGTATGCGAGCGCAATCAGCAGCCAACACGGCCCGATGAGAACAATGCCCATGTTTTGTAACAATGACCAGAACAGGGTTCCTTCAAGTGTGGTGTCGGCGATACTTAGGGCGTGGCAGAGATTCCACCATGCAATCGCCGCCAATAAGAGGGTAAAGGGTCGCCCGCCACGGTAGTAACGCCGTTTCCACATAATAATTGCCAGCCCACCAGAAAAGATTGCCGGAATAAGATAGACCATAACGAAAGGGAGCGCCGCCATGCGTAAACTCCTGGCGAGTTAACTATTTTGCATAATATAACTTGTGGCGTTGTTGTTTGATGTTGAGCAACCGCCACCTTCTTTCATTTGCGAGTCTGATGAGTGACGTCTGTATTATGCGTTTATATCATGGAATGGTACCAATTTGTCAGCTCAATATACTGCCACTTATTGTAATCTGGAATATTGAACGAAGAAATAGCTCTACTTTATCAAAAACCCGTCGTCGTTTCGACGTGATGCACCAGCATTCCTCACATACAACCTGATGTAATAACCGGGTGATCGATCCGATGTTGAATGGTGGCGATAAACCACCGTCAATAGGTAAGGCATCGCTGATACCGATATATCACCACCGTTGGTATCAATTGTACCAACCATATTGTTCGTATCGCCCCGCCGACGCGGCGGCGTGGTGCGTATCGCCCCAGTTCTGGAACCGGTAGGGGCGCGGCGATGCCGTTTCCCTGTCAAATATCAACGATACAGTGTCCAGTTATGTTTCGTTCGTGGTCTGGTAGAACGCCGAGTTCGGTCTTGACAGATGCATCATCATTTGTTATTTTAGGTTTGACTAAAAAATATTTTAGTGGAGAAAATATGTGGTTTCGCGCTATCATTATCGGGATTGTTTTGTTCGCCCTGACCGCCTGCGCTACGTCGGTTGTCGATGGTCGTCTGCGGGTGGTTGCCACAACTGGTCAGATCGGTGATGTGGTGCAGGCGATAGCCGGTGACCGGGTGCTGTTGCGTACCCTGCTAGGGCCTGGGATTGACCCTCATACTTATATTGCGACGGAGAGCGATCTGTTTGCTTTGCAAGAGGCGAATCTCATCTTGTACAACGGGCTTCATCTGGAAGCCGGGTTATCACGGGTATTTGAGAATATTCATCGTAGGGAGTATGTGCGAGCGGTTGCTGTTGCCGAAGCGGTACCTCAACACTTGCTGCTCGAATGGCCCGATCATGATAAAGCGTATGATCCGCACGTCTGGCACGATCCGCAGCGCTGGCGCTATGCAGTCATTGCGATCCGTGATGCCCTCATCGCGGTTGATCCGGCAGGAAGCGAGATCTATCAACAGCGTAGTGAGCGCTATCTCGCCGATTTGCAAGCACTTGATCGCGAATTACGAGCGATGGCCGAGCGTATTCCGCCTGAACGTCGGATTTTGGTTACTGCTCACGATGCTTTTCGGTATTTCGGGCAGGCATACGGCTTGCGGGTAGAAGCAGTGCAGGGGATCAGTACCGCGACGGAAGCCAGTGCGTCTACGATTCGGGCACTAACTGAGTTGGTCGTTACGAATCGTATTCCGGCCATCTTTGTTGAGACGAGTGTTTCACCACGCACGATAGAAGCGGTGCAGAACGCTGCTCGCGCTGTTGGCCATGAGGTGCGGGTGGGTGGTGCACTCTACTCCGACTCGCTGGGTGAACCTGATGGGCCGGCCGGTACCTATTTCGGGATGATGCGGCACAATATGCAGACAATAGTCGAGGCCTTAACGTCGTAGGATGGAGGTTGTGATGGAAATCGCAGTGGATATTCAGGATTTGACAGTGGCGTATGGCGATAAACCTGTCTTGTGGGATGTTGATCTGCAAGTGCCACGAGGGGTATTGATGGCCATCATTGGCCCGAACGGCGCCGGCAAGACAACATTACTCAAATCGACGCTGGGGCTTGTCAAACCGGCGGCAGGCAGTGTACGGATTTTTGGGAAACCGTATGAACAGCAGCGCCATTTGATCGCTTATGTTCCGCAACGTAGTAGTGTTGATTGGGATTTCCCGACAACGGTGCTCGATGTTGTGTTAATGGGGCGCTACGGTCATCTGGGCTGGTTCCGTCGTCCAGGTCGTGCCGAGCGTGCAGCAGCGCTTGCCGCACTTGAACAGGTGCAGATGGCCGAGTTTGCTCATCGCCAGATCGGTCAGCTCTCTGGGGGTCAGCAGCAGCGCGTGTTTTTAGCCCGTGCGCTGGCGCAGGATGCCGAGATTTACTTTATGGACGAGCCGTTTCAGGGGGTTGATGCGGTCACCGAACGCGCCATCATCAATATCTTGCGTGATTTGCGGGCTGCCGGTAAGACGGTTGTGGTCGTTCACCATGATTTGCAGACGGTGACCGAATATTTCGATCAGGTTGCACTGATCAATGTGCGTCGGATCGCCGCTGGGCCGGTGCATGATGTTTTTACCGAAGCAAACCTGCGCGCAACGTATGGTGGTCGGCTGGCGCTGCTTGAGACGAGTCGGGTTGCAGCTCCTGCTTCGTCGGCTGCTCCGGCGCCAGGTGATTAATGGGCTGGCGGAGGTGACCAATGGAGCTGTTTACCGATTATACTTTGCGCACAGTGACGATTGGTGCGATGCTCCTGGGAGCGATCAGTGGTTTTCTTGGCTGTTTCGCTGTGCTGCGTCGTCAAGCTCTCCTCGGTGATGCGATGTCACACGCAGCACTGCCCGGTATTGCACTGGCGTTTCTGCTTACCGGTCAGCGCGATCCGTTTATCTTGTTCGTTGGCGCCGCTAGCGCTGCTTTGCTGGCGGCACTCTGGCTACTCGTTGTGGTACGTACCACACGGATCAAGGATGATGCAGCATTGGCGCTGATCTTGGCCGTCTTTTTTGGTTTTGGCCTGGTGTTACTCTCGTATTTGCAACGGCAACCCAATGCAGCACAGGCTGGTTTGAAGAGTTTTCTATTCGGTCAGGCGGCTGCGCTCATTGAACGTGATTTGTGGGCAATGCTGGTGGTTGGGGTTCCGGCCCTCGCCCTCGTGCTGATCTTCTGGCCGCAGGTAAAGTTGGTCACTTTCGATCCCGACTTTGCTCGTAGCATCGGCCTACCGGTGCGTGGATTTGATGTGTTACTGACCGTTGTGATAGTAGCCGCTATTGTGATTGGAATCCAGACTGTCGGGGTTGTGTTAATGAGCGCGATGCTGGTTGCGCCGGCGGTAGCTGCCCGACAATGGACGAACCGACTCGAAACGATGGTGGTGCTGGCAGCGGGTTTCGGTGCACTGGCAGCAATGGCTGGCGCCTGGCTGAGTACCCTCGGTGAGGGGTTGGCAACCGGCCCGCTGATTGTTTTGATGATGAGTCTGGTAACGGTTCTTTCACTAGTGTTTGCACCTGGACGCGGTCTACTATGGCGTAATCTTCGTCGCCGACAGGTTCTTCAGGCCAGTTAAGCGAGGAACACGATGAGTCCCCAACTTGAAGTCCAGTTGATTGCGGTAATCGTTGCCACTACCTGCACGCTCCCCGGTGTCTTTCTGGTCTTGCGCCGAATGGCAATGCTCAGTGACGCTATCAGCCATACGGTCTTACTCGGTATTGTACTGGCTTACCTGATTAGCAATTCCCTAACTTCGCCACTGCTCTTTATCGGTGCGGTTGCGATGGGTGTGATAACGGTGTGGTTGGTCGAACTGGTCAGCGGTAGCCGATTGGTGCATGAAGACTCTGCGATTGGCCTGGTCTTTCCGGCACTCTTCGCGCTGGCAGTGCTGCTTATCTCACGCTTTGCCGGGAATGTTCACCTCGACACCGATAGCGTCTTGCTCGGCGAACTCGCGTTTGCGCCGTTTGACCGCATTGTGTTCTTTGGCCTTGATCTGCCGCGAGCACTGGTTGGTGGTATCGGTACGCTCATTCTCAATCTGACACTGCTGCTTCTCTTCTACAAAGAGCTGAAGCTGGTCACGTTCGATCCAGCCCTGGCCGCCACTCTTGGGTTTACGCCGACCCTGATCCACTACGGTTTGATGACCAGCGTCTCACTCACTGCGGTAACGGCCTTTGATGCAGTTGGTTCCGTGTTGGTTATTGCACTGATGATCGCGCCTCCTGCAACTGCCTATCTCCTGACTGACCGTCTCCTACTTATGATTGTCCTCAGTGTCGCGATTGGTATTGCTGCTGCGCTCAGTGGCTACTGGCTGGCCCGTCTCTTCGATGTCTCGATTGCCGGGATGATGGCTACGATGACCGGTGTTGCCTTTTTAGGCGCCTTTCTTTTTGCACCACGGCGAGGAATTGTTGCGCAAGTTCGTCAGCAGCAGATTAATCGTGAACGGTTTGCGCTGCAAATGCTGACCCTCCATTTACTCAATCACGAGGGCACCGGCAACGCCGGGGTTGAGTGTCACCCTCATCACCTGATCGAAGAGTTGCGTTGGCCGGCATCATTTGCTACAAGCGTTGTACGACGAGCCGAACAGCGCGGATTGGTGCAGCGCCAGGGTGAATTACTCATCTTGACCGAGCAGGGTCGGCAGTTTGCGGATGCGGCGATAGTGGCTTAGCGCTCCTAACCCCTTTGCGCCACCGCCATAGAGCAGATTGAAACCGGTTATCTAAACGTCGGTGTTCGTAACATCAATACGCCAGATGGCTACAGCATGCCGTGCCATCTCTTGCTGACGTTGTTCGAGTAGCGCAGGTGTCCATTCTTCTGGTGCCATGTCTGAAATCTGACGAGTCAGCATATATGCACTCTGACTGTACACGGCTTGTTTTTCGGAATAGAGGGCATTCCCTACTCGTCGATTATCAGCAGGACTCAGGAGCGTCAGATTACCGAGGCGGTAGATAGCCATTTCCCACTGGATACGTGGAAATGATTCTTCCCATTCTTGGGTTGGATTTTCGGGCAAGATGTGTTCAATTGAGGCAGGATCAGTTTCGGGATCACAGGATCGACCAGACAAGTGACTTTCGAGCCTGGTTAGGATGTACTTGACGACTTTCTTGCGTTGTCCGCTGGTAGGTATGGAAAGAGAAGCAAAATCGTTCAGGAATTTTTGATCAGGAACATAAATCGGCTTCAAAAGAGCAAAGATCTCTGATGGTAATGTAGCCCGCTTTTCGATGATCGCCCGTGCCGCTGAGTGGTAGATCGACTCCAGTTCATTTGGGTTTAACGCACTGACTACAGTGTAACGAAATGAAATGATACTAATCATTCTGAGTACGCGCACGAAGTTATCAGGTGTAAGATGCTCCCAGGCGGCAAAGAGCACCGGCATCATCTGGCGGACACGAAACAAGACAAGTTCACGCACATACTGGCGTGCATCGGGGAGATCGATCCAATAGCTGTGAGTTGGGTCTGATAAGGCAGCAAACAGTTCAGCACGCGGTTCGAGCGCATCGATCAGCGCAAATACCTGTTGAGGTGTTTGTACTCGTTCGCGTACCAGTCTGAACAAACGTTGGCTACGTACCTGTGGCACTTCACATAGCAAGTGGTAGCGGAGAAACTCTGGAAATCGTTCGGATGTAACTGTCTCGATAAGTCGTTGCCAGCGGCGTTGAAGGGCCTGCATATCACTTGCCACCCTGATCCGCGAGAAAAGATAGTTCTTGAGCAAGTCGGTAATGGTCAATTCAAGACCACGAGCGTTGAGCGTTTCAAAGATGGTGTAGGCGTTCAGTTCATCGGCAACTGTGATCAGAATGAAGAGCAATCGCCGGGCAATGGTTTCTGACAAGAGACGGGTGATCACTGCACCGTCAAGCTGATCCTTAAACAGGTCATTCAGTTTTTCTTTGAAGTACTGAAAGCATTGCCACAACAAGCGGTTGGATCGCGGTAAACCTCGCGGGTTGAGAGGGGGCCGCAATTGGACAAGATAATCCTGGTACAGGGGATCGTTAGTCTCGTTGAGGGTCAGCCGACTACTCTCAACCAGTGAGGCCGGGTCACGCTCGCCAATGAATCGATGACGCAGCTCGCGCATGCGTTCGCGATTACGATCCGGATCGATCCCCCGTTGCGCAAGCTCACTGAGCAGGGCAATCACTGCCAACGACAGGATACTCAGCGTGGCCATGCGCTGTTGCCCATCAATAATGAGGAGATCGCGATCGCTCTCGGCCTGAACCACTAGCGCACCCATGTAATGGTAGCTGTCGGTCTGATTGTGGAGATCAACAATATCATTCCACAGATCGTCCCACTGCTCTTCATTCCACGAATAGTCGCGTTGGTACGGCGGTACGCGGTAGCGTTTCCCATTTCCGATCAGTTCGAGGTAACTGATCGTGCGCGTGTTCAACATTGTGCCCAGACTCATAAGGCGATCCCCTTATGTAACGGTGTTCTTTAACCTCGCGCACGGTATCATAGCAAATCTTCACGCAGGGTGGTACTGTTATGCTGGGGAATCGTCACCTTCCCTTCCCTAGATGAGAGCTGGGCGTGTGTCTGAAGAACGGGTTGCACCGCCAAAGTGCGTGGCCGGAACGATGCTGGGTTGGAACGAGGTGTGAATCTAATCTATGGACCGCTGAAGCCACACTTTAGCAGTTCAAGGGATAACTTCACTGCAAAAAGGTGATCTTCTCACCACAGAGACCGCGGAGATCACAGAGACTAACGATAATTTTATCTATCGTTGAACATGGGGGTGTAAAAATTTTTCTTCCATGCGCCCAATGGCCAAAAATGATTATTCATACATCTTAGACGCTCTGCGTACTCTGTGTGCTCCGTGGTGAGTTTTTGCAGTGGGCTCAGGGATGAGTACGATCCGCTTGGAGACCAATTCGGTCACGCAGTACCGGATAGCATTGCGCCAACTGCGAGGCGTATCAATCCCGTCCGTTTTCCCCTTCCGTACGCTGACGCCTGTAGTTGATAGGATGAAATACGGGGGCATTGCTAAGATTGGTATCACACTACCCGTTCTGCACCAGCGTAAATGTTAAACGACGCGCCGCGTAGAAACCCGATTAAGGTGATGTTGAACTGCTGAGCCAGCGACACCGCAAGCGCAGAAGGCGCGCCAACCGCAACCACAATTGGGATGCGCCCTGCCAGTGCTTTCTGCATAATCTCAAAACTAGCCCGTCCACTGACCATTAACATCGACTGTGCCAAGAGATCACGCCGCTCATTGAGCAGATATTCGCCGATCAATTTATCAACGGCGTTGTGACGGCCGATGTCTTCGTGCAGTGAGTAAAGCTGACCATCAGGCGAAAAGAGAGCCGCCGCGTGTAGTCCTCCTGTGCGCGAGAACAGTGCCTGGGCTTGCTGTACCTTCCGGTCGAGGCCGGTTAGCACGGTGGAGCTTACCCGGATGGGTGGATGATCATCGAGCGGGGTACATCCGCGCAGGCGCAGCGACTCTAGCGAGATTTTGCCACAGACGCCGCATGATGATGAGACGAAAAAGAGTCGGCGGACGTGGTCGAGATTGATCTCGAGCGCTGGCCGTAGGGTGACAATCAGCGTGTTGAAACGTGTTTCTTCATCGCGATTCGCATCGAGGCAATACCGGATCGTCGCAATATCACGGCGCTCACGGATAATCCCTTCGCTGAACAAAAATCCGGCGGCCAGTTCAACATCGGCGCCTGGAGTACGCATGACCGTTGCCAGTGGAATGCTATGCGTATCACCCTGGGTAACCAGCCGAATCTCAAGCGGTTCTTCAACCACAACCGCATCTTTCGTCTGTTGGCGGTGCCCTTCTCGCACCTTTATAACAGTACGGCGCTGGAATCCTACTCGTGAAATCATCTGCTTGACCTTACTTTACCACATGGTTGAATGTGCTCTCTCTTGCTCTGCCGTGGCAGAGGGGAGATGAGAACCGCCCGCTGCACTACCGGGTTTCCTGCATCACAGTGTCTTTTACCGGATGGATGCTTACCAGAGCCTTATAGGCCGGTACTCCAGCAACCGGATCACGCCGATGTGCATCAATCAAGACATTACCCTCCGGCCAATGTACCTGCACGTTGCCCGGTTTGAGGTCGGCAAACTTAATTCGGGCGCGCATCTCGCCGGTTGCTGAACGGAGCACAACCCAGTCGCCTTCGCGCACACCGAGCCTGTCTGCATCAGATGGATGCATCAGCACATCATCACGATGGGCGCCGTTAAGCGGATCACGTTCACTGTGAATGAGTGAATTGAACTGCTTGCCTCGTCGGGTCTTGAGTACAAACATATCGGGAGGTAATGATATGGTCGGAGGAGTAAGCGGGGTAAAGACAGCCCGACCGTCAGGTGTGCCGAAGTGACCATCGCGACACAGAATACGGCCACCCCATTGAACATGATCGCCTGCTCGTTGCAGATGTTGAATCCCCTCATATTCGGGCACTATACGGGCAATCTCACGCCGAATCTGCTGCCCATCACTGAAGTGGATGAGATGCGCTCGTTCAGGTTGCGTTCTTTCTGCAACATTGAGCAAAATCTCCCATTCACTGCGCGCCTCAGCCGGTGGTGGTGAAATGTACGGCGAGAAAATAATTTCGCGCTCGGTAGTTGTTTCCGTACCACCATCACGCTGTTCGTAACGGGTTGCCGCCGGTAGCAAGATAACCGTCTCGGCTGGATCAACCAGCATTTGTGTTGTCAGCACGATGTCTTGATGTACCCGCAATCGTGGCCGACCGAGCGCCGTCCGAATGTAGTCAGGGTTGGGCATTGTATCGAGAAAGTTTCCCCCAACCGCGTAGAAAACATCGAGTTCGCCAGCAGCAGCGGCATCGAGCATCTCGCCGCAGCTCAAACCCTTCCTATCAGGCACCGTGAAACCCCATTGTTCACTCAACCAGCGTGCGGATTCTGTGTTTATCGGTCGGCCACCAGGAAATGTTGTAGCGGTACAACCCATCTCACCGCCGCCTTGCACCCCGCTATGGCCGCGGATCGGCATTACCCCGCAATACTCACGTCCAATAAAACCACGAGCCAGCGCCAGATTAAGAATGGCTTTAACATTTTCGACCCCATATTCGTGCTGGGTGATGCCCATGCTCCAAACGAACACGGCACTTTTGGCCTGAGCCAATGCCTCGGCGAAGGCCAGCATCTCGGCCTGGGTTGCACCGCTCGCCTGTTCTAGCTCGGCCCACGACTGTTGCGCCAGAGTTGCCTGGACTTCGGCAAAATTGCGGGTATGCGCTTCAATAAACTCGCGATCAAGCCAGTTCTGTTCAATCAGGTGTTTCAGTGTGCCGTTTAAGAAGGCAATATCGCCACCTGTATGAATCTGGAAGAAGCGATCAGCGAGTCGTGTGCCAAACAGAGCACTTTCAAACACACTTGGCACCCAGTAGCGCTCAAGGCCTGGTTCACGGTACGGATTAATCACCATAATTCGCGTGCCATACTGTTTGGCGTAATACAGGTATTTTGTCGTCACCGGCTGATTGTTAGGGGCATCGCTGCCAATAAAGACCAGCAGATCGGTGCCGATCCAATCGCGGTAACTACAGGTCGAAGCGGCAACACCGAGGGTTTGCTTCATTGCCGTCGTGCTCGGTGCGTGGCAGAGACGGGCAGCGTTATCAACATTGTTCGTGCCCAGGAAACGTGCTACTTTTTGAGCAACGTAGTAGGTCTCGTTCGTAATCCCACGTGAGGTTAAATAGAATGCTATCCGTCGTGGATCGGTGTTGCGCATATACGAGGCAATCTCATTCAGGGCCTCTTCCCAGCCGATCCGCCGAAAACCACGCTCACCGCGTCGCCGTATCATCGGGTACGGGAGTCGGCCTAATGATCGGAGCTCTCGTCCATTCAGATGGTGTAAGGTGCTCACATCGTGCAGGCGTTGAACATCCAGGGGTGGCATTGTGTTCAGGCGCAGCAGATTCAGACGTACCGTACAGAGGTGTACGCCCTTCATTGTGAAATCACGTAACCCAGCCGTTCCCAATGCGCAACCATCGCACACACCTTCGTTCAAGATGCGCCACGCCTTGCCGAGGTTGTCGCGATTCTCCCAGACAGTGCGTACAATTTCCCAATAGTGGTTGGGCTTGATCTGGCCCAACCCATTCGGTACCAGGCTCACCCACGTTGCGGGATTCCAGCGCCGTCGCTTCATAGTGCCACCTCGTGGTTTGTTGTTACCGGGAATCTCTATGTATTGTACCAGTAAATACCGGTGAGGCGGCAACGTTTGCTGAAACAAGTATTTGTGAAAAGTTTCTAGATGTCGCTCATCGAATAGGAACAAAGGGCTTCGACGTGCTTTCTCCAGCGTGTGCGGAGGCGCGGCGCTTCTCGTTCCGACTATGGTCTG
>JAGHYT010000246.1:0-2855 GCA_017743535.1 Chloroflexus sp.
AGATGTGTATAAGAGACAGCCTCCACAGGGCGAGATGCGCACACGCTGGTAATGGAGTATACCGATGGCCGAATGGCAGACGTGCTACCCCTTTCCTCAGAGACACAGCGCGGCCGTGTTCCCCGACGATACCGTGCCTCCGGATCATCACGTCAGGGCTATGTAGGTTCACAGCAGCGCTGTGCCCCCAGCGGTTTCGCCCTCGGCCCCGTGTAGAAGGTGGTACAATACCTATCGTCGGCAGAAGGGAGGAAGGTTGTGCGCTGGTTATTGCTGTGCTGGGGAGCACTGAGTTGGTTGGTGGCCTGTGCCGCACTGCCGCCAACGACCGCTATACCCACACCATCGACAGTGTCGTTATCAATACCATTGGCGCTGGCACCCGTACCGACAGGAACTGCAACACCGGTAAGCATATCGTTGCCGCTGGTTGGCACTACGGATACGGCATCGGCTCAAGCGCCGCCATTTCTGCCGTATCGCGTGATAGCCAGCTATCCGCACGATTCGCGAGCCTGGACACAGGGTCTCATCGTTGCTGGGCCAGGTCGGCTCTTTGAAGGCACCGGCGATTACGCCAATTCATCGCTACGCGAAGTTGAGCTGGCAACTGGTCAAGTTCTGCGTCAGGTCGATCTCGGCGATCCGACACTCTACGGTGAAGGTATTGCTCAAATTGGTGACCGTATATTTCAATTGACCTGGCAGAATCGGATTGGCTTGATCTACGATGCAGCAACGTTCAATCGAATCGGTTCATTTACATATCCAACACCACCCGCTACCATGCCACGTGAAGGATGGGGATTGACCTACGACGGTACATATCTGATAATGAGTGATGGCACAGCAACACTCTATTTTATCGATCCGGAGCAAACTGTTACCAGCGGCCAACTGGCTGTTGCGCATACTATAACCGTAAAAATTGGCGATCAACCATGTGATCGGTTGAACGAACTGGAATATATCAACGGCGCCATTTTCGCTAACGTCTGGTACAGCGACCAGATTGTGCGCATCGATCCAGTCAGCGGTCAGGTCACCGGAATTCTTGATCTGAGTGGTCTGCTGTCGCCAGCGGAACGTGCTGCTGCCGATGTCCTCAACGGTATTGCTTACGATCCAGCAAGCGGGCTGATCTTTGTAACCGGTAAATACTGGCCACGCCTGTTTGCCATCACGCTCGAACAAACCGTCTATTTACCACTGATCTCCACAACGGCAGATCAGTAGTTCAACCATTCGTATTGCCCAACAGGGCATTATCAGACAGGAGTCTTCTAATGACAACAGCAAGTGGCCTTCAGTATGTCGAAGTGCAGGCAGGTGATGGTGAACAGCCACAGCCTGGTTCCGTGGTAGCCGTTCACTATCGTGGCATGCTGGCCGATGGCAGCGTCTTCGATAGTTCGTATGAACGAGGGGAGCCAATCCGCTTTCCACTCGGCGTTGGGATGGTCATTCCTGGTTGGGATGAAGGGATCGGACTGATGCGGGTTGGCGGGAAGGCGCGCCTGATCATTCCGCCGCACCTCGCCTATGGCGAGATGGGGTATCCTCCGGTAATTCCACCTAACGCCACTCTAACCTTTGATGTCGAGCTGGTTGAGGTGTTGCCGGGGCCACCCGAAGCCCCGCAAGACATCCCCGCTGATCGCTATATCACCAGTGCCAGTGGTTTGCAATACGCCGATCTAACGGTGGGTGAAGGCGCCACTGCAATTGCCGGTCGTACTGTGACAGTACACTATACCGGTTGGCTTACTGATGGTAGCATGTTCGACAGCTCGCTGAGCCGGGGTGAGCCATTCGTCTTTCCGCTAGGTGCAGGTCGGGTCATTCGCGGTTGGGATGAAGGGGTAGCCGGAATGCGGGTTGGTGGACGCCGACAGTTGATTATTCCGGCAGCGCTGGCCTACGGCAATCGCGGTGCGGGTGGTGTGATTCCGCCAGGCGCAACCCTAATCTTCGAGGTGGAGTTGTTGGAGGTGCACTGATGCGGATCGAAGCCATCGAATTGCGACGGATCAGGTTACCCTACCGGACGCCGTTCGAGACGAGTGGCTGGCGTGAAGAGGCCAATCATTCAGTTATCGTGACCCTGCATAGCGAAGGTGCGGTCGGTTGGGGTGAAGCGCCGGTTGGCGTCGGGCCGTGGTACAACGAAGAGACGCAGGCGACAGCCTGGGTGATGATGCGTGAGATACTGGCGCCAATGTTACTTGGACGCGATGTGAGCCGGCCCGAAGAGGTTGATGCCATCTTTGCCCGCGTGCGCGGTAATCGGATGGCACGGGCCGGGCTGGAGTTTGCTGCGTGGGATCTGTTTGGGCGTGCGCACGGGAAGAGTCTGAGCGCAATGCTCGGTGGTACCCGACAACGGGTGGAAGTCGGGGTCAGCGTTGGTATTCAAGAGTCAATTGAAGCCCTCCTCGACGTCGTTGAAGGCTACGTAAAAGTCGGTTATCAGCGGGTAAAACTCAAGATCAAACCGGGATGGGATGTCGAGCCGACCCGTGCTGTACGTGAACGCTGGCCTGATTTGCAGTTGCAGGTAGACGCTAACAGTATCTATACGCTCGATCAGGCCGAGCAACTGGCGCTACTCGACGAGTTTGATCTCCTCTTGATCGAACAACCACTGGCCCACGATGACATTATCGACCACGCTAAATTACAACGGCTTCTACGCACACCCATCTGCCTTGATGAGAGCATCGTCTCACCTGAACATGCCCGTTGGGCCATCGAGTTAGGAGCTTGCGGGGTCATTAATATCAAACCATCGCGAGTAGGTGGTTTCACGGCAGCCCGGCGGATTCACGACCTGGCTCAGGCAGCCGGTATCCCCG
>JAGHYT010000062.1:0-24963 GCA_017743535.1 Chloroflexus sp.
TTTAATATGAGGTAGGTTAGAGTATGGCATACGAAATTCGAGTGCCGTCGCTCGGAGAATCGATTGTTGAGGCGACAGTAGCACGCTGGCTCAAACGCGAAGGTGAACCGGTTGCCGTTGGCGAACCGGTAGTTGAGTTGGAAACTGATAAGGTTAATCTCGAAGTAGCTGCCGATCAGAGTGGAATTCTGACCAATATCGCATGTCCTGAAGGTACGACAGTTGCAATCGGTGACCTGCTAGGAACCATCGAAGCAGGTGCGTTACCGGCAGAGAAACCAGTAGCGGCTGCCACATCTGCGGCCACATCAGCACCGACACCGGTAGCGACCTCATGGCCTACCACAGGTGAGGTTTTGGCAACGCCGGTCGCCCAACGCATGGCCGCCGAGCACGCTATTGATTTACGCACCGTTCCCGGCACCGGCCCTGGCGGACGGATCACGAAGGAAGATGTCATGCGGTTGGTTTCGGGAACCGGACCGAGTGAAGCTACCGCCAAGGCTGATGAAGGACGTATCCATACACCTGTCAGCCATCCAACCCCAGCCGTTATCGAGCGTCCTCCATCACCACCTCAGCCAGTACCAGCGCCGGTAACCCCAACCCCTGCCGCTGCTGCTTCTCGACCGACATCACCGGTGACGCCAACACCAACCGTTACAACGAATGGTGACCGCCGGGAAGAGCGGCAACGCTTGAGTCGACGACGACTGACTATCGCCCGTCGTCTAGTTGAGGCCCAACACACGGCAGCAATGCTCACCACCTTTAATGAAGTGGATATGAGCGCAGTTATGGCCCTGCGTGCGCGTCATAAAGACTCGTTCAAAGAGCGCCATGGGGTCGGACTAGGCTTTATGTCGTTCTTTACCAAGGCGGTTGTCGGTGCTCTCAAAGCCTTTCCGATGGTCAACGCTGAAATTCAGGGCGAAGAGGTGGTAATCAAATACTACTACGACATCGGGATTGCAGTGGGAGTTGATGAAGGATTGGTTGTACCAGTTGTACGCGACGCCGACCGCAAGACCTTCGCTCAGATCGAGCGTGAGATCGCGCAATTGGCGAAGAAAGCGCGCGAAGGTACTTTGAGTCTGGCCGAGCTGCAAGGTGGTACATTCACTATTACCAATGGTGGCGTGTACGGTTCGCTGATGAGCACGCCTATTCTCAATGCGCCACAGGTTGGTATTCTCGGCATGCATAAGATCGAGGAACGACCGGTTGTGGTTAACGGCCAGATTGTCATTCGCCCAATGATGTACGTGGCCCTTAGCTACGATCATCGCCTGATTGATGGGAGCACCGCTGTGCGCTTCCTGGTGAAGGTGAAGGAGCTGATCGAAGACCCGGAAGCGCTTTTACTGGAAGGGTAAAGGACACGGGATCTCTGTCAGTGAGGCGATAAAGGTTGGCAGCGGTTGGCGTACTCAAAGCCCTTACCCTAACCGCACAGTCGCCTGGGAATGAGGATAGCGGAAAGAGAGGTAAGGGGAAGGGATGGATTTTTGTCCACGGCCTCCTCGCACCTTCCCCTTCCTCGCCTCCGTTGGGAGAGGAAGGGGACAGGAATGAAAGTAAAGGGGCGCTAACCGCACGACAACCCATCAGTTAACGTCTCTCCTCAGCGGGAAAAGGTGGAAAGGAGAGGGCGATCCCTTAACTTAGAGCCTAGCCGAATAATCGTCTCACGGTATGGTGGACGAGACCTGAGATGTACGGGCACAGCGGCGCTGTGCCCCAACCGATCTTCTTCTGCGATAGAGTATTCCGGATCAGCACTTATTCATCCCGACACACGCAAAGAGCATCTCCATGGTGTCCATCGGTTCCCCCTAGCGGTGATCGGGGGGTGAGCAACCGCGATCATGCTATATCTGTCACCGGATGTTAAGAGCAATCACAGCAGCATTGGCCTCACTACTACTTTCTTTCCTCTTCCCTAATTTTCTCTCTGCTCTCAATTCTGCTATAATACTGTTCCCGATTCCGAATACATAGAGCGTAGGTGCGAGACAACAATGAGGTTGCTAATACGAATCGTCAGTTGGACCATCCTGCTACTGATCGGCATTCTGATTATTGGTGGCGGTGGTGGATATCTGTGGTTACGGCGCTCATTGCCACAAACGAACGGCGAAATCCGTGTAACCGGCATTAGTGGGCCTGTCACCATTGTGCGCGATACTGATGGCATCCCCCACATTACCGGTGCTACTGACACCGATGCCGTCTTTGGCCTTGGTTTTGTGCATGCCCAAGAGCGACTCTGGCAGATGGAAGTTCAGCGCCGTATTGGTCATGGTCGTTTGTCAGAGATTTTTGGTGAAACAACGTTACGTACCGACACATTTTTACGCACGCTCGGCGTAGCCCGCGCTGCGCAGAAGGCATTAGCCAGTCTCGACCGTGCAACAGTCGAGCTCCTGGAGGCATACGCGGCAGGTGTCAATGCTTTTCTAGCTACCAATCCAGTCTTACCACCTGAATTTCTGATCCTGGGTGTACAACCAGCACCATGGCAACCGGTCGACTCGCTGGTATGGGCCAAGATGATGGCCTGGGATCTCGGCGGAAACTGGAATAACGAGCTGATGCGAGCAACGTTAGTTGCGAAGATTGGGCCTGAAGATGCAGCATTCTTGATGCCACCATACACCGCTGATGGGCCACTCATTCTGCCTACGTCAGTTGCTGCACCAGCAACGCCCTATCATGAAGCAAAGACCCCGATTCAACCGGAAACTGCGGAACGTCTGCTTGAACTTGCCGACGAGATGTTGCTGATCACCGGCATCGGTGACCAACTAGCCGGCTCTAACAACTGGGTGATCGGCGGCAGCCGCACGGCCAGCGGGAAACCACTGCTAGTAAACGACCCCCATCTCGCCAATCGGATCCCCTCGATCTGGTACCTGGCTCACATCAAAGGTGAAACCATTAACGCGATTGGAGCAACGTTTCCGGGATTACCGGTTGTTGTGATCGGGCATAACGAACGTATCGCGTGGGGAGTCACAAACACCGACCCAGACGTACAGGATTTGTATATCGAACGGATTGACGCCCAAAATTATGTCGAGTATAACGGAACACGCGAGCCAGTTACGCTCATCAACGAAGTCATTCCTGTTAAGGGTAGCGATCCGGTGACATTGACGGTACGCATCACGCGCCATGGGCCGGTGATTAGCGACGTTCTACCAGATGCTAAGGAGACGCTGGCATTTCGCTGGACCGCTCTTGACGATAGGGATACAACAATACGTGCGTTCGTCAATCTTAACCGTGCCAAAAACTGGGCAGAATTTACTGCTGCGCTCCGTGATTACAAAGCGCCGATGCAAAACTTCGTCTACGCCGATGTGGATGGCAATATCGGCTTCTATGCACCGGGATCGGTACCAATCCGACGTAATGGTGATGGCAGCATGCCGGTACCAGGGTGGACCGATGAGTTCGAGTGGATTGGTTACATTCCGTTTGAGGAACTCCCTCACGTGTACAATCCACCGCAAGACTATGTCGTGACGGCGAACAACCGAGTTGTAGGAGATGACTATCCATACCTGCTGGGAACCTCGTGGGCAGCTCCATTCCGTGCCCAGCGGATCATCGAACTGATCGAGCAGAAATCATCGCTAACAGTGGCTGATATGCGTCTCATGCTTAGTGATGTACGCTCGATTCAAGCCCGTGAGTTATTGCCGATCCTGCGTAACGTAACCCCGGCTGAGCCACGTGAGGCTACTGCGCTGGAACTGCTCCGCAATTGGGATGGCACCATGGTGGGCGATAGTCCTGCCGCAGCGATCTATCAGGGTTATTATAACGCTGTACTTGAAGAAGTTTTTGCCGATGAACTACGTGATTTCTTTACCGCTACGTATCGTCATCGGCATGGTTTCGCGGCGATGGCCTTAAGGCAAGTGTTGCTAGAAGGGCATCGTGAGTGGTGTGATAATGTGACGACGATTGACACCAACGAGGATTGTGCAACGGTGCTTGCCACTGCATTGCGTCGGGGATTAGATGCAATGGCGATGGCGCAAGGCGAACAAGATCCAACTCGTTGGCGGTGGGATCGCGTTCATCAGGCAGTCTTCCCCCACAATCCGTTTAGCCAGGTTGGTGCGCTACGCGGTATCTTCGAGCGACGAGTACCGACAGGTGGCGATGGTTTTACCATTAACGTTGCCCCACTGCGACTGAATGAAGGCTACCTGCAATACAATGCACCTTCGTACCGTCAGATCATCGATCTTAGCGATCTGAACGAATCACGCTTCATTCACACCACCGGTCAGTCGGGGAACGTGCTGAGCAGCCGTTACAGTGACTATCTCGCGTTATGGCAACGGGGCGAAGATGTTCCGATGCGCTTTAGCGGCGAGATTGAGGGAGAACGGTTAGTGTTACGTCCGAATTAGCCGGCTCATCGTAGAGGATGTCTGAAAATCACCTGGACGAACAGGCCAGAGGCCCGCGTTCTGAGGCATTCAGCAGAAGACCTGAATACCCGGAACGCGGGCCAACGCTGAGTTTCGTTCGCTTCCTACCCAACGTATCCTTGCAGCAACTCGACCAGCAGGCGAACACCGACACCCGTAGCGCCACGCGATTGATAGGCGCGATTCGGTTTCTCGACCCAGGCAGTCCCGGCAATGTCAAGGTGCGCCCAGGGATAATCACCAACAAATGCGGCCAGAAAGCCGGCAGCCGTAATAGCGCCACCGTAACGACCACCGGTATTCTTGAGATCGGCAATCTCACTCTTCATTGCCTCGCGGTACTCATCCCAAAGCGGCAACTGCCAGACACGCTCGGCGGTAGCTTCACCAGCAGCAATCAGACGGTTTGCCAGCTCTTGATTATTCCCCATCAGGCCTATTGCGTGTGGGCCAAGGGCAACCATAATCGCACCGGTCAGTGTAGCCAAATCGACAATTGCAGCGGGTTGATAGCGCTGTGCGTAGAATAGACCATCGGCCAACACAATCCGACCTTCAGCATCGGTATTAAGTACTTCAACCGTCTTGCCGCTCAGGGTACGGATAATATCACCAGGCCGATAGGCGGTTGAGCCTGGCATATTTTCGGCAGCGCAGACGATCCCAACAACGTGAAGAGGCAACTGCAATTCAGCAACGGCTTGCATTGCACCGAATACCGCTGCCGCACCGCTCATATCCATCTTCATTTCGTCCATCTTCTCGGCCGGTTTGATGCTGATCCCGCCGGTGTCAAAGGTTATCCCTTTCCCAACCAGGCAGATAGTCGGACCTTGATCGGCCGAACCATACTCCATCACAATAAAGCGCGGCTCGTTGGCCGATCCCTGACCGACCGCGAGAATACCACCAAAACCCTGCTCGATCAGTTGTGGTTTATCAAGTACCATCGTTTTCAGACCGAGCCGCTCACCTAATGCGAGCGCAGTCTGACCGAGAAAGGCCGGTGTGACCTCATTACCAGGACCGTTAGCCAGGTCACGAGCAAAAGCGGTTGCCCGCGCAATAATCTGACCACGGCGCACCCCAGCCGCCGCCTCATCACCACCGGCACCGAGCAGAAGCACTGCGTTGGCCGTTGGTACTTCTTCTCGATCACTCTTGTATCGAGTATACCGATACGAACCCAACACGCTTCCCTCAGCAAATGCCTGTCCAAACACGGCGGGCGGAAGTGGTAAATCACCGTTGAAACCCACGTGATAGGTTGCAACTTTAATCTCTTGTGCGCGCTGAGCAGCTAGCGCCGCCGCCTGTCGCACTGTATCGGCAGTTATTGCAGAGCGCTTGCCCATACCGATTAACAGCAATCGACGAGCCGACAATGTTCCACGCGGATAAACGATCGTCTGTTGCTTCCAACGTCCAGTCGCGTCAGCCGGCTCACACAAGGCAGTAACTACATCGGGTAAAGATTCACCCTCAGCATAGAGCAACACCGCCAGATCCGATGCTACCGCCAAAAGGTCACCGTTCTGTACTTCACACTGCATAGAAACCTCTGAAAGCTGACGAGTCATCTTTTACGAATGGTTATTGTACGTTGGGACAGGTAGCTCGTCAAATTAAACGACGCGCATGGGGCTTTTCAGGGTGTTCAATCTGTTTAGCAGAAGTGAGGTGAGAAAAGATAGGGAACGGGAGAGGCCATTTCCGAACCCATCCGCAGCACGTGCGGAGGATCGCAGCTTCTCGCTCCGACGGTGATCAACGGTCAGACGTTGGTGCGCCGATCCTGTATATCACTGCGTTGGCAGGGGCAGTTTGACCTCTGCCTCCGCAAGCAGGAGGCTTAGGGGGTAACGAGATTCTGATGCGCTACCCGATAGGTTCTAGCTGGCCACCGCACCCGCGGGTCGGAGGCTCGTGCTTCCAGGTAACTGCAAGGATCGGGGGTCAGCGTCAGTAGGGACGGGATCGTCGTCGGTGTCTCGAAGCAGCGAACGCGGCACCCCTCTCTGATCCACAGTTTTGTACGGTAGTATGCCAGATTGGCAGGTGATACACAGTTGTGACAGACAGGATTGGTACAAGACGCGCTACAATCTGTCGAAGCAGCAGATGCCCTGTGATACAATAAGCGCATATTTCAGCGTAAGCAGGGGGCTGTATGACACCAATTATTCAACTGGGGCTGGGTGGCGTTGGCCGGGCACTTGCCCGACAAATGCTGACCGTCGCGCCCACGATCCGTCGCCGATACGGTATCGACTTGCGTTATGTTGCGCTGGTTGACAGTCACGGCGCTCTCGCCGGTGATCCAGCGCTTACCGATACACAGGTACACAACATTCTGGCAGCCAAAGAGGCTGGACAGCATCTTGATAGTCTTACCGGCGCCATCACTGACCGACACTGGCTTGAGTTGTTACCGGCAACCATTGCCATTGTCGTTGATGTAACGGCGGCTGGCAATCACGCTGCACCGCTAGCGGCTGCTATCTCAGCCGGACATCGAGTTGTCCTAGCGAACAAGCGACCACTATGCGAAGGTTTTGATCTCTTCGCCGCCCTGACCGAACGCGGTGCAACGCGCTATGAAGCAACGGTCGGTGCCGGTCTACCGGTGATCAGTGTGCTACAGAGTCTGATCGACAGCGGCGACGAGATCATCTCCATTGAGGCAGCGTTGAGTGGAACGCTCGGTTTCCTAATCGGTGAACTTGAACAGGGAGCTAGCTTCGCTGAGGCAGTGCGCACGGCATACCGGCTTGGCTACACCGAACCAGACCCACGTGATGATCTGAGCGGGGCTGATGTCGCCCGTAAGGCACTCATCCTAGCTCGTACCTGTGGAATGAACATCCCGGCGTACGCGGTAAGCGCCGAAGCACTCTTTCCGCCAGCGCTGTCAGAAATCAGTATCACTGAATTTCTGCAACGTCTTGATGAAGCTGAGAGCGAGATTATGAGTCGCTTCCAGGCCGCTCGCGCCAACGGTAAGGTGGTACGCTACATGACCCGCATCAGCCGTGACACCGGGATCGAAGTTGGTCTGCGCGAACTTTCTCTCGACCATCCGCTAGCCAGTTTACGTGGACCGGATAATATGATCAGTTTCACAACCAGACGCTACCATGATCGTCCGCTCGTGGTACGGGGACCAGGGGCCGGTGTTGAAGTAACCGCAGCCGGTGTGTTAGGTGACATTATTGCTACTGCCCGTGAATTGTAGGTCTGAACAAAAGGTGGAGGTTTTGTCACGCTTTATCCCGACCTGAGAACGGAAGAGTGCATTGAAGTGTATGCCAACCAGCCCGACAAACGGCGATTCACGAGCGATGAACGCAACCAGATGCTCAAAATGCCTCCCCGACCCTCGCTTACCTGGGTGTACGGGCCTCTGGACTGCGTCCGACGATGTACGCTTGCACACGTGGGGGAGTGAACTCGCCCCTACTGACGCGGTAACGGGCAAGATCGGCGGGCAATGGGGGCCTGGGCAGAGCACCGTTGAAAAAGGAAGCTACGTGTCTCCGCACGCGCTGCGGATGGAGTGAGGACCCGTCCTACCGAATCACTCTTTTTCCTTGCTCTTTCCTCTATCCTCATCTCACCACGACCGGCTAGGGAAAGATCGTTGCAAAGTCCTCCCTCACCACTGTCGCACTTGAGATTTATAACGCAGCGTGTTACACTATTGACGCACGGCAGCATGTTAGAAATCTCCAATAGACACCGAGGAGTTATGCAATGGTGCACGAACACTCCGCAGCAGAGCTACCCCACTACAATTTGTATATTGATGGCGAATGGCGTCCAGCAACAAGCGATCAGACGTTCACCGTTTACGATCCGGCAAACGGTCAACCCCTTGCAATATGTGCAAGTGCTACGACCAACGATGTTGATCGAGCAGTGATGGCCGCCCGAACCGCCTTCGATCATGGGCCGTGGCCGCATACCTCTCCGGCACAGCGGGCCGAAATCCTACACGCGATTGCCGATGCCCTAGAAGCACGCAACTTTGAACTCGCTGAGATCGAATCGCGAGATGCCGGGGTTCCATTACGAAAAACCACCTACAATGACATTACCTTGGGGCTAGAAATTTTGCGCGGTTGTGCCGAATTAGCCCGCAAACATCCTTACGAACCGCTGCCGTGGAACGAGCTACCGACAGTATCGTGGAATTTTGTCTGGCGCGAACCAATCGGTGTCTGCGCCCAAATTATTCCATGGAACTATGCCTTTTGTATGGCTGCATGGAAACTCGGCCCGGCACTGGCAACCGGCAACACGGTGGTTTTTAAACCCTCGTCGCTGGCACCCCTCAGTACACTGGCGATTTTCCAAACGATTCACGAACTCAATCTCCTCCCGAAGGGTGTTGTCAATCTCGTGCTCGGACCAGGTGGAGAGGTAGGCGAGTACCTGGTTGCCCATCCGGCAGTAGATAAAGTGGCGTTTACCGGCAGCACGGAAGTTGGCCGCAAGATTATGGCTCTGGCTGCACAGCATATTAAACGGGTAACACTAGAACTGGGTGGGAAGAATGCAATGCTGATCTTGCCCGATGCCGATCTCGATCTGGTCGTTGATGGTGTCTTATGGGGGGCATTCTATCACTCCGGGCAACTGTGCGAAGCCGGTTCACGGTTGCTCGTACCGCACACGTTACACGACACCCTGGTTGATCGTCTTGTCGAACGAGTCCGTGGGATGCGGATCGGCGACCCGATGGATCTGGAAACCGACATTGGGCCACTGATTAGTGAACGACAGCGTGAGAAGGTCGAACGATACATTGCCATTGGTCGCGAAGAAGGAGCGACAGTTGTTGTTGGCGGTGGCAGACCACTTGGTGAAGCCTTTTCCCACGGCCATTACATCGAACCGACCATCTTTACCGGTGTGCGGCCAGAAATGCGAATTGCACAGGAAGAAATTTTTGGTCCGGTGCTGTCGGTTATTGCCTACAACGATATTGGCGAAGCGATTCGGATTGCAAATAACAGCATCTATGGTCTCGCTGCGTCGGTCTGGTCGCGCGATTTACAGCACGCCCTGACGGTAGCTCGCCGCATTCGCGCCGGCACCGTCTGGATCAACGAGCATCACGTTCTCAACCCGTACGCACCGTTTGGTGGGTATCGGCAGAGTGGTTTCGGACGAGAAATGGGACGTTACGGACTCGATGAGTATACGGAAATCAAACATATTCACGTCGATCTGATGCAACGTCGCCAGGGCCGTCTGTGGTGGGATACCCTGTTGCCAGAATAGCTTTAGCAGCAACAGTCTTATGGCAGCCAATATCACCATCAACGTGCAACCATACCATCTGACCATCGCCGAAGCGATGCGCACGATTGTTTCGTTCGATGGTGAAGGTCGACTAATTGTTGCGTTTCGCGACGGGATCAATTATGTACGCGGCCTCAGCGGTGACGTACTGCAAAAACGAGTCCTGGCACCCGGTCAGAAAGAGCGGCGCAAACTACCCGATGAAGAACGACGGCGCGTGCTTGCCGAGCTGCTCACGTGGAGCCAACAGATGATCGAGCACATCGCGGCGACGGCCTCACCAGCCGAACGCGACTGGTTTGATCGGATTCGGCGTTGGGATGTTGATCGGTTAGAAGCCGAACGTGAACGGTTTCGGATGGTCTACAAACCGATCAGTATTCTCCCTCCCGATCAATATCGAGCGCTGGTCTTACAGGCAACCGAAGGATGTAGCTGGAATCGCTGCCATTTCTGTACCTTCTACCGCGACCGGGCATTTCGCATCCATTCACCTGGCTCGTTTCGCACCCATATTCAACGAGTGAAGGAATTTGTCGGCGCCGGTATCGGTTTGCGCAGGGCAATCTTTCTCGGTGATGCTAATGCACTGATCATTCCTCAGCCACGTCTGCGTGAACTCTTGCAAGTCGTGCACGAAGAGTTCAGAATCGGCCCACAGGCCGACTTCAAAGGCATTTACGCCTTCCTCGATATTTTCGGCGCCGAGCGCAAAACCCTAGACGAATATCGCGAACTGGCCGCAGCCGGTGTTCGCCGCATTTATCTGGGTCTCGAAAGTGGTGATGAGACGGTCTTTCGGCTCCTCAACAAACCTGGTTCACCGGCAGAGGCTATTGAGGCAGTTCGGACCATTAAAGCGGCTGGAATTGCAGTGGGGGTCATCCTGCTGGTTGGCGCCGGTGGTGAGCGTTTCGCGCATGACCATGTGCAACACTCACTGGCAGCGATTGCCGCAATGGGTCTGGGACCAGAAGATATTGTGTACCTATCACCACTAATTATTCCAACTGACACACCCTATCTCGCCCAATTGCAGGCCTTTGATAGCCGACCGTTGAGCGATGAGGCGATCTTCGAACAGTTCAATCAACTTAAACAAGGAGCGCGCATGGTCGTTGGCACTGGCGCCAAAGTGGTGATCTACCACATTGAAGAATTTGTCTATTGAGAGCGTGTTCGACCTTGATTCATTTTGCGCCAGCAATTTTCAGCTTTCTCAGCTTTGAGTCGCCTTCGATGACCAAACGATGCGAAAGCGGAGTGACACCTGACGAATATCACACACTCGCTCTCGCAACCACGCGGTTACCTGGGAATGAAGGCCTCTGGCCCACGCTATGCAGTTGTGCGGTTGGCGTATCAGCATCACATCCCCCTAACCTCCCAGCCCCCACCGCTGCACTGATGGACAGAACCTGAGAGACAGCAGGGGCATAGCCGCAGCCATTCGTCGGGGTGGGAATCAGTGCGCCTCCTTACGCGCTGAACATATGTTGGCAATCTACCTGTCCATCCACGTTTCTTTTCTTTCCTCTCACCTACATCCTCTTGCCGGGTAGAGTGAAAATGTTGAATCCCCCTATTCTTTTCCAATCTACCCTATGTTTCCGCACCTGCCTCTGCTATAATGAGAGAGCAACGTACCGTCATTATAGTTTGAGCCTGTTCAGACACTGCTAACCGGCAGCAATCAGATCAAGACAGATCAAGCGTCTTTTGTAACGAGGATCGGCTTACCGATGTCGGAACATAGCTCTTTCCAGCTTGATCAGCAGCGTATTGCACGATACATCGGCGCTGATCAGGCCCAGGCGCTCTGGCAAGGCAGCCTGCGGCCACATGAACTCTACGCCATATGCGCCCGACTCGCCAACGCTCAGTATGTCCTGACAACGTATTTACCCCGTCGTCTGGTTGCACATCGACTGACAACGACTGATAATCAGCCGTGGGTAGAGTGGGTAGATGGTTCGTTACTCTTCGCCGATATAAGTGGCTCGACTGCCCTTGCTGAACGGCTCAGTGGTATTGGCCGGGAAGGGATTGAGATTGTCACCGACACCCTCAACACATACTTCGGCGCTCTGATTCGGCGCATTCAACGCGCCGGTGGTGATCTGATAACGTTTGGCGGCGATGCGCTGCTTGTCTTGTTTACCGATCCCGATCATGCTTACACTGCAACCTCTGTGGCCTACGATCTCCAGCAATCACAGGCCAATTTCGTGCGCGAAGTACCGGGTATTGGCTCGTTCCCACTAACAATGCACATCGGCGTCGAGAGCGGTCGGATTGCGCTGGTCAGTGCCGGTCGTCCGGAATCGCTGCGCTACAGTGCCATGGGCGCTTGTGTTGAGCGGGTGGCACGGGCAGAAGAGTTGGGCGGTCGTGGCGAGATTGTGGTCGGGCCACAGGCATGGTCGGCACTGGCCGGACGGGCACAGGGTGAACCGCTGGCAGACGGTTATGTAAAAATTCACGCAGTAGCAGGACAAAGCACAATATCTACCGCACCAACCCATTATGAATTGCCGTCGCCGAGTCGCGAGACTGCGCTGCACCTGCTCTGGACGATAGAACGACTCAGTCCCTACTTGCCGGCCATTCTCGTGGATCGGATACTTGACGATCCACAACGACCGCATCTGGAAGCTGATTTACGACCTGTATCAATCCTATTTGCCCAAATCGAAGGACTGACATCGCTTGTTGAGGACCTGCCGCCCCAGACGATAGCATATATTATTGATGCAGTATGGCGGGTTTGCTTCACGGCTATCGAACGCTACGGCGGTTATGTCAACAAGGTTGACCTTTCAACCGAGGGAAATAAGTTGTTGGCCATTTTCGGCGCACCCATTGCGCAAGAGGATCACAGCGAACGAGCGGCCCGTGCAGCACTTGATCTTCAGCGTGCATTTAGGACCCTGACCAATACCCAACCGGCAGGGATCAACCTTGCTCAGCTGCGGTTACGGATTGGGCTGAACAGTGGTAACGTCTTTGCCGGTAATGTCGGTGATGTGGAACGCAAAGAGTACACCGTGATGGGTGACGCTGTGAATGTGGCGGCCCGAGTCATGGCGCACAGTGATTGGGGCGAAATCCGTGCGCCGACAACCTTTGCAGTGAACGTAGGCGCCACAATCACTTTCACCGACTCGCGAATTGTCAGTGCCCGCGGCAAGCGCGAACCGCTCGAACTGTTCAGAGTCGTCGGTGAACGAGAAGCACCGCCGCCAGTTGCCCAGCATGCACTCGTCGGTCGTCGGCGCGAGCTGGCGTGGCTGCAAGAACGACTGATCACTGCCCTTGGTGGTCAAGGACGAGTAGTACGGATAAACGGCGAAGCTGGTATTGGCAAAACGCGACTAGTAGCCGAGCTACTGATCAGCAGTGCACCACACCAACCACAGATTGTAAGCGTCCGCTGTTTATCGTACCAGCAAAGCACCCCCTACGCGCCGTGGAGTGATCTCCTCCAGGCGCTCTGTGCAATTCCGGCTGGCGCCGATCAGATAACGCGCGCTACTCAGGTACGGCAGAGCCTGGCGAGTGCCGGGATCAGCGATGACTGGTTACCCATTATTGCCGACCTGGTCAAGCTCGATCTCGATGATAATCTACTTACCCGTACTCTTGACCCACAGCAACGTCAGGAGCGTCGATTTGAAATGATCCGGGCCATTGTCCATGCTGCCGCGCTCAACCGTGGATTGGTGATCGTATTTGATAACCTCCAGTTGGCCGATCAAATCTCACTCGATTTATGGCGCTACATTGCGGTTTCGCTTACTCACAAGCCCATTCTGATGCTGGGCACGCACCGTGACACGCTGTACTGGAATGATGACCCGGCCGGTGATGGAGCCGAAATACTGACCTTACCCCCTCTATCGGCGAGTGACAGCGCCGATCTGATCGCTGCTATTCCCGCCGGTGCCCAACTCCCGACAGAGGTACGGGTACAAATCATCGAACGCGCTGCCGGGAATCCGCTATTCATCGAAGAGCTGGTACGCGCAGTGCAGCAAGGACAGGCTTCTCTTGACGAATTGCCGGATAGTTTGAGCGGACTATTGCTTGCTCGCCTTGATCAACTCGATGAACGTTCACGGGCACTGCTGCGCGTCGCAGCCGTGGTTGGGCAGCGCTTTCCGGTTCCGGTCCTGCAATCGGTGTACGGAGAGGAGCCGAGCCGACTGATTCATGCTATCGCACAGCTCGATGCCCAGGAATTAACTATGCTCGAGCGGGAAGCACCTGAACGAGTGCACTCTTTCCGTCATGCCTTGTTGCACGAAGTAACGTACCAGAGTATGCTCTTCGCACGACGGCGCGAGTTACACCGCCGAATCGGCGAATACCTCGAGCAACGGTATAGTGACGAGCTGGCCCGACTGCGCCAAGAATTTGCTGCTGTCCGCCAGCACCAGATTGTGCAGATTGGGCGTAATGGCCCGTTAACCACGCGCACAGTACGGTCTATAGCTAACCCTATCTTCCTGCTGGCCCATCACTACCGACTGAGCGACACACCAGAACGGGCAATCCAGTACCTTCTGCTGGCCGGTCATTTGGCCCATGACGAGTATGCCAATCAACAGGCTATTACCTATTACCGCTGGGCCATTGACATTATTGGCGAACACGGTGATGACCCGCGACTGTGGGAAGCGATGGAGGCACTGGGGGAAACGCTGGCCGCAATTGGTCAATACGACGAGGCGCAAACGGTTTACCGACAGATCCTCTCGTTAGGTGGTGAGCATATCCCACCGGTTGTACAGGCGGAAGTGCTGCGATCATGGGGCGCAGCCCTTGAAAAGCAAGGTCGGTATCAGGAAGCCCTTGCCCAACTTCGCCGCGCCGAGACTATTGCCAACACAGCGATTAATCAAGTACCACCGTTGCTGCTGGCGGCAATTGCTGCTGATCTGGCACAAACTCTGACCCGCCTGGCCAACTTCGATGAAGCACTGGCGATGTGCGAAGCCGGATTGGCCCGAATTCGCAATGATCAACGCAGCATTGAGGATGAACGGATTGAAGCCGAGCTTCAACAACAATTAGGCATGATCTACGGCATTCGGGGACGTTACGATCTGGCCCGCTACCACTTCCTGAACGCACTCAGTGCTCAAGAGGCCATTGACGATCTCTACGGTCAGGCGCGAACCCACAACAACTTGGGTTATCTAGCACAATTACAGAGCAATTATGCGGCGGCAGTCGAGCACTATACCCAGGCCGAAGAGCTAGCTCGCCGCGTCAGTGCAAAATATGCGCTGTCAAGCGTTTTACTCAATGAAGCGTATGCCTATTATCGTCTGGCACGTTACGATGCAGCGGAAGCAGCCTGTCGCGATGCCCTGATGCTCTGTGAAGAGATGGGTGATCAGCTCGGTGTCGCGCAAGCGAACGATACGCTCGGCATCATTGCGTATGCCCGTGGCGAATATCGGCGCGCGCTGGATGTTTATCAGCAGGCGTTAGCTATCTATACCAGGCAACAGAGTAAATACCAGTACGGGAACACACTGGCGCTAGCAGCGCTAGCCGCGACCGCCAACGGTGATCCGAAAACAGCATTCGCTTACGCAGAAGAGGCCCGCCAGATTGGCGAACAGACTCAGGTACCACAATTGACGGTCGAAGCACTATGGGCAGCGGCAGAGGCATTACTGGTACAAAGTCGGCAATTGAACGATCCCTCATTAAAGGCCTCACTCCTTGAGCAGGCAGGAGGTTATGCCACGCGAGCGGCAATGCTGGCCGGTCAAATTGGGAGTCGTTTCGATGAAGCGATGGCGTTACGCTTGATCGGTGAAATTGCGTCTGAACGTAATGAGCCGTTTGAAGACTATTTCACCAAAGCGATCACAATCTTTCGCGATATTAATTGTCGTTTTGAGCACGCATGCACGATTGCACGTTTTGGGCTTGCCCTCCAGCAACGAAACTTTACCGAAGCAAGTACGTACATAAAACAGGCCAGACAAGAACTGGCAGCTATCGGCGCACATGGCGAGTTGCGCCGATTAGCCTGATGAACACAAAGGAGGGGTACCATGTCACAAACAGCCGTAGAACAGATCATCGGTCGTGCAGTGGTTGATCCGGAGTTTCGCGAAAAACTGATCGCGGACGCACGGGCTGCCTGCGCCGGCTACGATCTCACCGAGGAAGAGCTTGAGGCGCTCGAGCGTCTCGACGCAGAGAGCTTGAAAGCTTTTGCCGGTACGCTAGATCCACGCCTCTCGAAGAGTGCCGGTCGTGGATTTTTCTAGGCATTGGGTCTTACATGTCTCTTCACGATGCCTGTGTCAGCATGAAGGGTAACCTATGAGCGAACGGAGCGCCGAACGTCCTGAACTACAATTTGTTCCGCGGGCGCTCCGCGATCTCTTTTTACCACGTCGGCTGCCTCGCGAAGTGCGGATAGCAATTGAGCAGTGGATCGAAGCCGAGCCACTCTCCCGGTTACTCCCTGCCGCCTTTGATCTCCCACTGCTACCCGAACTCGATCTGACGCACATACTGGCGGACGCACGGCACCTGGCAATTGTGGGGCCACCAGCGAGTGGCCGAAGTCTGGCGCTAGCGCAGATTGCCCGGCAATGGCTGAACAGTCAGACCACAGTACCACTAGTACGGCTGCTACTGAGCGATATTGATATTCCGAGTCTGACTCCGCGCGCTATCGTTGTACGGGCACTGGCCCGACGAAATCTGGCTCCCAATCCGCTCGAGCATAATCTACCCTGTTTGCTACTTATCGATGATTGGGAAGAATTGCCGCTTGCCCGTCGTGCAATCTGGCAACGATTTCTGGTGAATCTGTCTGAGCGTTGGCCGAAAGCACGTGTCGTGATTGCCCTACCTTCCGGTGAGCTATGGCCCGGATTCACCCATCGAGCGATTACTCCGCTTTCAGACGAACAGCTTCCGGCATGGATTCAGATTCTCTTTCCGCACAGTGATCCGCAGACATTATTCCCGCTGTTCGAGCGTGACCCGCTCGTGATGCTGCGTGAACGACCGGCTGAGTTCATTATGCTGGCCCTGACCCAACCGCTCAGTGGCTGGCCGGTTTCGCGTGCAGCGCTCTATGAGCGGATGGCCGCTTTTGCAACACCAATTCTGGCTACGACAAACGACCAGGCGGGCTGGCGGATTGGTGCCAGCGCCCGTCGTATCTATCAGCAAGCCGTCGAATTAGCCGCCCAATCGCGGCCAGAACCAACAACGATCCGAAATGCTGGCGCACAATGGCGGGCTTTTTGCCTACCGTTAGCATTTGGGGTTACGCTTGACCCGCAACCACTAATCACAGCCCTCGCCGAATCCGACCTGCCAAACGGCGAACGACTACTGCTACTGGCGCGAGCACTCCGCGAACGGCCACGGCTTGATCCTGCACTAAGCCGCCCCCTGCTCGAAGAGATGTGTCGCTACGGTGGTGAGGCGCTGAACACGCTGGTACCGGCACTGCCAATTATTCTGACCGATATTGGCCGCACGCAGTCTGGTCAGATAACCCCATTACTAGAACGAATTGTAGCGCAATTAGCACCGACAGCCGCCAACAAACTGCTCATAACCTTCCTTGATGCGACCGATGCCCCACCACCACTGCGCTGGCACGCAATTGACCTGCTATGTCAGCAGCAGATGACACCCCCACCCCTGCCGGAGTATACCGATTTGATCGGTCAGGCAGGTCGTTGCCTTCTAGCCGTGAGCAGCGGCAACGCTCATCCATGGTTAACCAATCCAGCCCTCCAGCTCGGCTTACGATTACTGCTGAGTGGCGCTGCCGGTACAGAACGTCAGCGTATTATAGCGCACTATCTCTTGCAACATACCGAACTTCCGGCTCCTATTCGGGCACTGGCACCCGCTGCCCTTTCTAATACTGACCTCGAACATGCTGCTGCCGATCCGGCGGCTGAAGTTCGCCAGGCAGCTCGTACCGTCTGGCTACGCACAGGTCAGGTTGATCGCGTTGCACGCTTCATTATGCAAACCCATCAACCGTGGGTCGCCCGCGATGAAGCGTTGGCCGACCTGACCCTCGATAAGGAGGGACAGACCTTTCTGGTCAGCTTTGCTCTAAGTAATCGGTTGTCACTCGATTTACGGTTGCGGGCCATTCGCTTCCTCCACCGTTTAGACAGCGGGCAGATGCTGCTCAAACGCCTGTTAGACACTGAAAGCGAACTGACGATAGTACGCGCAGCGGCTGCCTATCAGTTTGTGCATTATCCACAAGCAGTACCGTTCTTACAATCGTATGTAAGCTATCAGCACCCACCACTGCTGCGCCGAGCAGTAGTCCAGACCCTCGCTCAGATAGCCGCTCAGAATCATGCGGCGGCGGCAGCAGCCCGCAAGATATTGCACGACCTTGCTTACCGGCCCGACATCGATAGCGAATTGACGATCACGCTTATTGCTGCCCTCGGACGATACGGTACCGCTGAGGCAATCACGACACTTGGGTATCTATTGGCGCCGATATACGGTGTACATGTACTGCAAGAATGGATCAAAGCTCTGCCAGCCCTGATCGGCCCGGCGGAACGATGGTTGTCGGCGGCTGCTGAGTCAACTCGTGCCATCCTGGCCGATCTAATCGTTCACTCAGATACAGTCGCTGATGGTGTTTGTCCCATCCTTGATCGACCCTCTGTCCTCGTCGCCCACCACGTGTTACGGGTAAGTAGTGCTGCTGTTCGTGCGGTTACGCAGATCGGTCAACTTCACCCACACCTCTACCCGGCGACCAAAGCTCTACTTGAGATCGTGTTGTACGATGCAAGTGCTCCGCGACCATTAACCGATTTACTGGCCGTTTTCACTACGCCTGAATTGGCACGCCTGGCCCGCGAGGCAGTGAACGACCATCCCCTCCGCATAGCTGCGCTCCGTGCTATTGCCGACCGCCCCGACGGTGCACAGATATTGATCCAATTGGCTGAAGCAACCGATCGTGATCTGGCGTGCAACGCACTTCACCAGATACGACCACCATTCTCGGCAGAGGTTCGTGACACATTGCTACGGATCGTCTGCAATTCATCTGAGATAGGCATACGTCTCGCCGCACTGCAAGCTTTGGGGCGGAGCGCCGATTCGACAGCAACGCCAACCCTAATGGCCATTGTTGACAACGAACAAGAGGCAATGGACATCCGGGTGGCTGCACTCCATGCCGCTGTCGCCATTCCGGTTTCGCGCCTCATGGAGATCATCACAACACAACCAGAACCACTGCGCAGTGCTGCCCTCTATGCGCTCAAGCGCAGTGATCGGCCAGCACCAGCAAACCTTCTCCATCGCATGGCATTCGACGCTGACCGAACCTGTGCACTGGCTGCGGTTGATGCGCTCGCCGGTCAAATCCCAACTACGACCCCAATCCTGTTGCGTATTGTTCGCAGTCACCCCGATCTGAGCATCCGATTGGCCGCTGCGGCAGCATTGCGCGATACCGCAACCGCAGACGTTCTCCCTGTTTTCATTGAAGGGCTGCTCGCACCATACCCGGCGCTGCAAACCCAGGCGTTTGCACTGCTGGCGACCGCCGATCCACATCATCCAGCCTTACGTCAAGTGCTCACCGACCCACATACGCCTGAAGTGCTCAAAAGTTTGGCTGTGCGACACCTGAGTACACATACACCATCTGATCCGTTGATCCGGGCAGTGGCCATCCATCCTGAACACTCAGAGCAGTTGCGCTGTCTTGCTATCAGAGCACTCGCGCAGCAAGCCGATGAAGCAACGATCAAGGACTTAGCCCAACTTGCCACCGAGACAGAAACCCAACCGCTTTCAGTTCGATATGCAGCAGTAATGGCGATAGTCAGCAACTGCACAGCAGGCAATACTGTTGCACGCAATGCCTTAGCGAACCTGGCAACTTCGTCAATTCCTGAAATTGACCTCTGGGCAGGTAGCGCTTTACTCACCTGTTTGATACCGATTGAGCAACCTGAAAGATAAGACAACCCCGCATGAACAGGAGGAAAACAAAGTGACCCACACCGATTTCATTACGACAAGCCGTGGCCTGAATCGTCACAGTCCACCAATGCGCCTGTTCGAGAAAGCCAAGCGCTTTGGCATCTGGAATCCGTCACTTATCGATTTGAGCCGTGATGCCCGCGATTGGGAACAGCTACAAGACGACGAACGCGATCTGCTGCTCCGACTGACCGCCTTGTTCCAGGCCGGTGAAGAGGCCGTCACCCTTGATCTGTTGCCGCTCATTCGGACTATTGCCAGTGAAGGTCGGCTTGAAGAGGAACTCTACCTCACCACCTTTCTATTTGAGGAAGCCAAACATACCGATTTCTTCGCCCGCTTCATTAGTGAAGTAGCCCGTGTTGACCCTGATCTCAGCCGCTATCACACTGCCAATTATCGTGCACTCATCTATGAAGCGTTACCGGCAACTATGCACCGCCTCGATCAAGACCCCTCGCCGCGCAATCTCGCCGAGGCATCGCTCACGTACAACATGATTGTCGAGGGTGTGCTGGCCGAAACCGGCTACCACGCCTATTTCACCATTCTCGATACCCAAAAGATCATGCCCGGCACTCGTGAAGGGATTCGGCTACTTAAACAAGATGAGTCACGTCATATCGCTTACGGCATTTATCTCCTCTCACGACTGATCGCGACCGACCGGAGTATTTGGGATCATATTGTCGAACGAATGAACGAGCTAGTGCTCTACGCAATGGGGGTCATCGACGAGATTTTCGCCAGTTATGAACCGATGCCGTTCAATTTACAGATTGAAACCTTCAGTACCTTCGCGATCAATCAGTTCCAACGTCGCCTCAACCGGCTTGAAATGGCGTGCCAACAGAGTCTGGTGGAGATTGACAGTCTGACAACTGATGATGAGGATGTGGCATGAAGGCATTTGCCCGACGAGTAGTACTGATAACCGGCGCCGGTGGTGGACTTGGGCGCGAGTTCAGCCGTCAGTTGTTAGCCGCAGGAGCAGAACTCATCTTGAGTAGTCATAACCCACACCGGCTACGCACTGCCGCCGAATTCGCAGCCCAACATCAATTACAACCAAGCGAAGGGCGGATTCGTGCCTTGTTGCCGGCCGATCTGAGCAATACTGACGATTGTGATCGATTGGCCCGGCAAGTCAGGCAGATCGCGCCTGATCTCGACCTGATCATTCATAACGCCGGTATTGGGCTGTACGGGCCACTTGACGCAATCCCGACAGACGCTACCGAGCGTCTGTTGCGGATCAACTTGTATGCACCAATCCGCCTCACCGCTGCACTCTTGCCAACCCTGCGCACTAAGCCACGTAGTCAGATAGTGTTTATCTCGTCAATCCTCGGTCGAGCAGCACTGCCGAACATCAGCATTTACTGTGCGGCAAAATTCGGGCTACGCGGTTTTGCCAACGGTCTTGCCGCCGACGGCTATTGTGTCAGTACCGTGTATCCTTTCTTCACTCAAACCGACATCCTCGACGCACCCCAGTACGGAGTTAGCTCCAAACGACATGTACCGAGCTGGTTGCTCGATCAACCGGCGCCTGTTGTACAGGCCAGTCTGAACGGGATCGCTGCCCGTCAGCGCGATATATATCCTAGTTGGAAGGCCCATCTTTATGGGGTGACTGCTGCAATTGCGCCTGGGATCCTGCCTCCGTTCAGTCGATTGGTCGCAGGGTAAGTGAAGCCAGCACACAACACCTTCCCCCTTTCGCTCCCTTTATGATAAGAAAGGGGGAGTGTTACGGTAGATGCAGTTGCTGCCCCTCACGTTCTCCCTTCAGCTTCTACACGGGCTGAGGAAGAGGGAGCATTGCCGGAGAGGCATTTTGAAGCCAAACCGAAGCTAAGGACATTGCCCCCCTCTCGCTTGTACCGCCAGGTAGTGCATTTCAGAAAAACATACTATAATCCAGACTTGATATGATATAAAGACAGGAACACTCTATGAATGATCTTGATCTTGAACTAACCCGTCTCACCTGTGACCTGATCCGGTTTGAGACGATTGCCGACCGGCCCGATCAATTACAGGCAGCGATTGATTACGTTGCCACCTATCTGGCTAATATTCCGAAGGTTCATCTTGAACGAAGCAGTGCCAATGATAAGCCAGCGCTGGTCGTGACACTACAACCTACCCGCTCACCACGGCTGATGATCAACGGTCATCTGGATGTGGTAGTCGGTCAAGCGAACCAATTTATACCCGAAGTTCGCGATGGCCGTATTTACGGACGTGGTAGCCAAGACATGAAAGGCAGTATCGCAGTTATGATGCGGCTGATCCGCGATCTAGCGCAACGACCGCAGCCACCGGATATTGGCTTTCAGTTCGTGACCGATGAAGAGATAGGTGGACGCCAAGGTACAGGACGGTTGCGCGACGAGGGTTGGCGGTGCGATTTTATGCTTTGCCTTGAACCAACCGATCTCGGTATTATGTTCGAGCACAAAGGAGGCATGTGGGCACAACTACGGATCCCCGGTCGCGCTGCTCATGGATCGCGGCCCTGGGAAGGTGATAATCCGATCTACCGACTGACCCGGGGTATTCAAACGATCCATGAACGGTATCCACCACCGGTTGGCCCGAACGACTGGCGCACGTCGGTAACCCCCACCGAAATTCGGGTTGGCGCCGGTTCGCGTAATCAGGTACCGGCAGAGGCGCTGGTAACTTTCGACATTCGCTGGACAGCCGACACCACGCCAGAAGCCATTCAAGCGGATTTAGCAGTAGCCTTCCCAGATGCGGAATTTGTTAGCGTGATGGCAAGTGCTGGCTTACGTACTGACCCTGAACACCCCGATGTTGAGCGAATAGCCGACATTATTGAGCGCCACACTGGCCAGTCACCACGTTTCTACCGCGAACACTTTGCAACCGACGCCCGTTACTATTCACACATTGGCGTTCCGGCAATCTGCCTCGGCCCGATTGGCGCCGGCCTGCACTCGGCAGAAGAATGGGTTGAAATTGCCAGTTTGACAACGCTATATCACATTATCACCGATTATATTGACACATTGTAGGATCACAGCTTCTTATGCTCTACATATTACAAACTCTGCCTGGACTGGCCCCGCTCACGTGGCGAGAAGTGGAACAGACGATTCGGCCCACCGCCGACCGACCGGCACCCCGTCAGCTCGGTGTGCGTGGTGTACCAGCACGCAACGATCTCATCTTGCTCGATCATCGCGGTTCAATCCGTTCGCTTATGGCACTACGAACCATCGAAGATGTCTTCGTAGTCGCTGCACGCGGCTTCAAAATCGCACCCGATCAACGGGGGTTACGCCAGATACACGCCGCTACGCGCAACGAAGAAACGATCAAACCGGCACTGGAACTCTGGCAGCGCCTCAACGGTAAGAAACGCAACGGGCGTTTTCGCGTCGTTACCCGTATGGTAGGCAAACACAACTTCCACCGGTATGAGGTTGGCCGGGCGGTAGCCGATGCGATCCGTGACGGCTGGCCTGGACACTGGCAACTGGTAGATGAAGAAGCCGAACTGGAAGTGTGGGCCACACTGCTTGAACAAGAGCTGATCATCGCAATTCGGTTAACAGACAGCTCAATGCGACAACGTGAGAAGGTTGCACACCTACCGGCCTCGCTGCGTCCAGCACTGGCGGCGGCGATGGTGATGCTTACCCATCCCGAAGCTGATGACATCTTTCTCGATCCGATGGCCGGCGCCGGCACACTGCTGCTAGAACGAGCAGCAGCCGGGCCTTTTACCACACTTTACGGCGGCGATATTAGTCCGGCGGCGGTGACTGCAATGAATGCTAATCTTCGGCATGTTCGCGGTCACGTCGTGATCCGACGTTGGAACGCGATCAGATTACCGTTACCCGACGCCAGTGTGAATAAGGTGGCGGTCAATTTACCCTTTGGCAATCAGATTAGCGAGGGGGAGGACCTGGGTGAACTCTACCGTGACGTGCTATACCACATTGCACGAGTGCTGAAGCCCGGCGGACGATTGGTAACCCTCGTTGCCGATCAGCAACTGCTTGATAAAGTACGGGCACAGGCAGCACCGGTATTGCGTCCGGTTGCACGGCATCGGGTGTTCGTGCTCGGTCAGCGAGCTACTATTTGTGAACATATTCGGGTGGCCGGTCAGCTAATACCATCATCGAAACTAACAACAGATGAGGAAGATGATTGGGAGTGAGTGGTGAGGTAGGAACGAGGAGGGCGAAGTAGAGGCAAGTTGGGAACTTGTCCGTAAAAGTGTGGATGCGTGTCGTTCCTGTTGCAATGGTGGTCTCAAACAAGAACTGTCGACTCCCGAACATGTCTGTCACCCCAGGGTAAGATCGCATTTCCCAGTTCACTTTCCCTTCCTCGCCCTTACGAGAAAAGACGCTGGAGTGAAGGTGAGGAGTGATCAGCCAAACACTACACACCACCAACGACGACCCGTGATCGCAGAGCCTGATCAGAAACTCGTGGTTTTGATCAGACGCTCAGCAGGGTTGTCCTGCGGAGCACGCCTGGCTCCCCTCACCTTCCCCCCTGCCCACTTTCCTCTCCCACAAGAGGCAAGGAAAGGGGGACGGAGCGTAGCAGGCGCGAAAGCATGTTGGCACTCCCGCACGCAATGGTCACATAGGTACGGTACGTGCCCAATGAGAAATCTGGGTTTTTGATCATGCGCTTAGAAAAAACCACAGGCTGGAGATGATCGGCGTATCAAACCTGACCAAAAACCGAAAATGTTGCCGAAGCCTGGCAGTCCAACGGTGACTTACACGCATTGGAGAAGCGCTTTGCTTACCAAACTGAAACATCGTGCTCGTGCTCTAAAACGAGAAGCTTACGCTCTGTACATAGCCACTCGTGATCCACGAGTTCCCTGGTACGTCAAGGTTTTCGTAGGTCTGGTGGTAGCACATACGTTTAGCCCCATAGACTTGATCCCAGACTTTATTCCTGTCCTTGGCTACCTCGACGACCTAGTTATCACACCGCTGGGAATTGCACTGGCCCTAAGAATGATACCATCTGAAGTAATGAGTGATGCTCGGCAGAAAGCTGAAGTGTTGTTGCAGCAAGGAAAACCGATCAGTCGGGCCGGGGCACTAATGGTAGTTACCATCTGGCTTGTGATCATTATCGCTGTTATATGGTCAGTTGT
>JAGHYT010000247.1:0-2836 GCA_017743535.1 Chloroflexus sp.
CGGTGGACGGCTGAACCCCAGCGGGGAGCGCACCCAAGACCCCACCTAGATGCGCAGACCTCCGGCCCGCCGATGCGGTGGACGGCTGAACCCCAGCGGGGAGTGCATCAGTGCTCCATCATCTCCGGCACCGCGCATACCTCCAGCGAGCAGCGAACCAGGTATTGCCACAATCCGGTGCACAACTTCCATCAGCACAACAAACATAACCGAAAACTCGCAGCGATGGATCACCCCGGTACTGCGCCCTACAGCACACCAGGCGCGTAGATCGTTCTATGCAATACTTGCTCATAACTTTCCAAAATACGCTGGGCAGTCTTGCGCCAGCTAAACTGCGCCGCATGAGCAAAACCGCGTTCACGCCAGAGTGCTGCTTCGTTCGGATCGGTCAGCAAGCGCTCCAGGTAACCCGCAAGCGTCGCGTCGTCCTCGGCATCCATCACCAACGCCGCTCCCCCGGCGACCTCCGGCAGCGGTCCGCGGTCGGAAACGATCACTGGCGTACCGCAAGTCATCGCTTCCAATACCGGAATACCAAAGCCCTCGAACCAGGATGGAAAAACGAAAACTTCCGCCATACTGTAGAGCGCAATCAGATCAGGACGTGGCGGATTGATCAGAAGCAGTGCACCGTCGCGCTCAACTGCCTCGAAAACTATCGGCAGTGGCTCAGGATGACGCGAGAAAAAGACAATCCGATGACTCTGCCGCAGCGCTGCCGGTAATCGTCGCCAGGCGCGCACCAAAACGCCGGGGTTCTTCAGCGCATCGGCGAGCACAAATGGTCGGTCAATCCCGTAACGCTGACGAACCGCAGCAAGAATGGCTTCGTCACTGATTCGGTACATATCCGGCGTTGGTGCATGGGGAATAGGAATAATGCGCTGAGGATCGAATCGGCAATAGCGGAGAATATCTTGCTTAGCGTGCTCTGAGACGGTCAACAGCAAATCGGCATGGTGCAACATACGCCGCGAGGCAAAATACAGATAGATCGTTGTCGCCATTGAACGAAGTGTGCGTCGCGAACCGGAACTGAACAGTGTCTCACTGAGCGGCATAATCGTCAGGGCATCGTGAAGGGTTACGACAACCCGTGCACCGCTCACGCGGAAACCATAGTTTGCCGGATAATGCACCACATCGAGCCGATCACGGGCCATTGCCCGTTGCATCCCAATGTAATCAAGATACACACTCGATTGCGGCCCTCGGTACGGTAGCAGGCGTAGTGTTACCGTAGGTGGGAGATTATCTAGTTCAAACGGGCACTTTGTATCGGCGTAGAGAAATATCTGATGATCGGTAGCTATCGTACACAGCTCGGCCACGAAGTGTTTGACATAGGTATGAACACCACCAACCAAACCGTGAGACAGATAGCGCACATCAATGCCGATCCGCATAGATTGCTCCTACTGCCGTTATGACAAGCCCATATTCGCTCAGGCTGCCGAAGAGAGGAACGCTCGCAATGTTTATGAGTGTCTGATCAAGGTACACAGTGCGCATGGGTGAATAGAACAAGCGATCATTGGAACTTCTGCCTGCCCCCCTTCGTGCGTGCTCTACAGATGGCGAGTTGCAGCAGCCCCCGTGTATGACCGTAGCATATCAGAATGACAGTGCCTTGACGAGATGAAAATGGTTATTGACAATATTGTCATTGGTGAGCATGGATGAGCAACGTTTCCGGCTTTTGGTAGGCAGCCCCCTTCACCCGCCGCATGCGGGGGTTGGGGGTAAATTTCAGCGTATCCGCACATTACCCACAAACTCCGGCTTGCAAGGGGGGAGGGGTTAAGTCCACTACCGCTTCTTGTACCCTGCCACCCTGACCTGTACCACTGGCTTCGTTGCTGGGGAAACTCTCTCGGCAAGCTGCGGGTCGCTGACGAGCAGACGGCGCAACAACTCCTCAGCAGATATGTCAGGATCGATCACCTCAGCCTGAGCGCCTTCGACAATAACGATCACTGTATGCTGCGCGTCAGACGGCCGATCCTTCGCTTTCAGCCGTTCGGCCAGCACACTGACGATTGGTGCAACGACTCCATTGATCAGCGCCAGCAAGACCTCCTTGTTTGCCGCAGCACTCTCGGCCAACTGGCGCACAATCTCATACACGTCACCACCCATCGCGCCGGTGTACACCGGATACGGCTCGATGCCGCAGCGACGCAGATCGGTGAGTATCTGATCGGCGCAGGCGCTAACGCCGGCCGGGTTAGGGCGGGTTGGATCGTTATCTACAAACTCGATGCGAACGGTAAACTGATCAGGCATGGGTACGCTCCTGTGGTTGGTCAGCAGCGCCTGATCGGCGCTGACGGCGTAACAATTGCAGAAGAGAAGGATACCACCATCGTCGCAGACGATGACGGATAGCGCGAACGACCTGCAAGGCTATGATTCGGGGCCAGAACAGCCCAACCGCACCGCCACAGGCAGCCAGCGCATAAGTTATTATTGGCGAAGTTTCAAGATTGACACGATCAAACAGATGCAGCAGCAACGTCATTCCGAACCAACCAACCTGGAAGTGCCAGACTGCCCGTACCAGTCGGGTTGCGGCAGGCAACCAGAGATAACCAATCGCACCGAGCAGCAGAACAACACCCACAGCGAAGAGATCAACCTGCGCTGGTAGCAGAAACCAGGAAAGCAGAGCGCACATACCTGCCGCAAACAGCGCCCTCCAGAAAAGACTATAATATGCAATTAACATAACCATCGTTTCGAGATGGCGGCGGCCCAGCACCGCTTCCTTGATTGCCAGCGCCTCCTGCAAATACTGCCGCGCCGTCGGGTAGTCGCCCTCGGCATAGGCCAC
>JAGHYT010000063.1:0-24545 GCA_017743535.1 Chloroflexus sp.
CCCCTCTCCCGCAGCGTGGGAGAGGGGAGGTTGGTGAACGCGGTATCGTTGACTGCCGCAGGATCGCCCCCGCGCCGTCCTCCCCCCTTCCTCTCCCACAGCGTGGGAGAGGAAGGGGGTTGGGGGGGAAGGTGAGGGGGTGCCACTTCAACTGACGCTCCTGCTGAGCACCGGGATCCCAAGGAAACCGCACAGTTCAGGGGTTGTCGTTAGCACACTGTTAGCAGGTGCGTGATGTTCGTCGGTGGCGCTTCGTTTTTGAGCTATTTGGTTAGCGAAGGCAAGCCGGAGCCGAAAACTTCACCAACCCCTACCTCTCACTAGTACTCGGTCCCTCACTTTGCAAAATTCGTCAAAATTTCTGCGTATCTTTTTGGCATCTCATGCGCTTTTATTATTGAACACGTTTCTAGCAATGAGGTGCTTATGCGAATCGTTCAACTGGTCATGCTGTTCGTCCTCCTGACCGCCTGTGCTGTCTCACCGGCAACTGTTCCTACCTCTAACCAGCGCACATCTGCCGATATTCAGGTGCCGATGGGCGGTTTCAACAACCTCCTCAAGCCGCGCCTCTGGCTTATCGGCGATACGGCGGAGGTGTTGGCAACGGTAGCCAGTGATCCCGTGCCTGAAAATCTTCCCTCATCACCATCCACCGGTATTGTGCACCGATTCACGACCGACTGGATCAAAACTGCTCTGCGCTACATTGCCCGTGATGGGCTGCCGCCAACGCGGGCAGCCCGTGAGCTGATGTTGGTTTCGGTAGCGCTCAACGATGCACTTGTGGTCGGGGCTGAGGCAAAAGAAACGGTCGATCAAGTGGCGTTGTTGGCCGGTGCTGTCTGGCCGGTACTGCGCTACCTACATCCGCAGCATAGCGACAATATTGATCAGTCTGTTTACGAAGCGCGCTGGTACGGATTGTGGCGTAGAGAGCCAGTGCCAGCCGTGCAGCTTGAACGCAGCTTTCAAATCGGACGTGCGGTCGGCGAGCAGATTGTAACGTGGGCACAGGCTGATGGCAGTGATGCCGTGCGGGAAGTAACGTTACCGGCGGTGGGGGGCTGGTATACTGACAAGTTACCGCTTGATCCACACTGGGGAGATGTGAAAACGGTGCTGGTTCCTTCCGGCGATACGTTCATTCTGCCTCCACCTCCTGCTTGGGAAAGTGACAGCACGGAGCAAGAGCGAACGACATTTCGGGCCGCTCAGCAAGTGCTTACCGATGAGCATCGGGAACTGGCTTGGAAATGGCATGCCGACGTTGGTACAGTCACCGTTCCCGGTTTGTGGTTTGAAACCGCCATCACGATGGCTGTGGTCGGTAATCTTGATGAGCTACAGACCGCTTCCCTCCTCGCGTATCTCGGTGTGACGATGCATGACACGGCGGTTGTCTGCTGGCACAACAAGTATCTCTACGGTTTTGTTCGCCCAGAACAATGGATGGCTCTGGTTGAACCGGATTGGCAGCCGACGTTGCCGACACCACCACATCCATCGTATCCATCAGGCCATGCTGCATTTAGCTCGGCGGCTGCGAATGTGCTGATGATAGCCTTTCCAAAGCATAAGGATCTGTTGGTTGCGCAGGCTGCCGATGCGACCCGCTCGCGCATCATTGGTGGTGTGCATTGGGTGATGGATGGTATGCAAGGCATGGCACTCGGGCGAGACGTTGCTCAGTACATTCTTACTCACTAACGGGAGATACATCATGCGTCTGAACAATCAGCCACGCTCACTATGGATTGTTAGCTGGAGTCTGATGTGGGTTCTCGTATTGTGCTCACAACCACTTGCTGCTCAGTCGGCGCAACCATATATGGAGTTAGACAACTACATTGAATTTGATTGGTGTGTCAATGGTTTCTTTACCAATCTTCCATCGACCATCGACGCGGTACGCTGGCGTTGGAATCAAGAACCAACCGACGATCAGCGTTGGTCATGGTTCACGGTCCAAAATGGCACGGCCTCACGCTGTATGACGATCACCAATGAAGACCTGAGGCAGAATCCGCCGATCCTTTATGTTCAACTACGCGATCTTGATGGAACGATTATTTCGCTCAGTGCTCCGTTTATCAAAGAACCACCGATTCAGGTGACCATTGAGATTGTGTCGCCTGAACGGGCCATGAGTCATTACACCAACCGCGACTACGTTACTCTGCGCGTGATAAACCATTCAGGCGGGCGCAATGGATATATGGCGATCTGGGACCAACCCAGTATTGTATTTCATGATTTCTTGCTTAGTTCACAGGAGGAGTTTCAGCAAAACTTTCCGTTACCTGAACGTGAGGGGGAAATCGTGACTACGGTTGTGGTCAATGGTGAGCATATAACCAATTCCCGGCAGATCGACTTTGTTGTCACCCGTGACGTAACACCGCCTGTACTTACCAATACCAATGCCGCAGTAGAGATAACCGATCAGTCTACCCGACTGATCATAAGCGGGCAGTTTGCCGATGCGTATGCACCCTTGCCGAGGGCTATCGAATGGCAATTTCTGGCCCGTGACGGAACAACCATAGGTACCCCAATTTTCCACATTCTGACCGATGATGAAGTACAAGCATTAACGAATGCCGTCCCTGCCAGTGATGGAACCCCCTATCAATTGGCAGTGGCGTTGGGGAATATACCCAACCAGGCGCATACCCTCCAGGTTAGGGTGTTTGATCGAGCCGGTAATGGTCAACCCATTACACCGATTCAACTGAATAGTACCTCGGTTCCTCATATCGTACATATCCCTTTCATCGGACGGTAAGTACTTTCCTTAGGCAACTGATAAGTCCCTCGCTGGGTGCTACTACTGGTGGCGCTCTGGGTGAGGGCATGCTTGAAATCGATGAAGGAGACGCTGCATGACATTGCCCCGCTTCTTGCACATCCATCGGATCTCTATCTTGATGATGCTGATAATGCTCCTATTGCTGCCATCGTTACCGTCATCACCAGCTAGAGCGCAGACCGGCACCGGTGGCTTTGCCAGTGCGGTACCGTGCCTGAACAGTGATCTTGATCTGGCAACCACCTGTTTTGCCGATACAATTTACACTCCGGTTGCAGCTAACGATCCGGCGCTGGTGCGGGTTACTGTGGGCGGTGTCAAACAGATGCTGGCACCGATCGGTACGACTAACGGCGGCTACAATCGACGGATTGCTAACAATAGTGGCATTGGCTCGGTATACGGTCTGGCCTATGACGATGGTGCGATCAGTGGGATTCGCCGTCTGTTTGCCGCTGCCTTTACCCGTCGCTTTACCAGTTATGGTCCACTCGGCCCTGGTGGTGTCTACGAATACCGCTTCAACGACGGTCAATGGCGTCCATCGTTCACTGTCCCTAATGCCGGCTTAGATCGCCCAACAAATGATCGTGACGATACCCACATTCTAGCCGCAGTAGGTAAGAGTGGCCTCGGTGATATGGAAATTAGCCCGGATGGTACTACGCTGTTTATCGTCAATCTCAACACCCGTCAGCTTGAACGGTACGACATTACTGGCGAAACTCCACAACGTCTATCACCGATACCAATTCCCTTTCAGCATATTAGCGCCAATCAACAAACGGTGGCGAATCTGCGACCATTTGCGCTCGAGTTTGCGCCAGGCCTTGATCCAATAACCCGTAGCCCCAGGTTGATGGTAGGAGTTACAGACACAGTGCCGTCTGATGGTAAACCACAAGTGTTCGTGCTAGAGTGGCACATGTTGCAGAATAGCTGGCAAGTTGTCCTGCATCAGCCCCTTATTACCTACTTTTTCAATGAGCGGTTTGCAGTCTCGACCTATCTTGATACGCTGAAACAGTTGAAACCAGAGAATAAAATTACCGGCTGGAATCCTTGGAACGAGAATCTGGCGAAGCTTCCCATTTATCGTAAATTTCAAACAATTCTCGATGCACAACCATTCCTGACAGACATTGAGTTTAGTGCTGATGGTCAATTTCTCCGCCTCGGTTTACGTGATCGAATTGGTGATTTGACCTTTTTTGGCAAACCGCCGGTGGGTCATTACAACGCTACTGCGCAAGGAGACTCGCTGAACTATCGGCGAAACAGTGATGGTCAGTGGATACTGGAAGTTTTTTCTACGTACCGGTTCGATCAAGTGCATATCCGCAATCCCACTTACAAGATGAAAGCTAATCCTAGCGACTGGTTGAATGATCATCTGCATGGCTTTCCTGGGGATAGAGCAGCTCATGTTGAAAATCACATGGGTAGCCTGCTGGCTATTCCTAATCAAAACGGCACAGAAACAATCGTCGCTACTTCGTTGCTCGGTGACAGTGCTTCTGGACTGATGCTCTACACCTCGAATCAGCCGCATCCATTTAGAGCGATTACCCTCATTCCACCTGAGAGTAACAAGTCGACTTCCCTTGGCGATCTCGAACTTCTATGTACCTATGCGTTCGTGAGCGGTCAACTCTGGCACGATGTCAACGGCAATGGTCTACGTGAGGCTGGTGAACCACCGTTGGCAGGCGTAATGGTTGAGATTCTGGAGCCTGAACGTGCAATTCCGCTGGGGAGTGTAGTAACAGCCGCTGACGGGAGCTACACGGTTGCTGTTCCTCCGAACCGTGCCCTACACATGCGTGTTGCACCGACTGAATTTTTAGCAGGTCGGCCATTAGCCGGTATGGTCTATGCACCACTCAACGCTGGCGCCGATGATACCCGCGATAGCGATGCGCATCCGATCTTCGGTGTCGTGGAGTTTGCCGGTCGCCACACCGGTAATGGGGTGACGGGTAGTGCATTATCATTACCACTTCGTGCAGAACGGGTACAGCATGTCGATATTGGGCTGACTCGTCAGTTTCAACCGGCGACAATCGGTGATCTGGTCTGGCACGATGTCAATCGTAACGGTGTGCAAGACCCTCACGAGCCGGGTATTGTCGGTATTCCGATACGGATAGAGCGAGTTTCTGGCTCGGCGCCCACCGTGAATGTGTATCCTCGCACGACGGTGAGTGACGCGCAGGGACGTTACAGTTTTACGAACCTCGAACCAGGTCAGTATCGAGTTGTCGTTAGCTTGCCAGAAGGTTATGCCTTCGCTCCATCTGGTCGTGGTGGCGACGCCCAACGCGATAGCGATATTGATGAACAGAGCGGTTTTAGTCCACCGTTGGCGATTGATCGCGGTGTGATCCGATCAGACATTGATGTTGGTTTGACATCTCTACAGCCACAGATGGATCTGAGTATTGAACTACGTGCGCCGACTGAGGTGGTGGTTGGCGATGAGTTGCGTTACACCATCAGCTATCGTCATACCGGTCTGGTTATGGCGACCAATGTTGCCATACACATGACATTACCGAACGGAATGAGTTTGTTAGATACCAGTCGACCGGTTACTCAACAGGGATCGGTACTGACCTGGCAGATTGGCCGTGTCCATCCAAATAGTACTGGCACGATTGATGTGCGTGTGCGTACCCCGATAACGATTGGTCGTTCCCTGAGCCAAACCGTTAGCGCAACGGCTGCGATCAGTGCAAGTCCTCCTGATACAAACCAGACCAATAATAGTGCGACACAATACACTCGTTTAACACGAGCCGAGCTGAGGATCAGTAAATCAGCGCCAGTGACCGTCCTGAGTGGCGATCACCTGCTCTATACGCTGCAAGTTGTCAATCAGGGGAGTGCTGCCGCTGCCAATGTTGTTGTCAGTGATCCATTGCCGCCGCAGCTTGATTTTGTTAGCATCCTTCGTGCGCCTGGAGGAGCCTGTCGTTACGAAGGTGCAGATCGTACTTTTCGTTGCAATCTCGGTAGTTTGGCGCCTGGTCAGGAGGTTACGATCAGTCTCCAGACTCAACCACGCATCGGTATGATCGACCGCTTTGATAATCGAGTAACTGTCACCACGACAACTGCTGGCGATGAACCGTCCGATAATGTCGCAACCGTCAGGACACTCTACCTGCACCCCAATCCGGCAGTCACGCTGGCCTTTGTCCCGGCTCCGGCAGCGGCTGGCGAGCTGAGCACGTTGCAGGTTTCTTATCGGAATCACGGAAATGGCATTGCACGCAATGCAACCCTCACCGTAGAACTACCGACTACTACCTCTCTTACGAACTATCCAACATTCTGCCAGCGTGATGGTAGTCAACTTGTTTGCGCACTCGGTGATCTGGCGCCGGCCACCGATAATCAACTACGGCTAGAGCTGGCGGTACCGGCGCCTATCAATGCCGATCAATTGAGTGCTACTGCTACTATCACAACAACGACTCCCGAAATCCCTATCTATCAGCAGGATAATCAGGCCAGTGCGACAGTGGCGATCGTGCGTCCAAATCCGTTCGTGCAACTGTACGCGCCCAGCAGCATTATCGGTCAGGGGAGTGTCTTTGCCTACACCATTGAGTACGGCAACCTTTACCGCCGTCGTCCGGCGCAGACACGGGCTGCTGAGAATACGGTTCTCGAACTTGAATTGCCGGCAGACGTGCAACTAGTGGGAGCTAGCCTACCGCCCTCTACTCAGCATGGGCAGCGTTTGCGCTGGGATTTGGCTACGCTGGCACCGCAAACTGCGGCGCGGATTGAGGTAGTGGTTCAGACAAAGGTGCCTGCCGGAACGGTCTTACCCGCTATGGCTCGCGTTACTACTACGACGCCCGGCGATGATCCAGTTGATAATATTGCCTCCCTCTCTATTCAGGTCGTTCCTCCGCCGACCACGATTGGTACAGCGACCGGTGATCTGCGGGTGGCAATCCGTTCAACCCTTGATCCGGCTACTCGTGATGCCAGTCAAACCAACGGTGTCTATCTCTCTGATGGTTCACACATTGCCTGGCCGAGTGGTGAGGTGCTTGATCTGACACCACAAATCGGTTCGTTGACATTCGCCGATGAACCGCTACCGTGGCCCTACGCCTATCAGATGCGGGTTGTTGGCTGGAGTCTGGTCGCGGTTGAGGTAGGCGGTCAGCGTTTCGATCCACGAACGAGCGATAGTCGTGGTGTGGGTGGTTGCCGACCGGGAGCACGCCCGTCGTTAACACCGCAGCTCCTCAGTGGCTGTGTCTACCGCTATCTCGGTGGTCAAAACCGTGATCAACTCAGTGCTGGTGCTCTGCGTGAACGTGATCTCGACGATCAGGTGCATCTCTACTGGAGCCGTCCACCGCTACCGTCAATGCGATCCGATGTCTACCTCTATGCGACCGAGGTTCTTGAAAAGGTGCGACTGCACATTCAGGTGGAGCTTGAAGTTCAGATTGTTAATCAGGCGCCGGGCAGTATTGGTGGCGTTCCGTTACCACCGATACCAGTTGCACCGTTGCCCGATCCCGCCCGCCAGATCATTTCTGGTCAGATTCATGTGACGTTGCTTGCCCCGCGATCTCTGGTGGCACCAGGCAGTTGAGGGGCGAGTGTTTGAGAGAAGCGAGCAGGTTCATAGCTATGCAATGTAATCGTTCACCACCGCCGCTGTACATGGGACGAGCAGGTTAAACCGCTCACGAGCCTGAGTGCGTGTGTAGAAGGTACAAGAGCTACCATGCATTCGTCGCGATAGACCCGATACTCGAATTGGTGTGTCGTGATCCTGCCTGAGCGCGCAGATGCCATCAGGTGCAAACCTGATGATGACACACCGACTCCGAATCGAATAGAGTGAGGCATTCTGCGGTGCTCAAGGATGATGCAGCTTTGTCTTGAAAGGGGGTGTTATGCACCATCACCGATTTTCTGGCCAGACCCTGATCGAGATGGCGCTGGCATTACCGATCCTGCTGACATTGGTGATCGGGTTGTTCATTGTTGGTCAGATCATCCTGACCCACTATGCCGTCAATAAGGCTGTTCGTGCGGCAGTGCATCAGGCAGCGCTGACGGGTGGTAATCGGACGGCGACCGAGACGGCTGCTTATCGAGAATTGAGTGGCAGTCTAGGCATTGACCCAAAGACTGGCGAGGTTGTGATCTCGTGTCCGAATCGGCCTTGTCGGCGTTACGACCCGATCACGGTCGAGATACGCTACCGCGTTGCCCTGTGGACGCCGACTGCCCTCCTGCCCTTCGGTGATGAGATCGTGGTACGGGCAAGTGCCACACGTGCTGCCGAGCGTGATCAACAGTAGGAGAAGACTATGTCTCATCGCGATCCTGGTCAGGCCCTGCCACTATTAGCGCTGATGCTACCGGCCTTAACGCTATTCACCCTGGTCGTGATTGAAGTCACCAACCTCTGGCTGGAAGTGGCGCTGCTGGAAGACGCCTTACAGCAGGCAACCCGCTCGGCTGTCCAGCAGATCGATTATGCTGCGTTGGCGCGTAATGACCAGACGCTACGCGGTAACCGGACCTGTTACGCGGTCACTGTGCAAAAACCCGGTCAGTGTGCAGCGATTGTTAACGTAGCTCATCAATTCCTGCTTACCAACTTACGAACTGCCTCACTAACCGATCACGATCCTGTCACTATCGCTACCGCCGTGCGTTGGACCGTCTTACCCAAAGGAGGAACCTGTGCCAATGTAACAACCGCTTCACCTCTCCTCTGCGCCGAACTGCAACCAACGTTACGTGGATTGTTCGGTTTGGGAACCATCACGCCACGTATCCGTGCTGCCGACACGATTGATCGCTTAGCTCAACCATAACGCTGTAACAGAAGGAGCATTTGTATGTCAGCCATTGGCACTCTTAATCAGGCACTGTCCCGTCGTCGAAGCAATCCTCTGCCGGCAATCTTAATCGGCCTCGGCGTCATTATTACTGCGGTTTTTACAGTGTTTGCTTTCCTTGAAGCCAGTCGTACCGAGCCAGTCGTTATTCTGGCGCGTGAGGTGCCTTATGGCCAACGCATCAGTGCCGATGATCTCACGGTTGTATTGCTGCCGCGTCATCGACCGGTACAGCTTACCGGAATCAGTTCGCCAACGCTGGCTATCGGGCAATATGCCGCCCGACATCTGGCAGTCAACGATCTGTTACAACCATCGATGTTGATGGAACACGCGCCAACACGGCCGGTCTATCCCAACGGTGAAGCATTGACGCCGGGAATGGTCGCAATGCCATTCAGCACAGAGACGATTGGGCCGTTAACCCATCGCGACCGCATTAATATCGGTTTCAACGATCCAAATGGCTCTCCTGATGTGTGCGATCAGGCCCGAAGTGCGGCTGAAGGTCGTCAACCCACGGTCGTGCCACCATCCTCGCCGTTGCAACCACGCCCTTACGCCTGTCGTTTGCTCAGCGGCGTGCGTGTGCTCTACGTCGATACTGAAGTAGGTACCGCTTATCTTGAACTTACTCCTTATCAGTCGCATACGCTTTGGGCGTTGCAGGCAGCCGGTCTCCCATTGTGGGGTGAGCGTTACGGGAGTGATTCGCCGGTTTTGCCAGCACTTGACCGGCTCGATATTGGGCAGATCACGGTTGAGGAATTGGGAACCTCAACGACCTCATTATCTGATGAAGCGCAACCGTAATCGCAAGCGATGGCGAGAGCGATCACGAACCGCTCTCGCTCATCACGCAGTGCGATCGATCAGATGCCGATAACGAGCTGATCATCACCATTCCGAACCATTCTTTTCATGGAGGTTATATGTCCTCGAACTGGGATACTCTTATGCATCCATCATCGCCGATAGCGGAAGATGGTCAGGCTATCACTGAAGAGTTGCGCATGTTAGTGCGCAGTGGACGTTTCCGCGATGGTTGGTATCTGCCGCCAACAGAGGCGTTTGCCCGTCTCGGTTTTAGCAGTACCATTCGTTGGCGCGACGTGGCCTGGTACGGCCCCCTTGAAATCTGGCGCGATCCAGAGCATGGCGTCTCCGACATCCTGTTCAACGGTCCGGCCGATTCACCCTTTTTCGTTGTCCAACGCGGTATGATGGTCAACACCGGAGTCATGGTTCATCCGGCGTGGATCGATTGGACGCAGCGCCAGCTTGTCTGGCGGAGCCACGATATTCCTCCGGATCAACCATTCTCATCATTTATGCAGGGAGTGGTCGATGGTTTGCGCTATGCAATAACGGATCGGCACGCCTCACCCGCTGGCCCCAGCCTTGCCATTCGGTTACTGCCCGAACGGTGGACGACCATTGATGATCTGGTGCAGAGTGCGGTAATTTCACGTGAAGCGAGTGATCTGTTGCTGGCTGCCCTTAACGGTGGTGCATCAATTCTGATCGCCGGTCCAACCGGGAGTGGTAAGACAACGCTGGCCGCTGCACTCATGCAGGCTATCGGGAAACACATGCGACTGGTCATTATTGAAGATGGTGGTGAGCTGCCGCGCAGTGCAAATAGCCTGCATATCGAAGCGCCACCTGAAACCGGTGGATTCAGCCGCGCCGTTACCTTTGCGTTACGTCAGAAGCCCAACTACATCATCGTCGGTGAGGTACGTGGAGGGGAAGCAATGGCATTGTTGCAGGCTGCTGCGACCGGTCATCCGGGGTTAGGGACGATCCACGCTGCCACAGTACAGGGCGCTCTGCGTAATCTTGAACGAATGGCACTGATTGGGTTGGCGAATGAAACAACCGGCGCTGGTCAGGCTGCGGCCCAGATTGTGCGCGGTCTGATTACGTCCGATGCGGTCAATTTGCTGGTTGTGCAAATCGGACGGACGCCAAACGGCAAGCGTGGAGTGTTGGCTGTTGAAGAGGTGTTGCCCCAGGGTGCGCAGGGGCAGAGTGGTGATCCGTTTCCAACCAACCCTCTCTTCCGCTATGACCGTGCCAGCGATCGCCTCGCACGCGCCGGTTATGTGAACGCAGCCTGGGGGCTTGGTCGGATGTGATTTGGACGCTGATGGTGAACTGTCAGTACCGCAGGCATAGCAATGATCTACATTAACGGAGTAGCACCATGGAACTTATTATCTTTAGCGCCATCGAAGGATTACAGGCAGAGGTCGAGCAGTTACGAGACGTAGCCGTGCTGGCGCCATCGCGCATCGATCAGGTCCAGCGCTTGTTGACCGGCGCCCGTCCGCCAGATGCTATTTACATTGATGATAGTCGCGGTACTCCCTTGGCCGAGCTGTGGGATATAACCGCTCGCGCTCAGCAAGTTGGCGCACGAGTGATGTTAGGTCTGGCCGGTCCGGCACGGTCGGCGCTGCCTGATGCGCTGGCCGCCGGTATACCGGCAACCGGTGAACGCAACCCGGCGGTGCTGGCCGACTGGATCGGCGCACAAATTGGTCGTCGTCGCGGTAGTGGCGTCCACCGCCTGCCGGTCATTGCTATCGGTGCGGCTAAAGGTGGTATCGGGAAGACCTTCGCGACCTGTGTTCTCGCGGAAGGTCTGCGGCGGCGCGGTCTTGATGTGCTGGTGTGGGATAGCGACATCTCGAACCCCGGTCTGGTGCCTGCATTTCGTATTCCGGCCAGTGCGCCATCGTATCTGCATCTGGTGCAGCGCGGTCCATCACATTGGAATCCGACCAGTATTAAACCGTTTATTTTCCAACCTGAACACACTCGTGCCGATCAACAAGGTTGGGGGCGGATCGACCTTCTCATCGGTTCACATGCTGTTGCCCGCGCCGAAAATGATATCCGCTTACCCGATTGGCAAGGGCTGTATCAGGGAATTATCGCACTTGACGGCTACGATGTGGTGTTGATCGATACTCCGCCCGATTACCTGCGCCGACCCTACGCGACGCACGTCTTACAGGCAGGGGGAAGTGTCATTTTACCAACACCTCCTGGTGCACGTGAACGGATGGGCGTTGGTCATATGCTCGAACACTTTACCGAACTGGCGCCTGAGCGACTCGAACGTTGTACGCTCCTCTTTATGGAGCCAGAACGTGGCGTGACTGTCACCGTTGGTATGGTCGCTGAGCTTTTCGCTCGTCGTTATCCACGAGTCGGGAATCTGGGACTCCTGCCCCGTGAACCACGATTGGCCAGTCTGGCGGATGAGCACGACGGCTACATCTCGATGCTCGACCTCGGCCCACAGAGCCGCTTCGCACGTGCCGCTCATCAGGTGGTCGAGGCATTGTGTGCTCATGCCGGTTTGCAACCCCGATTGCCGATGCCTCATATCGGATGGTGGGCGCGCTTGCGTGAGCGGTTACCGGGTCAACGAACGTTAGCTCCCGCAATCTCATAGTTTATCGGAGGCGATGATGCATCCTGCATACCGACCATTAACGGTTATCGAAGAGGGTGGATTGGCCGATTTGATGCCACAGCAACAGACTGCTACTGATCTAAAGGGCGCTGTCTTGCAGGCGGCCCGTGATCTCCTGCTCCGCGAACTAAGTCCCACTCTACTCGATCCGGTTGCGCCTGCAACTGAGCGTGATCCAGAAGTACTGCGCGTGCTACGGGCGGCAATCGGCAAACAAACTGAGTCTGGTGGGCCTTTGGCCGGATTATCTACCGATGATGCCAGTCTGCTCCGTCTCTTTCACGACACGATTGGCTGGGGACCGGCCCAACCATACCTCGATGATGAACGGATTCAAGAGGTTAAGATTATCGGTGACCGTATCATGGTTCAGGAAGAGGGCTCGGATTTTACCCTCGCCCCCGAACGCTTCAGCTCACCACGTCAGGCGCTTGATCGGGCACTGGTGTTGGCCTCACGTCTGGCTGTACCACTTGATCGTAGCCGACCGCAAGATACCTTGCCGCTGGCGCATGGTACCCGGATGCACGTGACGATCCCGCCCTGCACTCCTGATGATACTGCCTTGATCTGTATCCGGCGCGGTCGACGTACAGCCTGGACGCTCGAAGACATCCTGCGTCGTGACGCCTGTGATGACACTCTCTTTGCCCTCTTGCAATTGCTGGTACGTGCTCGTTGTTCGTTTCTGATCGCGGGCGAAACCGGTTGTGGCAAAACAGCACTGCTTGAGGCGATTGTCAATTCATGGCCAGGCGAACCGCATGTGATCACTATTGAAGACAACACATTGGAAATAAACGTTCGTCATGCCGCCTGGACACGCGAATTGGTCCAGACCAGCCTCGAGCCGAACGCTTTTGGTCGCGCTGCACGTGAGGTATTGCGGCAGACGCCATCACTGGTTGCGCCGGGCGAAACCCGTGCCGCCGAAGCCGGTGCGATACTCGCCGTAGCTGTGAGTGGTCACGCTGTCGTTACCACGATCCACGCTCGCAATGCGTTACGTGCCGTCAGTCGGCTAGCCGATTGTGCAGCGATGCCTGGCGCTTACCTCTACGAAGGTCGGCGGAATAATGCCCTTGAAGACATTTGCGACAACTTCCATGTTGTGATCCATCTGTCGCGCAGCGCCGGACGTCGCTATATCAATGAGGTTGCGTTGCTTGATGGCTGTGAGGAGACGACTACCGGATTGCGGCCACGGATCGTTCCGCTAGCACGGGCCGAACCAGAGCGGACCGGTATCCGCTGGCATTGCCTGGCACAAGCACAGCATGATGAATTGATCTGGAATGGTGAAGATCGAACACCGGACATTCTCAAGCAACGTCTGGCTCTGCTCAAGCTGAGTGAACGTCCTCGGGCAGTCGCCAGTAGTCGGGCAATTGTCGAAGATGCTCTGACTCAGGCTGCCCTCGCTCGTCAAACCGGTGCCCCCGAACGAGCGCTGGCAATCTTACGACGAGCCTGGACCGAGCGCAGTGATGAGCGTCTGGCTCAGGCTGCCCGGCAGGCGCTATTGATGATGCCTGTACAGGCACATCAGGCAACGACGGCTGCTCGTGAAACGCATGAACAGATCACAAGTGCGTTGAACGGCCGCCATTGGGATCGCGCAGCCGCATTGTATGCCGGGCTTCAAGCTGACCTCGAGCGGTACGCGGCGTTTTCTCCTCCCGGTGGGTGGTCGGTGCTAGCCGACACTATCACAGTTGCTCAACAAACTGACCGTGATGCGCGGGCTATCGTTGAACGTGCCGATCAAGCGTTACATCAGGGCCGTGCCCGTGATGCGCTTGATCTCCTGACCAATCTTGATCCAGGCCGACTCAGTGATGAAACGGCGCTGGCGTTGCTGCGTACTCGCTACGCTGCGCTCAATGCCCTGATAGCAACCGGTGAGGTAAGCCCAGCGGCCTTGATGCCGGTTGCTGCGGCGTTGCGAATGCGAGAGGCTGGATTGAACAGGCAAGAGAGTGGCTCTCTCCCCGTCGGCTAATTGCTTCCCACCTCCCCCTTTCTGAATGAGGAAGGGGGGAAGGTGAGGATCGACAGCCAGCTCAGGATGATTCGGTGTTTTCTACTTCTTTTCGATGAAGAGTCGCGTTCCCAAGTTCTGCGAACGCAGGTGAGGTTTAAGGTCGATGATTGAACACAATGGTACCCATCACTTAAAAGCAATACGGAGGAAAGAATGCCTGCTCTCGATAGCCTTACCCATCCAGAGACGGCCTGGTTATTACGGGCCGCACCGGCTCTGTTGGCCGCATTGATTACTATGACGGCGACATTTATGTTCCGTCAACCGTTGGCTCAATTCCTGAACCGTCTCCACCGGTCTCGTCTGGTGGCTGGTTTCGATCCGGCATTGACCTGGCGACCGCAGCTCTTGGAAACGCGAATAGCATTGCTGCTAGCAGGGAGTGCGGCAACCCTTAGCAGTGTTGTGCTTGGATGGATCGGTTCCGTCTGGCTTGCGCTGGCTGCTGCGCCGGCTGTAGCCGCACTGGTAGTCCGGCTCGGCTTTACCTTCGCTACATACCGTTACAATCAGCAACTGGAACGTGAATTAACGCCAGCCATTGGTCGACTCAGCGCACTGTTGAGCGGCGGTCTAGGGTTACGTACTGCCTTAGAACGTATTCTGGCTGATATGCCAAACGGTCCACTGCGTAACGAATGGATATGGCTCATCCAGCAACAGGGTACGCCACTGGCCGATGGCAGTATTGCCACGCTCCGTCAGGTCATTGCTGCACTGGCTGCGCAAACCTCGAATCCACGCCACGAGACACTGCTTAACCATCTGGTAGTCGTTGCCGATCAACCGCAAGACCTGCAAGCACGGCGTTGTGCGGCTGCTTATGCTGCATTGCAGGCATCTGAACGACGACGCGAAGAAGCGTTGACTGAACTCGCCCAAATGCGTTACAGCGGTCTGGCTGTTGGGGGAGCAGGCTGCCTGATGGCGTTCTATCTCCTCACAACCCAATGGGAACGGGTGCGGGTGGCATACAGTTCACCGCTGGGTATGTTCTTTGCGATTATTGTCGCTCTGGCTTTGCTGGCACCAATCATTGGCGGTTTCTGGCTCTCGCGTGTCGAGGATGTTGATTACTGAGGTGATCTTGTTGTTGGCTTATGACGGGCGTGCAACCTGTGGACGCGCGTCAGCCGTTATCGTTTCTGGGAGGAGGCTGTATGTCACATATCCTATCAATTTCTACCGCTCCGGCACTCCTAGCCGCTTTGAGTGGTGCACTGTTAGCCGCCCTTGGTGTGGTGCTTCGTCATCAACCGGTCGCAACCAAACCTCTTAATGAACGGCAACGTCTGCTCATCGGGCAGAGTGGGGGGATCGTTCTTGCACTGCTCTGTTTAGGTGCTTCTCTCAGTGGTGGTATCTTCTGGATCGCACTCGGCCTGGCAGCGTATATAGCATTTGGGATGGTATGGGCGCGCCAGCCCCAACGCAGGCGTGCACGCACCGAGCGTGAGCTGCGTCAACTTACACCGGGTTTAATCGGATTTATTCGGGTCGCATTAGGGAGCTTCGAGGCGCCAAGTATGCTCTTGCGACGCTACTGTACGCAGGCAACACCACGGCAGGTGTCAATGCGTGAAGTCGTAGCTGCGGCCCTGACCCTGAGCGAAGAGCAACGGATGCGTCCTTTTGCAGCCCTGGCCGAGATCGCACGTCGCTATCGCTGTCGCGAGCTGATCGACGCTACTGCGGCTTTGGCTCAGGCCGAAGCCGAAGGGACACCGGTTGAGATGGTGTTGGCCGCTCAACAACAGACGCTCGAAGCGTTGCTGCAAGGCGAGTTTCGCCGTCTCATTCGTCGGCGCACCGTGTATCTGCTCTTGCTGGCAGCTATCAGTCTGGTGGTGGGGATTTTACTTAACCTACTGTTCGTTATGGTTGTCGGGAGTAATGTGTTGTCCTTTTGAGAACGGCATTGTGAATGATAGGGCTTCATAAGATTATTTTCCTGCCCAGCAGTGGCGAGGCGAGGTGAGGATTAGGAAAGAGGGATAAGAGCGGGCTAACCCCCCGCCCCTTCCCCGTTTGCGAGGACCTGGAGAGGTTGAGGTCTGCGAGGCCTGGGGGATGAGGTTTGCGGGAGGGCTTGAGATCATGGTGGTCTGCTACGCCAACTGATATGTGCCAACTGCCTGCCGCACAGGCGGGCCAGAGGCCCGCGCACCCAGGCGGCTGCGTGGAAGCCAGTGTGTCTCATCAGTACGTCTCGCCCCTCTAACTTCCTCCAAGGCTATTCAACCTTCTTACTCGACCTGACAGTAGTGAGGCGAGGGTCGGGAAGGGCATGATTCCTAATCTATACGCAGTGTGTGCAGTGACGGGTAGCTTTCCGTACTGACGCTGCTCAACGGCCAAGCCTCTATTGCTCGCCGGTGATGTTTGTCATTACGTTAGTAGGGGTGGATTACCAATTTGCCCACGATAGTGTGCTTCTGCGCCAACCGATGAATGCCAACTGCCTGCCGTACAAGCGGGCCAGAGGCCCACGCACCTAGGCGACTGATTGCGAGGTCTTTTGACCCTCTGAATGACGTTCCTCACCTGCGGTTCGTCGTTCGTTTGCGGGAATGGAGCCGCTATCGTAGAAAAAAGTTGAAAACTCTGAGCGCATGATCAAAAACTCGCATTTCTCATGAGTCTCATACCGTGCCCGTGCAACCATCGTGTGGAACGTTGCCAATATTCTTTCGCTGCCGGTTGCACCTTTCCCCTTCCTCTCCTCCACGGGGAGAGGAAGGGAGGCCAGGGTGAAGTTGAGGGCCGCCAGGCGTGCTCTGCAGCACCGGCCCTGAAACCGTCGCAACCCTGTTCCATCGCGTCGCAGAGACGCATGCCTTGCCTGCCGCCGTTGCCCTGACCACAATGGCGATTTCATGGTCGAGACTCATCAAACGCTCAGGTTTCTGATCACGCTCTGAGAAACTTAGGCGGATCAGCCTCCGCCCTGTCAAATCCCTCTATGGCGCTATCACCGGTAATGTTGCTTCAACCGTCGGCTCAATCGTCAAGAGGGAGCGATGAACCCAACCTTCTTGCTGGCGTGGGTTCATGATCCGAAACCAGACTCCGTCAGCGGTTCGTCCGAGCAACACCACCGTCTCATTGGCGTGAATTTGATCGAGAACAGCGCCTTTCAGGGAGGGTTCGGCCCGTACATTACCACCGTTAAATACTATAGCCGTTGGTCGGATCGGCGTTGGTGTTGGTGCCGGAGTAGGCGTTGACGTTGGTGCTGGCGTTGGCGTTGCTTGCGAAGTCGGTTTAACAACACCGATCCCTGCGGATGATGAACCTTGTGATTGAAGATTACTTGACGAAGCGGTATTGGCTGTGCGTAGAGGAGCACCACCTGATTGCACGAGCGTACCTTGCCCATTGAGAGTAATCTGCGGTATCCCGGCGAACAGGAGAGCGATACCGGCCAGTACAAGGTTCAACCCAAATGTACCGAGAGCCAACAGCATCCGATCCTGATTCCGTTGTACCTGTTGGGCATTATGGATTCGTTCCGCATCGCTTAACCGTTGCAACAGAATCTTATCATCCCACAGTTCAACCGCCTGTCCGCGTGCTTCAAGTCGCGACTGCGGCGTAAATGAACTGATAGCGACAAGGATGGCCCGGTCGGCACCCTGAATGTGGAGTGCACCGACCAGATCGCGCACATAATTGGGACCTACCGATTTACTGTACCGTTTACATTGAACCAGATAGCGTAAACCATCACGCTCAGCAGTAATATCGACACCACGATCACCGCTTCCGCCACGTATCACCACATTTTTCCAGCCTAAATCTTCAAGAAGGAGGGCAACGCGCTGTTCAAATTCGCTCGGTGAGAGTTCTAGCAGTTGCCGCCGGCGCAAGCGTAAAATCCGAAGGTCGATAAGCCAATAGTTGATTGAGAAGATGATGGAAAGGCTACCGATAATTAACACAATCTGCCAGATAAGAGGTTGCACCAGGGTAAGACTACCCAAAATAGCCAAAAATGTCGGCATGACAATCGTTGCATGCAGATTTGAGCTGTTGTAGGAAGAATGTTGCCTGGAACGTCGCGCCATGTTGAGGTCTCCTGTTATGAACACTTCACCACAGCGCATAGTACCAGATCGGTATTACACGTCCGTTTCCACGCTGTCTGCGTTATAATAGTTCGTATAAACATATCTTATCTAGGAGGATATTGCCGTGAAGTCGTTGATACAGGCCCGTTGGATAACGCCATTTCTGGTTGCTACCGTTGCGTTAGTGCTTGATCAACTATCAAAGCGCTGGATCGTAGCACAGCTCGGCCCTGAGCCGATGACTCGCTTTATTCCGTTGGTCGGTGATAACATTCGACTAGCGTATTCACATAATACCGGTATCGCTTTTAGCCTATTCCAGGGCCAGTCTGATGTCTTGACAATTGTGGCGCTGATCATCATTGCTGGCGCCGTATACCTTTACGTCACGCAATTGCCTCATCGGCGTCGGCTGGTACAGATTGCAATAGGTCTGATTATTGGTGGAGCATTTGGGAACGTCATTGATCGTATTCGTCTCGGCTATGTCGTCGATTTTATTCAGGTAGGCTGGTTTCCGATTTTCAACCTGGCCGATAGTTCTATCACCGTTGGAGCTGCGCTTTTAATGTTGCAGTACGCGCTCGATGAAATCGCTTGGCGGCGAACCCGGCAGGCGATGATTTCACAATAGTTATGCACTCTCGCTGGATACTCCTAGCTCTAGTTGCCGCGCCAGTCTTCGCCCTTGACCAATTGAGTAAGGTTTGGATCACCAACATTCTGTTGCGTAGTAATCAACCTATTCCTTTGCTGTTCGATTGGGTGCAACTGGCGTATCACGAGAATACCGGTGTCGCCTTTGGCCTCTTTCCCGATCATGGTGGTTGGCTGTCGGTGGGAGCCGGATTGGTGTTATTGTTGCTTGCTTTTACGTATCAATATCTGCTCCCCGCCGAATCAAGCTGGGTGACGATAGCGGTAGGAATGATCTTTGGTGGCGGATTGTCAAATCTGCTTGATCGGATTCGGCAAGGTTATGTAGTTGACTTTATCCAATTTGGCTGGTGGCCAGTGTTTAATCTGGCCGACGGAGCGATTACACTCGGCGTAACAGCACTAGCATTCCACATTATCTTTATCGGTGATGAGCCAGCGCCACCCGAACCAGAACCGGTCGATGATGGTTTACTCAGCGAGCTATTGAGTCGTGATCTGGAGCCAACATCAACTGCCTCATCGCTTCATCGCAACTCGGAGTCATCGTCATGAGCGCAATCGGTGATGTGGTATGGCCCGAAGCTGATGAGCGAGTGGTGGAGGTGCCACCAACAGCGATGGGTGAGCGAATTGATCGCTTTCTTGCTAGCGTATTCCCCGATCTTTCGCGGTCACAGGTACAACGTCTGATCGAGCAAGGATTGGTACTCTACGATGGTCGGCTTACGCGCGCCAGTCAATCGATCCGACCGGGGATCGCAATTCAAGTCATGATTCCACCGCCGATTCCCACCGAACTCGTGCCCGAACCTATCCCACTTGATGTCGTGTATGAAGATGCCGATATTGCGGTGATCAACAAGCCGGCAGGAATGGTAGTGCATCCGGCTCCCGGTCATGCACGTGGCACGCTGGTAAATGCGTTGTTGGCGCGCTATCCTGATCTGGCGATTGGTGGTGAGGTTCGCCCCGGTATCGTTCATCGCCTGGATCGTGATACATCGGGGCTATTGGTCATCGCTCGTCACGATCATGCTATGCGCGACCTCATTGCTCAACAGCAGGCTCGTCGTATGCGCAAACTGTATCTGGCGTTGGTCGTTGGGCGACCGCCAGAGTCTGGCACTATTGATGCACCAATTGGCCGTGATCCGCGAGATCGGCTGCGGATGGCAGTTGTGCCTGATGGCCGCCCGGCGCGTACTCATTACCGGCTGTTGGCTACATTTGGCGATTATAGCTTGCTAGAAGTACAACTCGAAACGGGTCGTACCCATCAGATTCGGGTGCACCTACGCCATCTCGGTTATCCAATCGTTGGCGATCCGGTTTATGGCCCTCGGCGTTCACATTTGCGATTGTCACGCCAGTTTTTGCATGCCGGTCAATTGGGCTTGTTTCATCCCCGTGATGGGAGGTGGCAAGAATATACCGCACCTTTGCCGTCCGACCTTGCAACGGTATTGCGCCAACTGTCGGATAGAGTGTCGTATCGTTGAGACTACTATGTGCTACAATGCGAAAGGATTGCAACGACGCATGCCGTTGTTTTCCAGCTCTAGCGCCGGATATTTGTACGGAGGCAGATATGCGCAAAAAGATTAGCATTATCGGGGCAGGGTTTGTCGGCTCAACGACGGCACACTGGCTGGCTGCCAAAGAACTGGGCGACATCGTTTTGCTCGACATTGTTGAAGGCATTCCCCAGGGGAAAGCACTTGATCTCTACGAAGCATCGCCAATTGAAGGTTTTGATGTACGAGTAATTGGGACAAACAACTACGCCGATACTGCCAATTCTGATGTCATTGTTGTTACATCTGGTGCACCGCGCAAGCCCGGTATGAGTCGGGAAGATTTGATTAAAGTGAATGCCGATATTACCCGGGCCTGTGTCAGCCAGGCAGCGCCGCTCTCACCGAACGCCGTGATTATTATGGTCAACAATCCGCTTGATGCGATGACCTACCTGGCTGCCGAAGTCAGTGGTTTTCCCAAAGAACGGGTGATCGGGCAGGCTGGGGTGCTTGATGCAGCGCGCTACCGCACCTTTATCGCAATGGAGGTCGGTGTTTCCGTTGAAGATGTTCAGGCCATGTTGATGGGTGGTCATGGCGACGAGATGGTACCTCTCCCTCGTTTCTCGACGATCAGCGGTATTCCGGTGAGTGAGTTTATCGCACCTGATCGTATGGCACAGATCGTTGAGCGTACTCGCAAGGGTGGCGGAGAGATTGTAAATCTGCTCAAGACGGGTAGTGCCTACTACGCACCGGCAGCCGCTACGGCGCAGATGGTCGAAGCAGTGCTCAAAGATAAGAAGCGCGTGATGCCGGTATCGGCGTATCTAAGCGGCCAATATGGCTTGAACGACATCTACTTTGGGGTGCCGGTCATTCTCGGCGCCGGTGGGGTCGAGAAGATTATCGAGCTACCCCTCAACGAAGAAGAGATGGCCCTCCTTAACGCCTCGGCGAAGGCAGTGCGGGCAACGTTAGATACCCTGAAGGCATTGTAAGCGTATGGTGGGCGATGAGTACCAACCGGTACCATCGCCCTGATCTGCTCTACACAGGTAGGAGATATGGCCAGTTCGGCGAAATCGTCAACTTCAACTTCATCACCGCAGCGATCGCTATCGGCCTGGAGTCCTTTGGGCGGTGAGCGCTTCTATGCTGTTGCGCGCTGGATTTTGATCGTTTTGCTTGGCGTTGTAACCCAATTTCTTACGAATGGTGGACTCTGGCCGGTGACCGCTGATGTAACAATACTTGAAGGTATTTTCTGGTTGTACGCCGGTTTTACCGTTATTGTGTCTATTCTCACATTTCTGCCATTTGCCGCCAATCTGGTGAGTCTGTCGTATTTGTTCGATATTGGGTTTATTTCGCTGATGACGTTTTTCGGCGGTGAGCGGATTGTAATCTTTTTCCCACTCTACCTCGTACCATTGACCTACGCTGCCATTCGTCAGCCGCTCTCAATTAGTATTCTTTCCGGGTTACTAGCTGCCGTTACTTATGGTGCAGCGTTTATTGGTTGGCGACGCCTGATTGCACCTGATACCTTAATGACTCTGCTTGATTATGTTGCGTTGGCCGTGCGTTGTTTCACACTGGCTATTGTGCCATGGGTTACTGGGAATCTGGTCGAGCGTCAGAGTGAGACCAATCGCCAGCGGGTGTTACTTGCTCAACAAGAGACAGAGCAGGCACTCTCTGAAGCACATACCTATCGCGATCAGATGCGTTCGCTCTATCATGTTGCACTGGCTCTGGGAAGTACTGCTGATTATCGTCAAGTACTTGACACACTGCTGCGCGAAAGCCAAAAAATTGTGCCTTACCGGGCTGGTATTGTGTTATTCGCTTCTGGTCAGCCTAACGAACTCTATGTTGCCTTTGGCTCGAATCTGGCGCCGGGTGATCTCAACCGTTCATTGACCATGGATGCCGGATTAGCGGCTGCACTGCGTGCAAATACTGCTCAGGTGATTACCTCGTTGGCCCAATTTCCTTCTTTGCAAGAAATAAACACACTGCGCAATTGCAAAGCAGCCGCTCTGCTCCCGCTGCAAGCCGGTATGCGTGTGTACGGTCTCTTTGTGGTGGCTACCGATCAGGTACTCAGTACCGATCAGGTTGAAATGTTGATGGCACTTGCCAATTATGCCATCGTGGCGCTGCATAATGCTCAACTGATTTATGATCTGAAGGAAGAACGCGAAAAACTACTTTCTCGTGAAGAAGAGGTTCGTCATCAACTGGCGCGTGATCTGCACGATGGCCCCGCACAGGCGATGGCGGTAATTACAATGAAAGCAGAGTTTATCAAGCGTCTGCTTGAACGTGATCCAGCCCAGGCGTTAGCCGAATTAGATGAATTGAGTGCGATTGCCAAGCGTACCAATTACGAAGTACGCACGATGCTGTTTGAACTGCGACCGTTGATGCTCGAGACCCAAGGGTTGAAAGTTACCCTTGAGCAGTATCTCGAGCGATTACGGGCGAAGGCTGGTGATACGGCGATTATCCTAGAAGAAAAAGATATTGAACAGGTTCGGCTTGGTTCAAAGGTTGAAGGGGCGCTCTTCAATATCATCCAGGAATCGGTCACGAACGCGATTAAGCATGCCAAAGCCAGACACATTTGGGTACGGCTGCGCCGCTTACCGAATCAGATGCTCGAAGTAGTTGTTCAAGACGATGGCGTTGGTTTTGACAAGGCCGCTGTTCTGAAGTCCTACGAGCGGCGTGGTAGCTTTGGCTTGCTCAATATCGATGAGCGTGCTCGGCTGGTAGGTGGTCGCGCAGAGATTGACTCTGCTCCTGGTCAGGGCACGCGGATTACCATTTTTGTGCCGGTTGAGTCGTGAATCCTTATCTCAATCCACAACGAATTCGGGCTGCCTTGCGAGCGCTTCATCTGCGCCCAACCCGTGGGATGGGCCAGAATTTTTTGCTCGATGGCGATATTCTGAATACTATTGTAGCTGAGGCTTCTCTGACCGCATCAGATACGGTCCTTGAAGTGGGGCCAGGGTTGGGTGTACTTACCTGGGAACTGCTGCTACGGGCCGGAAAGGTGATCTGTGTTGAGCTTGATCGCCGTCTGGCCGACCGCCTGGCCGCTGAGTTCCGTGATCGGCCACATTTCCACTTAGTGCAGGGCGATATACTGAAGTTTGCGCCAGCCGATCTGTTGAGCCGGGCTGGAGCCGTTCCGCCGTACAAGCTGGTCGCGAACATTCCATACGCAATTACAGCACCGCTCCTGCGCCATTTTCTCGAGGCGACCGTTCCACCCGACCGCAGCGTTTTGCTGGTACAGTGGGAAGTCGCGCAGCGAATCTGTGCCGGCCCTGGCGATTACAGCGTCCTGGCCCATGCGGTTCAGTTGTACGCCGAACCGACCATTATTGCCCGCGTACCCGCTTCGAGTTTCTTTCCTGAACCGGCTGTCGACTCGGCAATCCTCCGTCTAGATCGTCGTGTGCAACTGGCTGTTGCTGAAGCTGATGTGAACGATCTTTTTCGTCTTATCAAAGCTGGTTTCCTCCATGCGCGTAAACAGTTGGGTAATGCGCTTGCCGGTGGGCTGGCGGCGTTTGGTGTTCATGTACCCCGCGAACGGGTTCTGCAAGCGCTCCAGACGGCCGGTATCGATCCGCAGCGCCGCGCCGAGACGGTGACGCTGGCTGAATGGGCAACCTTGCTTGCCTGTTTGCCTGAGGTGAGAAGTAAGAGTGAGAGGTAAGAGCCTATTCGAATTATCGTCTCCCGGTGCAATGGCAGAAACTCATCGATGGATGGACGGGCGCAGCGCTGCGGCGCCCCGACCGATGCATCCTGATGTTCGGTCGTAACGATGAAGGATGACGCCAGGCGAGGTACTCACTCATACGGGCCGGAGGTCCGCGCACCTAAGCGAGGTACTCACTTATGCGGGGTGGAGGTCCGCGCACCCAGGCGAGGTACTTACTCATGCGGGCCGGAGGCCCGCGTACCTAGGCGAGGTACTCACTTATGCGGGGTGGAGGTCCGCGCACCCAGGCGAGGTACTTACTCATGCGGGCCGGAGG
>JAGHYT010000064.1:0-24502 GCA_017743535.1 Chloroflexus sp.
TTCCTTATAATCGATAGGGAAAAATTCCCTATCACTTCTACGTCTGAATGGGTATCTAATGGCGAAGATTTGCCCTCACCAGCAATCGTTGAGTTGGCTATACTACTTAAATGTGTGATGCAAACGACAGGAGTAGATATAAACTATGAGTCTCTTGGTATTCGGTTTCATGCTCGGTGGTCTTATCTTCCTTGCCACCGGTGGTGAGCTTCTAGTACGTGGCGCCAGCCGCCTGGCAGCGCTGGCTGGCATCTCTCCGCTTGTGATTGGTCTGACGGTTGTATCGTTTGGCACCAGTTCACCAGAGCTGGCAGTGAGCATTCAAGCCAGCTTGGCAGGCAAAAGTGACATTGCAGTCGGCAATGTGGTGGGGAGTAATATCTTCAACATTCTCTTCATTCTGGGTGCGTGTGCGCTGGTCAGCCCACTGGTTGTAGCCGTACAGCTTATCCGCCGTGAAGTACCGTTTATGATCGCTGTTTCGCTATTACTTATCGGTCAGGCATTCGATGGAGCCATAAGCTGGTTTGATGGCTTCATCCTGTTTAGCCTACTAATCGGATATATCATCTGGTCAATATACGCTAGTCGGCAGGAACGAGAAGAAGTGATAGCAGAGTATGCGCAGGAATTTGGTTCCACAAAACTGCCCGCTCAGCGGAAAGGAATGGTCTTGCTGCTGAATATCGGCTTTATCGTAGTTGGGCTGGTATTACTGGCGATTGGATCAGACTGGCTGGTTGAAGGTGCAACTTCACTGGCGCGTGCGTTTGGAGTCAGTGATGTAGTCATCGGTCTCACAATTGTGGCTGCCGGTACATCACTCCCAGAAGTGGTTGCTTCAATTGTTGCCACGCTCAAGCGCGAGCGGGACATTGCTACTGGAAATGCTATTGGCAGCAATATCTTCAACATCCTCGGTATCCTTGGATTATCTGCACTCGTAACACCGGGTGGTCTTACCGTTGCTCCATCGGTTGTGGCATTCGATCTGCCAGTGATGATTGCAGTAGCTTTTGCAGCTCTACCAATCTTTATCTCCGGTCTCAGCATCAATCGCTGGGAAGGCTTACTCTTTCTTGCTTATTACGTTGCGTACACGGCGTATCTGATACTGGCTGCAACCCAACATGATGCTCTGCCGTTCTTCAGTAGCGTGATGGTACTCTTTGTATTACCGATAACAGCAGTGACCCTCTCTATTCTTCTGATCCACGCGCTGCACCGAAGAGATTGGGTTAAAGCATAGTCATGACCAGAACAACTATACAAGATTTCTGTCAGGGAAGAACAACCAACACTCCCTGTTGGGCTTCATGACCAGGAATACGGCAGTAGAAACGGTATTCACCGGGTGCTGGCGCCCGGAATGTTAGTATCGCATCGACCCCTGGATCGGCCGAAACAGTGCGGTCACCGGTAGGTAGCTCGATAGTCAGGCTATGTGCGATCTGGCCGCGGTTGCGAAGGCGGAGAAAAACTTGTTCTCCGGTGCGCACTTCGATCCGATCTGGATCAAATCGCATTTCGGTGGCAGTTACTTCAATCGTGCGTTCACGTAGCGGTGCGCCACAGGCGTTTAGCAGAATGACGGCAAGAATACACATAGCATAACAATAACGACGAAACCAGAGACGGTTCATAGCACGCATAACTGTACTCGTAGCATACACTTGTTTCTGCATCATATCTGTACTGTACCAGAAAATGCCTACTGTGTTAGCAGGAAGTCACGTTGTGACAAGGCACCAATTTTACGGTACAATAGCAGCAAACCCGTGATCGTTTGATCGTATTCCGAATAAGAAGTATAACTGCATTTCAGCATGCACTGTCGGCGTCAACATTCCAGGCAACGTTTGAGTCGTTGCTTGACCAACATTTTGATATTTGAAAGCCAGACAACGATCAAGTTGGCTAAGGTTTTTCGCGAATTGCGTGTCAGTAGACACAACTAGTCACCAATCGAGGTGAGCATGCTCTATCCGATTGTGTTCATTGCATTGGTTGCATCACCACTAGCACTCATTGCCCGCCTTCCGGCGCGCAGTCTCATTGCGTGGGGTCTGGCGCTTATCCCGCTAGCACTCTTTGGACTAACGCTGACTCAAGCCGGTCCTGTGTTTGCGGGTGAGCAAGTGGTGGAGGAGATCTCCTGGGTACCAGCGCTGGGTCTCAATCTTACCTTTACGCTTGACGGTTTAAGTCTGTTGTTTGCCTTGATTATTACCGGCATTGGGACGTTGATTGTCGGCTACGCGGGCCATTATCTCGGTGCTGACAGTGGTCTTGGTCGTTTCTTGGCTTACCTAATGCTTTTCATGGGGGCAATGCTGGGGGTCGTGCTGGCCGGTAATGTATTAACCATGTTCGTGTTTTGGGAACTAACATCGGTTACGTCGTATTTGCTTATTGGCTACAAGCACGATTACCCTGATGCACGGCGTGGTGCATTACATTCCCTGCTCGTAACTGGTGCAGGTGGATTGGCCTTGCTGGTTGGCCTGCTGTTACTCGGTCAGATGGTTGGCAGCTACGAATTCCGGGATATTTTGGCCGCCGGTGATCAATTGCGCGCTCATTCACTCTACCCGGCAGCCGTCATTCTCATCTTGCTTGGCTGCTTTACGAAATCAGCTCAGATACCCTTTCATTTCTGGCTACCAGGGGCTATGCAGGCTCCAACCCCGGCAAGTGCCTTTCTCCATTCGGCCACAATGGTCAAGGCTGGTGTCTATCTGATGGCACGGCTCAGTCCGGCCCTGGGTGGTACTGCTCTATGGGATGTAACCCTGGCCGTCGTTGGCGGTGCAACGATGACCTTTGCCGCAATTGTGGCAATGCGCCAGTTTGATCTGAAGGCGATGCTGGCATATACGACCATTAGTATGCTGGGTGCGCTGACGATGCAGATTGGATTGGGTGGCAAGTATGGTGCTGAGGGGGTGGCAACTAATATTTTAGCCCATGCGCTGTATAAGTCGGCGCTGTTTATGCTAGCCGGTGTGATCGATCACGAGTGCGGTACGCGCGATTTGCGCCGATTGGGTGGGTTGCGCAGATACATGCCGCAGACGATGGTCATTACCGCTCTGGCATTACTATCGTTCGGCGGTATTCCAATCCTGTTTGGCTTCGTTGCCAAAGAATTAATGCTGGAAGCAGCGCTTGAGACCGATCTTGGTGCAACGCTGAGCATCCTTGCGGTTGCTGCAATTGCTGTCACGGCCATTGCTTACCTGATAACTGGCTGGCGACTGTTTAGCAATACGTTCCTCGGTCAGCGTAGTACGGCGGCGATGCAGCAGCATGTTGCTGATCCTACACCTGGAATGTTGATTGGGCCTGGAGTGCCAGCCATTTTGTCACTCTTCATACCGCTGGTCCTGTTAGCCCCCGTCAGTACGCTCATCGCAGCCGCAAGTGCAGCGATCTACGGTAAGCCGCTGGAGGTTAAATTGGCACTCTGGCATGGTGTGAATCCAGCATTACTGGTAAGCCTGAGCGCTATTGTGATTGGCGTAGCAATGTTCCGTTTTGCCGAGCAGTTGGCAAATATGCGTGGTTGGCCAATCTGGTTGCGCGGTGATATGATCTTCGACCGGCTGATTGAGCGGACACTCACCGGAGCGACGGCATTAACCCGTACCCTTCAGGAGGGAAGGCTACGCCGCTATATCCTGATAACAGCGTTGACCATGCTGATCTTCGTAGGGGTACCATTTATCAGCTTCGGGCTAGGTGCCATTCGGTTTGATCTTGATCCGCAGTTGCAGTTTTACGAAATATTGGCCGCAGCGTTGATCCCAATTGGTGTTATCGCGACCATCAAAGCGCGGACCAGACTTGGCGCGATTATTGCAGTTGGTGTCGTTGGCGCAATGGTCGCGCTCCTTTTCGTGCTCTTCTCAGCGCCCGATCTGGCACTCACTCAATTACTGATTGAAGTACTCTCAACCGTCTTTTTACTCCTCGTCTTTTCGGTGTTGCCAGTGCGCTTCGAGAGCTTCTCATCAGCATGGGTACGACAACGTGATGCAATTGTCGCCATTGCTATAGGAATTTTGATGGGCGGACTAGTACTGGCAACCGCTACGAATGATAGCTTTGCACCGTTGGCCCCCTTCTTCCTTGAAAACAGTCTGGACAAAGGCAAAGGTGCTAATGTCGTTAATGTCATTCTGGTCGACTTCCGCGGATTCGATACCTTGGGCGAGATTACAGTGTTGTTTATCGCTCTGCTCGGTATTTACGGATTGTTACGGTTACGACAGGGGAAAGATGATGTTACACCGGAACGAGTCCCGACAACTGCAACCGAACCGCTCAGCGAGCCAGTCGATACCCAGAGATAGTGCCCTGTACGATTCGCTCATCTTACGCACGATCAGTCGGCTGATGATGCCGCTGTTGTTGATGCTGTCGATTTTTATGTTATTGCGCGGGCACAATCTGCCGGGCGGCGGTTTTATTGGTGGTTTGCTGGCCTCTAGTGCAATTATTCTGCAAATGGTAGCTTTTGGCCCGCAGGTGGCACGGCGGATTTTACCGGTTAGTTATTTGATGCTAGCGGCTTTTGGCATCTTCTTTGGTGCCCTTTGGGGGTTGCCAGCCCTCTTTGCCGGTTTACCGTATATGCAGGCGTTCTGGTTGCCCGAACCGATCCCCGGCATAGGTAAGATCGGTACACCAGTCCTCTTTGATGTTGGTGTCTACTTTACAGTTATTGGGGTAACGACCAAAATCGCACTGCTGCTGGTCGAAGAGCCGATTCTCTTCCCCTTGCCGGAAATGAAATCGGTCCCTGTTGATCAACAAGAGGAGGTAGCATGATCATTCTCCTGGCAATCGCGATAGGCTCGCTCTTCGGCGGTGCAACGTATCTCATTCTGCGGCGCTCAGTCGTGAAGTTGATCTTGGGACTGATCATGCTCAGCCATGGGGTTAACTTGCTCATCTTCACGATGGGTGATGGGGTGCGGCGTGGAGCTCCACCATTAGTTGATGCTGCTGGCCAGCCTCCAGCAGGCTCGGCTGATCCTCTGGTTCAGGCCCTGATTCTGACAGCCATTGTGATCAGCTTCGGATTCACGGCATTTGTTCTGGCGCTGGCGTATCGTTCCAATCAGGCAGCAGGAAGTGACGATCTTGATGATCTTTCAACCACCGACCGCCTGTAGCATGATGGTTTGGATTGAGAAGTTCCTATGACGTTTCACTTGTTTGTTCCAATCGTTTCACCGTTGATTGGTGCGGCACTGGCCGTTTTACTTCATCACCAATGGGTGGTGGTACGAGCGATCACGCTCATCAGTGTGCTGATCAACCTGGGGTATGGCCTCTGGCTAATGAGTGTAGTGCCGCAAAGTGGGCCACTGGTGGCGCAGGCTTCAGGCTGGTTAGCTCCGTTTGGTATTTCGCTGGTCGCCGATAGTATGAGTGCGCTGATGGTGATGCTGGCAGCGCTGCTCATGCTGACGACGGTTGTGTACAGCTTTTACTCTATTGATCGCGAACGTGAAGCACATTTCTACTACCCGTTGCTCTTGCTCTTGCTGTTAGGGGTTAGTGGTGCGTTTCTCACCGGTGATCTCTTCAATTTGTACGTCTGGTTTGAAGTGTTGCTGGTAGCATCCTTTGGCCTGATCACGCTTGGTGGAAGCCGTGATCAGCTTGAGGGTGGTTTGAAATATGTTGTGCTTAATCTGTTAGGTAGTACCGCCTTCTTGTTTGGTTGTGGATTGATGTACGGATTTGCCGGTACTCTTAATATGGCGCATATTGCCGAGCGGATGGCAACGCTAGCGAACCCCGGTTTGCAAACGGTATTAGCCGGGATATTTTTGTTTGCCTTTGGCAGTAAGGCGGCGATTGTGCCACTCTTTTTCTGGTTGCCTTCCAGTTACCATACCCCACCGGTAGCAGTAACGGCCATCTTCAGCGGCTTGATGACGAAAGTTGGGGTCTATTCGCTCTATCGAGTCTTTGGTTTGTTGTTACAAAACGAACTAGCAATCTATGCACCGTGGATTACCCTGATCGCCGGTCTAACGATGGTTATTGGGGTGTTAGGTGCAGTAGCCCAGATGAATGTGCGTCGCATCCTGAGTTTTCATATTATCAGTCAGATCGGGTACAGCGTGATGGGGCTTGGTCTGGCTAGCGCCGCCGGACTGGCTGCTGGCCTGGTCTTTACCGCCCATGTCATGATTGTCAAGATGGCGCTCTTTTTCATTGGTGGAGCAGCCGAACAGATCAACGGGACCGGCGATTTGAAGAAGATGGGTGGGTTGGCCCGTCGCGAGCCGTTGCTAGCCCTGTTCTGGTTTTTAGGTATTCTGTCGCTGGCCGGTATTCCTCCGTTAAGCGGTTTTATCGGAAAATTGATCTTATTGCAAGTAGGGGTGAGCCAACAGGCTTACCTTATTACCGCCGTGGCTGCCGGTACCAGTATCCTGACCTTCTTCTCGATGTTAAAGATTTGGAATGAAGTGTTCTGGAAGAAATCGTATGAGGATGTGAACCGCTTACCGCGGGTCCGTTTTGGTTTACTGGCACCGGGGGCAGCGTTGGTGATCCTTAGTGTCGCTTTGGGATTGGTAGCCGGGCCACTGGTAGAATACAATACGATTGCCGGTCAGCAGCTTTTTGATCGTGCTGCCTACATTACCGCTGTCTGTGGTGCTGATGGCTGTGAGGCGGTTTATCGCGCAGCAGTGAAATAGAGGTTGGTATGATTGCGCTGATTCTCCTGATTCTCGTTTTGACCATGACCTGGATGGCGTTGCAAAGTAGCTTTACATTAGCCGACTTGATTGTTGGGCTACTTGTGAGTTCAGCCATTGTGGCAATGGCTAGAAACTTTCTCAGCATACCATTTGTAAATACGGATTTACACCCTCAGCAGCGTGATCGCACCTTCATTCGCCTGGCTCTAAAGTGGGTCGCATTTATCGGCTTTGCATTGTGGAGTATTCTCAAGGCTAATATCGATATGGCCCGGATCGTGCTCTTTCGGCGGGTTGCCGACATTCGTCCGGGCATTATCGCCATTCCACTCGATGTGAAAAGTGATGCCGGAATTACTGTACTGGCGAATCTGATCACCTTAACGCCGGGAACCGTCTCGCTCGATGTTGCTACAGATCGTCGAACCATTTACATTCACTGCATTGATGTATACGACACCGAAGCCATCCGTAATGATATTAAGCAACAGTTCGAGCGGCGGGTCATGGAATTGTTACCGTAGAGGTAGGTCTGATGACATTGTTTAGTATTCTGATCGCCACGTTGATGGGTGTGGTTGCCATTTCGATGACGCTCTGCACGGCTCGTTTGTTGATGGGGCCGAGTATTCCTGATCGAGCAATGGCGTTCGATGCGCTGATGCTCCACGTTGTAGCATTGGTTGCCCTCTATGTGGTGATTACTAACCAACTGAGTTTGATCGATGCAATCCTGGTTGTTGCCGTCCTGGGCTTTTTGGGCACTGTCGCTATTTCGCGCTACATCGAGGAGGGACGTCAATAATGAGTCTGAGCGAGATTGTCACTCTGGTGCTGGCAACGATTGGGGTAGTATTCATGCTCCTGGCCGCAATCGGCATGCTCAGGTTGCCCGATCTCTACACGCGGGTTCATGCCACCGGCAAAGCCGGCACGCTAGGGATTGCAGGAGTATTACTGGCAGTGGCCGTTCATCACGGTGATCTGGTTGTGGCAGCAAAGATGATCGCCCTAATCGCCTTCTTCTTTCTGACAGCGCCGGTAGCCGCTCATATGCTTGATCGAGCAGCCTATTTAACCGGTGTCAAGCGTGCACCGCAAACCGTTCAAGACGATCTGGCCGATAAGTATGACATGGAGCAAGGTCGGTTACGGTAACACAATCCGTATAGATGCCTTCTTCTTCATTTGCGCTCCATTGTCATGTTCGTATCGGCGCCGGGAGGTTGGTTCGCACGACTTGCCGCAGCGACGATCTGTTGTAGGTAGTGTTGCCAGTGTTGCTGATTAGCACGTGTTAAACGGCGCACCATGTCAATATCACCCGCTTCACCAGCTTCGACGGCTGCGGCCAGCGACTCCTGAAAGGCGCGGGCCAGGTCGGCTACGGCGCGGCGTAATTCGGCGTTCAGTGCTCGCTGACGTTCAAGCTGTTCGTACAACCACTCGTTCAGGCGCAATTGTTCTTCTAATTGCTCACGCAATCGCTGCTCAACTGCGGACATAGATCACCTCAAAAATTGCTGCGCCCAACCTGGTTACAGGTCGGGCGCTTTCGTGTTGGCGGGGAGAGTGAGATTCGAACTCACGAGGGCTTGTTAGGCCCTACCCGTTTTCGAGACGGGCACGTTCAACCACTCCGTCATCTCCCCGTCTCGTACCATTGCTCATTATAACGAGGTAGCCGGTTCTGTGCAAGTGCTATGATGGGGATACGTTTTTAAAGATTTTACGAAGATAAATCCAACCGGCTTCCTGACCGGTCAGTTCAAGAATATGGCCAAGTGCCGTATCGAGGACTACACGTAGATCAAACGATTGATTGAGTGTTTGGGCTAACGACCGAAGTGCAGACCATTCAGCGATTCGGTGTTGCCGTTCCGAAGACGGCATAATCATTCACTCCAGAAGTAGACATGATGGTGTTGCGCCAACGTCATCCTGTTTTGAACGTGCGCCGTGCGGTTAGGCCGTTAAGAAAAGGAACATGCCGACCGCTGTTTCTGCATAGCACGAAGGAACGGAAAAACCGATGAGCGCTGATACAACGGTCGGCATCGTCTTCGATGAGATAATAGTTCTGTCTTAATCAGAACCGTTTACTCCCACATTCGACGTTTCCACATTGTGATTGCTTCCTACATCTCCCGCACCTGAGCACTAACGTTTCTTGCGGCTGATCGATACACCATCACGCAGTGGAATAATAACCGACTCAAGTTGGGGATGGCTCATAATTGCCCGGTTAAAGCGTTGAATCCCTCGCACGAGTGGCGAAGCATCCTCTTCAAGAACCTGTGCGCTACAAAGCACATTATCTGCTATCAAGACACCACCGGGACTCAGGAGCGACACACACAACTCAAGAGCTTGCAACGCCTGTTCATCGTTTGACGAACTGCGTAGAACATCCAGAAAGATCAAGTCGAATTCTTGCCTGAGTGATGGTAACAGCTCGCGCCATTCTCCTAGGTGGATAGTGATCAAATCACGCATGCCGGCCGCCTCGATCACCTCGCTAGCCAGCTTGACACGCTCAGGATTACGTTCGATAGCCGTCATCTTGCCGCCGGTCTGGCGCAGTGCTTTCATAATGTAGATAGCGGCGTAACCGGTAGTAATACCAACTTCCAATGCGTGACGGGCATTCATCATCAGCGCCTGTAAGTAGAGAAACTGCCCCTGCACTGGACCGACGAGCGACAACCCCTGCTGCCTGGCACGTGCCTCCAGGTTAGCCAGTACCTCATCGCGTGGTGGCATGAGATCGTGCAGATAGTCTTCAATTGCAATATTCGTGATGTCGTAGCGCATCACGCCCTCCTCACTCCGCACGTAACGGCGGTGTGTATAGCTGGCGCACAAATGGCGTCAGTTGCATACGCAAATACTCGTTATTCATCTAAATTGTATCACACTATGGGGCATCTTGTGGTATGATCTTAAGCATCGCTTTACGAGTAGCATTCAGCGGGAGGCAGCCGTGGCCGCGATTCGTATCCTGATTGCCGAGGATAATGATCTGGTGTCGCTCACGTTAGAGGAGCAATTGAAGGGACTGGGTTACGAGGTGGTGGGTATTGCACGTACCGGTGCCGAGGCGGTAATGCTGGCCGCTCGTTTAAAGCCGGACCTGGTGATTATGGATATTCGGATGCCTGAGATGGACGGTACCGAAGCGACGGCGCGAATTCGCGATCAAACGGGGATTCCGGTCGTTATGCTAACCGCTTTCGCCGATAAAGAGACAATTCGCCGTGCTGAAACGGCGGGAGCATTGGCCTACTTGGTAAAGCCGGTGAATGAACAGGAGCTGCCACCGGCGATTTCGATTGCCCTGGCTCGTCATCGCGAGATGCAGGCGTTGCGGAATGAAAACATCGAGCTGCAAGAGGCGCTCGAAGCCCGCAAACTGATCGAGCGAGCGAAAGGTATTTTAATGCAACGGCTTGGCCTGAGTGAACGCGATGCCTATGAACGGCTACGTCAACGTGCACGTGATAAACGAACGAAGATGAAGGATATTGCGCAGGCCATCATCGAAGCCGAAGAGCTGCTGGGTTCGTAAGTTGCTTGACGGATCATAGCTGCTATGGTATAGTTGCGTTGTCGAAGCGAGTAGTGTAGTCAGGTAAGCGATCATATGGCCGGTTCGCGCTTTTACACCTACTTTTACTACTTTACCAGCCGAAAACCGGACTGGTCGCTTCGCATTTCCTGAACGAGACACGATAGCACAGAGCAATCACGAAGGGGCGCGAGGCGAACAAACCTCGCGCCCCTTCTGTTGTTGCCGGGGAGGAGAGTCAATGGAAGTCCGGTGCCGTGGAGTACGAGGAGCGACAACCTGTGATGAAAACACACGCGAAGCCATTCTGGCTGCCACCCACGAATTGCTTACCCTGTTGATCGAAGCAAATGACATCAAACCGGAGGACATCGCCAGTGCCATTTTTACCACCACCCCTGATCTCAACGCTGAATTTCCCGCAGTGGCGGCACGGGCAATTGGCTGGGTAGATACCGCACTCCTCTGCGGCCACGAAATGGCTGTCCCAGGCAGTTTACCGCGTTGCATTCGTGTCTTGATCCATTGGAATACCACCAAACGAGCCGATGAAATTGTGCATGTCTATATTCGAGGGGCCCGAGGCCTCCGACCTGAACGGGCTGCCTTGACGAATGCGTTCCGTGTGGCAACACCTTTACCGCCAGAGGAGTTGTTATGAGTCGCCGTCACGATGCTGGTCAGCACGTCGCGTTATGCGTTGCTTCTATTACGTCTTTGGATTCCTGCACTACTGAGGAGGATCGTTCTATGATTGTTGTTATGCAAACCGACTCGACCCCAAGCCAGATTGAAGCAGTATTGGAGCGGCTCCGCGAGCACAATTTGCGTGGTCATTTGACCGTTGGCGAGGAACGCACCGTGATTGCAGTGGTGGGAGCGAATATTCCACCTACCTTGCGTGAAGAACTCGAGCATTTTGCTGGCGTGAAAGAGACGTTACGGATCACCCAACCGTACAAATTGGTGTCGCGCGAGGTAAAGCCGACTGATACCGTAGTAACGGTTGGTGACGTGAAGGTGGGAGGTGGTGATCTGGCGATTATTGCTGGCCCCTGTTCGGTGGAAAGCGAAGAGCAGATTATGGCAACAGCACGGGCAGTGCGCGAAGCTGGAGCGAATATGTTGCGTGGTGGGGCCTTCAAGCCGCGTACATCGCCGTACAGTTTTCGCGGCTTAGGTGAAGTTGGTTTGCAGTTGCTGGCGCAGGCCCGGGCTGAGACCGGTTTGCCGATTGTGACCGAGGTTATGACACCGGCTGATGTGGAGCTGGTTTCCCGTTATGCCGATGTCTTGCAGATCGGTGCGCGGAACATGCAAAATTATCAATTGCTGGAAGAGGCGGGGCGCAGTGGTATGCCGGTGTTGCTGAAACGTGGCTTATCAGCCACGATTGAAGAGTGGTTGTTATCGGCTGAATACATCATTGCCCAAGGCAATCCAAATGTTATTCTGTGTGAGCGGGGTATTCGCACCTTTGAGACGGCAACGCGCAATACGCTTGACCTCAATGCAGTAGCGGTTGCCAAGAAACGTTCGCATCTGCCGGTCATTGTTGATCCCAGCCACGGTACAGGTAAGTGGTATCTGGTGCCGCCACTGACACTGGCATCCATCGCCGCCGGTGCCGATGGGGTCATTATTGAAGTGCATCCTGATCCCGATCGGGCGAAATCGGACGGTGGACAATCACTTAATCCCGAGAATTTTATGGCGCTGATGCCAAAATTACGTGCGGTTGCAAATGCGGTGGGACGGCAGTAAATGATAGCAGGTCGAAGATTGCCTCTGCACATGTTGTAGCAAGCGCCTGAAATATGTTCCGGGCGTGGGCTAGCGGCCCGCGTTGTGCAGTATAAGGTTGGAAACCATCGTTTGACCCATGATCACGCCATCGGGGGCGGGTTGGGATCCGCCCCTACCTCTCACTCCTCACTGCTCACTCCTAAGCACTACCAGGCAGGGAACATTCAAACACCATCTAAGAGTACGTTTGAAAGAACCTTTCCGACGTATGTTTGCTGTCTCTCCCCATCCCCTTCCACACTCTTGGTGTTGGTATAAAAGAGAAAACGTAAATGATGACAAAATTTTTATGATTAACCGGAGTTAATAAACTAATAAATTCTTTTTTACATTTCATCTCATTATTTTTAAGCTACACTGACTATATTTCTCATGCTACTGAGTAGCAAGTGTACACGTGAGCACGCCGAGTGATTGTAGAGCTCGAGCTGTTCATGGGTAAGCTGGGAGTGTAGATAACACTCACATCGTTGCCAGCCTCTCAACGCATCCTAATCCAACCTGCGCTACATTCTGCTCACCATTTCCCAGTCTTGATCCTGATGAAGCCCGGTCTACAATTACTGGCTGCTTCAATATGTACGCTTGTCCCTGCCTTTAGAACCGAAAACCATTAAGTGAGGAGGAGTCATGTTAGGAGGAAAGCGTACACTTGGTCTGGTGGGTGTGGTTATCTTGCTGATTGCAACGGTCTCGGCGGCAGCAGCAGGTACAGGCATACCGGAATTGCGGGGTTCATCACGTACCGGCAATGTCATCTTCATTCATCCTGACGGTGCCGGGTTGAATCACTGGAGTGCTGCACGCATTTACTGGTATGGTCCTGATGCGCTGAGCCCTTGGGATACCCTTCCAGAGATGGCGGTCTACCGGGGGCACATGGCGGACATTCTAACGGGAACGTCGAATGGCGGTGCTACCACCCATGCCTTTGGCTACAAAGTTGAAGGTTTGGGTTCATTTGGTAAGGATGGTGATGGCGATGCCGCTCGGAGTATTCTGGCCCTCTCCGGTTATCCTGGTAGCATTGTGCGTGAAGCGATCAACAACGGTCATCCGGTGGCTCTGGTGAACGACGGCGATATTGCCGAGCCTGGCACAGCCGCTTTTGTTTCTGAAGTCGGTAATCGCAATCTTGATAACGAGATTGTCCGCCAGATCATCGATGGTCGGCCAGGCTTTGAGGGTGAGCAACCGCCACACATCATCCTTGCTGGCGGCGAGAGCTTCTTCCTGCCGGTTGGGACGCCGCAATGTACGCCGGACTCCATAACGCTCGATTGTCACGTGCACGTTGATCCGATCACTGGCGCCGGTCCTAGCCGTACTGATGGCCGTAACTTGCTCAGAGAGTTTGAGGCGAAGGGATATGTCATCGTGCGCACTCGTGCTGAGTTCGAGGCGTTACGAGATCGGGTGAACAGTGATCGGCGGTATGCACCGTATGTGCTTGGTCTATTTGCCGCTGATGATATTTTCAACGACGTACCAGAGGAACGTCTGATCAGTGCAGGTCTGGTTGATCCCTCTATTGATGTCAACGACAAGCGCACCAATCTGATCCTCTTCGGTAGCCGCCCTGGTACACTCGGTTATAACCCGCCAACCGCGGCTGAGATGACCGAGCTTGCGTTGACGATCCTTCAACGCTGCTCGCGACAGGTAGGGAAGCCGTTTATGATGGTCGTTGAAACAGAGAGCGTGGATAACTTCGGCAACGCTAACAACGCTATCGGCACGCTCACCGGTCTGAAGCATGCAAATGATGTGATTGCGGTTGCGCAGCGATTCCAGCAGCGCCATCGCAACACCCTGATACTAACCGCAGCGGATAGCGACGCGGGTGGTTTGCAGATTGGTACGTGGGATCCAACCAGAAATGTGACAGACTACAATAACAACCCGACCGGCGTCAGTACGCAAAATGTTCGCTCGCCACTTGATGGACGCTACGGTCGCAACTCACCACCATTCCTAAGCGAGCCTGATGCGTATGGTAGACCAATGGCATTTGCAGTAAGCTGGGTAGGTACTCCCGATGTATCAGGTGGAATTGTCTCTCGCGCTCAGGGTTTAAATGCGGTAGAACTGCGCCGTACATTTCGCGGACGATTTGATAACACCGACGTGTATCGTCTCATGTACCTGACCCTCTTCGGTGATGCACTGCCGTCATCGGTTGGTCAGACCGCTCCAAGTCGCTAGAAGGTTATCATCCGATGGAGGTAGCGAGCAATACGCTGCCTCCATCAATATTATCTGCTCAACTAGATTTGTTACAGAGGTGTTGCACCGCAGAACGTATGAAAAAGCGAACAGTTTTCAAACCTGTCTCGTATTTGTATTGCTACTGTTTTGTGTCCAACTATCTCAAGCGTAATAAAAGCCTAATCCGAGTAACCCATCCTCACTTCACGACGGATGAGTCGTACAAGTGCTCATGACGCGCCCCGATCTTCACCGTCGCTCGCCCCCCTGGCTGAGAGTGCGGGCTGCCGACTCGCATCGCATCCTGGCATCCTGCGGTGAGCTAGGAGAAGGCAGCACATGCCGTGTAGAGGCGTGGCGACACCGTGCCCGTTCACTGTCGTAGGGATCATCACCGCACACCCTAGCGAACCGGTTTGGAAGCCATCTTGCCGATTATCTCCTTTATCATCACTACTGAAGGGTAGGGAAAGAACTTCGAAAAGCCTTGGCTCAGTCTTTCGGTGCATTGCCCACCATGAAACAGCGTGGTACAATAAAATGACGAGATAAATCAACGTCACCGGTTTGCATAGAGCGAGGCTGTATGGAAAAAGCAACGTGGACGACAAAGGTTGGGTTGGCGCAGATGCTCAAAGGCGGTGTCATTATGGATGTTGTCACCCCTGAGCAAGCGCGGATTGCCGAGGAAGCTGGTGCAGTAGCGGTGATGGCGCTTGAGCGCGTGCCAGCCGATATTCGCGCTCAGGGTGGTGTGGCCCGGATGAGCGATCCAGAACTGATTCTGGCGATCAAGGAGGCCGTCACTATTCCTGTCATGGCGAAAGCACGCATTGGTCACTTCGTTGAGGCTCAGGTTCTGGAAGCAATTGGTGTTGACTATATCGATGAAAGCGAAGTCCTGACACCTGCCGACGAAGAGCATCATATTAATAAACACAAATTCCGTGTCCCTTTTGTGTGCGGTTGTCGTGATCTCGGTGAGGCACTGCGGCGAATTGCCGAAGGGGCTGCCATGCTGCGCACCAAAGGTGAAGCAGGTACCGGCAATGTGGTTGAGGCTGTACGTCATGCACGCGCCGTGTACAGCGAGATTCGGCGTTTGCAGTCGATGAACGAGGACGAGCTGTTTACCTACGCTAAGAAGATTCAGGCGCCGTATGAGCTGGTAAAGCAGGTAGCGGCTGAAGGTAAACTGCCGGTCGTGAATTTCGCTGCTGGTGGCATTGCGACGCCGGCTGATGCAGCCTTGTTGATGCAACTGGGGGTTGATGGCATCTTTGTAGGATCGGGTATCTTCAAGAGTGGTGATCCGGTGAAGCGTGCCCGTGCTATCGTTGAAGCGACTACCCATTATAATGATCCGGAAATCATTGCCGAGGTAAGCAAGGGTCTTGGTGAAGCAATGGTAGGAATTAATATTGATCAGATTCCGACCGAACAATTGATGGCACGCCGTGGTTGGTAAGAGAGTGTGGACAGGACAATATCCCGTCCACGTTGAGTGACCTATGACAGTTGGTGTACTGGCACTTCAGGGCGATTTTCGCGAGCATTGTACCGTTCTACGCCGGCTCGGTGTTGAACCTGTGGAGGTGCGCTTACCGCATCAGCTTGCGCAGGTCGAACGACTGATCATTCCTGGTGGGGAAAGTACCACCATCGGTCGATTGCTGACAATTTATCAGATGTTGGAGCCGATCCGTACTCGCGCAGGACGCGATCTGGCGATTTGGGGAACGTGTGCTGGCGCGATATTGCTTGCCAGTACTGTGACCGATCAAAAACAGGGCGGTCAACCTACATTGAGCTTGATGAATCTGACAATTCAGCGAAATGCTTATGGCAGCCAACTCGATAGCTTCGAAGCGCCAGTCGTGATGCCGATCATTGGTGAGATGCCGCTGCGCGGTGTCTTCATTCGGGCACCACGTATCACGGCGTTGGGTGCAGGATGTGAAGCTGTTGGCTGGCTGGAAGACGGCAGCGTTGTGGCTGCACGTCAGGGTCGCTTACTGGCGACAACGTTCCATCCTGAGCTGACCGATGATGATCGGGTTCATCGGCTCTTTCTGGAACTATGATTCGAACGATCACGCCGAGCGATCTCTGGTCGTTGCGGCGCAAACCTCGCTATCAACAGGTGCTCTACACCGAACGACTGCTGGCGTATAGCCATCGGCCACTTTGGTTTGCTGTGCAGAGTATGCTGGCCGGAAACCACCGCGAACGGACAACCCTAGTGTTGGCCGAACGTGGTGGATTTGCGTTAGTGCAGGCAATGGGCCGTCGCGGGCGACCAGAGCAAGATGTAATTTATCTGGCGACCAACGGTACCCGCAGCGAGCATACTCCCAGTGATTACGAACTCTGGTTTCATCTGTTGCACCGACTGTGTGCTGATGCGGCACATCATTCGGTGCAACGTCTCTACGCAGCCTTACCCAGTCAACATAACGAGCTGCGTGAGATTTTCCGTCAGGTTGGCTTTCAGGTGTATACCCATCGCCATCTGTTTCACCTCTCTGGGCCGGATTGGGATCAGGGAACGCGCTTAGCCCCCATGCGGTTACAGGCACACCGCGATCACTGGGCGATCCATAAGCTCTATGGGATGTCAACCCCGCATCTGGTCCAACAGGCTGAAGTACGCAATGCGCGTCACTGGACGCTTTATCAGCCCTATTCATTCCTGCGTCGACAATCGTGGGTGCTGGGGCCTGATGATAATCTGGTTGCCAATTTACGTCTACTTAGTGGACCAAGTGGGCATGTCTTCTCGATCTTGATCCGACCAGATGTGCGTGAACAGGCGGTTGATGTTCTGCGCTTTGGACTGGCCCAGCTCAGTGATAGTCGTCCGGTGTATCTCTTGTTGCGCGAGTATCAACAAGAATTGTTTGAACCAGCGATACGTCTGGGTTTCCAACCGGTTGGTGAGCAGACCTTGCTGGTCAAACATACGGTTGTCCCGATTCGGCGGATGGTGTTGACACCATCTTTAGAAGTGGGGTTAGAGCCACGGGTGTCAGTACGTCGGTATGTACTACCACCAACCGTGCGTGAGGAGTGGTAAGCAGCTATGGCTGTTACGGATGCAAGCAACGATATTCAACTATTATTAGCAACGTTACCACCGGCAATTAGCGAGGCGATCCGTCAGGCGAATGATCAGGATAATCTCCTGGAGATTGTCATGGATCTCGGTCGGCTGCCGGAGGCGCGTTATCGAGGTCACGAACTGTTCCTCAGTGATCGTGAGGTAACAGCCGAGGATATTCAGTATGTCATAGAGCGAATCGGTGAGTTTGGGGAAGATAACCGGGCTGGTATTCCGCGTACCCTGCACCGAATCTCTGGTATTCGCAACCGTCGGGGAGTGGTTATCGGTCTGACCTGTCGTGTTGGCCGGGCAGTCTATGGTACCGTTGACATTATCCGCGATCTGGTTGAGACCGGCCAGAGTATTCTCCTGCTCGGAAAGCCGGGTACAGGCAAAACAACACTCCTGCGCGAGACGGCTCGTGTGTTGGGTGATGAATTGCGCAAGCGGGTAGTGATTGTTGATACCTCGAACGAGATTGCCGGTGATGGTGATATTCCCCATCCAGGGATCGGGCGCGCACGTCGGATGCAGGTACCACGTCCAGCCGAACAACATAATGTGATGATCGAGGCGGTCGAGAATCACATGCCTGAAGTCATCGTGATCGATGAGATTGGTACTGAGCTAGAGGCAGCGGCTGCACGCACAATTGCTGAGCGCGGAGTGCAACTGGTTGGTACTGCCCACGGGAATACGCTCGATAACCTGATGGTTAACCCGACGCTTTCTGATCTGGTGGGTGGTATTCAGGCGGTTACTCTGGGTGATGAAGAGGCACGGCGACGCGGTACGCAGAAGACCGTCCTGGAGCGCAAGGCGCCACCGACCTTCAACATTCTGGTCGAGATTCAATCGTGGGATCGGGTGATCGTCTATCCTGATGTTGCCGCAGCAGTTGATGCGATTTTGCGCGGTGAAGACCCACCCTGTGAACAGCGTTTTCGTGATGCCAATGGGGTCGTACACCGTGAGCCGGTCCATCGCTCTCCAATCGACGCGCCAGCCTTCGGTATGCGACGGAATCGCGGAGGCCGTGAACAGGGTCAGATAGGCGGGAGTGGTCCTCGTTTGCGCGATCGCAATGGAAGTAGCGGTTCAGCAGCAGTTCTCCCTCCCCAGCGCATCTTTCCCTTTGGCGTCAGTCGCAATCGTCTACAGAGTGCTATTGATCGGTTGCGCGTGCCGGCAGTGATCGTGCGTGATTTGAAGGAAGCCACGCTGGTCATGACGTTGAAGAACTACTATCGTCAAAGCTCGCAACAGTTGCGTCAGGCTGAAGAGCAGGGTGTACCGGTCTACGTGTTGCGGAATAACACGATTACGCAGATGGAGCGACAGCTTGCGCAAGTATTTCAATTGCGTGAGCTAATGGATGACGAAATACCAGTGTTTACGAGTGATTCGGTCGTTGAAGAGGCATTGTTAGAAACAGAACAGGCTATTACCCAGGTGATCAATGGTGAACGTCATGCGGTAGAATTGACCCCGCGTAGCAGTTATATTCGCCGCTTACAGCATCAGATGGCCGATCGTTATAATCTGCGCTCGGAAAGTCGAGGAGAAGACCCCAATCGTCGGGTGAAGATCTTTCGATAATCGACAGATTGGCAAAGATCGGCTATCCTTATGCAGTGGGATATATCGTACTGGTTGGCAGTAACTCCATGAAGCGAGGGTTCTTTATCACATTTGAGGGTCCAGAAGGAGCCGGGAAAAGTACGCAAGCGCGCCGGTTGTATGAGCGCTTGCAAGTTACCGGCTACCCTGTGATACTTACTCGCGAGCCGGGAGGTACCCGGATTGGCGAGTTGATTCGTCGTATCTTGATAGATTTGCGCCATACGGAAATGGCGCCAACAACTGAAATTTTGCTCTTTTCTGCTGCACGGGCACAATTGGTCAACGAACTGATCCGTCCATACCTGGCTACGGGAGGGATCGTAGTGTGCGACCGCTATGCCGACTCGACGTTTGCGTATCAGGGGTACGGTCTAGGCCGCGATATAGACGAGTTACGTACAATTACTAACATCGCCACCAGCGGTCTTAAACCCGATCTTACCATCTATTTGCGTATTGATGTCGAGATTGGGTTGCAACGGAAACGGGTCGGTCGTGAGCGGGTCGAGGGTGGCAGTGGGCATCCACCAGAGTGGAATCGTCTCGATGCCCGTGATCTGGCATACCACCGACGGGTTGCCGAGGGCTTCAACGAATTGGTGAGACAAGAACCGGAACGCTGGTGTGTATTGGAAGCCGAACAATCAGTAGAAGAGCTGGCCGAACAGATCTGGAAAATAGTGATGTCGCGGTTAGCGCAGCATGCGCCGATTGCCGCTCAGTGATACAACGTCTGATCCGTTAAGGTAACGAATATGCGCCTTATCCTTGCTGTTGTCCAATCTCAAGACGCAACCAATCTGGTGGAGGCACTCACCGAACACGGCTATCGGGTAACCCGCCTGAGTAGTCAGGGTGGGTTCTTGCGAGAAGGAAACGTCACCCTGCTACTTAGTGTGGAAGACCAGCAGGTGAATCCGGTGATCCATATCATTCGTGAGCATTGCTCGACGCGCACGCGCTATGTTTCACCGATGCCGCCAATTGCTGAGTCAGGTGAGTTTTATCCACCAGCTCCGCTCGAAGTGCAAGTGGGCGGGGCAACCGTCTTTGTGCTTCGCGCCGAAACGCGCAAATTGTAACGATATGGAAGCAATACAAGAATTTCTAAACAATATCTTACCGCTGGTTCGCCTCGCTGCAATCTTTCTTGGCGCCTATGCAGTATTGTTGTGGGCGGCATCAGTCTTGTGGGCGTATCGTGATATTCGTCGGCGCACCGAAGATGTGTCGGTCCAGGTACTGGCAGTGGGAATTGTGTCGTTACTGCCGTTTCTTGGGATACCTCTGCACCTGATTTTGCGCCCACCGCAGACGCTGGCCGAGAAGTATGAGCGTACCTTGGAAGAAGAGTTTCTGCGACGCGATCTGGAAGAACAGTTTGTATGTCCTGAATGCCAGCGCCCTATCGAACCCGATTTTATTCTCTGTCCACATTGTCATACGCAGTTGCGCCGACACTGTGAAGCGTGTCGTAGGGTGATTGATCTGACCTGGCGTATCTGTCCGTATTGTGGTCATCGGCAAGCTGGCAATGCCCCAACGGTACGTGCCGATGGTTATCCGGTTGCACCGCCAGTCGAGGTACGTCAATGACAAATATGCCATCAATTACTCAGGTTCAGGGTGTGCTGGTCGGTCATGCGACTCACGAAGAGGCGCTGACCGGGGTGACCGTGGTTTTGACGCCAGAAGGTGCGGTGGCTGGTGTTGATGTGCGCGGTGGTGCGCCCGGTACACGAGAGACTGATCTGCTTGATCCGGTAAATCTGGTGGAACAGGTGCATGCAGTGGTTTTGACCGGTGGTAGTGCATTTGGACTGGCCGCTGCAACTGGGGTCGTGTCGTGGCTTTATGAACGTGGTTACGGTTTTGATGTTGGGTTAACGAAGGTGCCAATCGTACCGGCAGCCGTGATCTTCGATTTGGGCATTGGTCGGGCAGATATCTGGCCTGATGCCACTATGGGTTATGCCGCCTGTGTTGCCGCAGAAACTGCGGTTGCTGAAGGAAGCGTTGGCGCTGGTATTGGGGCGACCGTCGGGAAGGTTGGCGGCATGGCAACCGCTATGCGCGGTGGTGTTGGGACCTGGAGTGAAACCCTGGCGAACGGGGTAACCGTAGGGGCACTGGTGGTTGTGAATGCGTTTGGTGACGTGGTTGATGCCCAAGGTCGCATTGTAGCAGGTGCGCGTGCTCCTGATCGGACATTGATCGGTACCGGTACACTCCTTCGGGGTGGCTTGAGCCGACAGTCGTTTGCCGATCCGGTTGGGCAGAATACAACTATTGCAGTGGTAGCAACTGATGCACGACTCGATAAAGCGGCTGCTACCAGACTGGCAATAATGGCCCAGGACGGTCTGGCTCGTGCCATTCACCCAGCCCATTCGCCATTTGATGGTGACACTGTCTTTGCATTAGCTACTGGGGTTCGCGAGGCGCCGCCGTTAGTCACGCTGGGCGCTGTGGCCGCTGATGTGTTGGCAACGGCTATTGTACGTGCAGTCCAGGCGGCGACGATGGCAGCGGGTATTCCAGCGGCTCGTGATCTGGCAGGAAGTTAACAGATTCTGCCTGATGAAGCACAACATAAATTTACTGCAAAAAGGTTATTTCATCACGGAGAGTTACTTAGAATCATCTCGTTCGGTGTTCTCCAGGGTGAGTGTTTACAGTAGAATGTACATATTGAACACGATCTACGGTATAATTCCTCAGTAGCTTACCGTTTATTCCGTTGAGATCATCAACCCATACCTTAAAGTAACGCCATGAAGCGTTTGATCACATTCCTAATCGCCTTGCTTGCGCTGCTCCTCCTAATTGGCTGTGAGCTTGTTACTGATGTGCCAACAGCCAGTCCACCTGTGCCTACATCAACAGCCGAGCCGACGCCAACAGTGGTTGAAAAACGGGTGTTGCGCATTGGATTAGTGGCTGAACCGCCTGATTTGTTGCCGTATCACAGCAATCCAACCGATGAGCGATTAACTGCGGCTTTAACCGAGTTGCTCTTTCCTTCACCCATGTTGGCGGTTAATTTCAAGCTCCAAACGACCGGTGTGTTGATGCGTCTACCTGACTTTGTCAATGGTGATGTTGTGACAACGACGGTTACCGTCTTTCGCGATGAGCTGGGTCGGATTACGGAAACACCGACTACGACAACTGATGAAGTGACGCAGGTAAGTGTGACGTTTCGTTGGAATCCCAGTCTGCGATGGTCGGATGGAACACCGGTAACGGCAGCCGACTCGGTATTTGCTTACGAACTGGCGCAACGCATTGATCTCGGTCAAGCGGCGAACAGCCGTTTGGCAATGATCGAGCGCTACGAGCAGGTTGATGAACATACAACCCGCGCCGTCTTACGCCCTGATGTTACCGATCCAGCGTACATCACTAGTTACTGGGTACCGTTGCCGCGTCATCGGCTGGCTACTCTTGATCCACGACAGATGATGCAAAGTGAGTTTATACATCGGCCATTAGGCTATGGGCCATACATGGTAAGTAGTTTTGAAGGTGGGACTCTCGAACTGGTGCGTAATCCATTCTATTGGGGCGAGTCGGCGCCGTTTGATACAATTATCATTGCTTTCCGCAGTGATCCGGTGCAGTTACTCAAACTGGTGAATGGCGGAGGGCTTGATCTGGCATTTATCGAGCAGCCAACACCAGCACTGCTGAGTGAACTCTTGAGAGTGGCAGATCAGCAAGAATTAGAGATCAGTACCTCTCCCAATGCAATCTGGGAACATCTTGACTTTAATCTGGATGTTCCGTTATTGCAAGATATTCGAGTGCGACGGGCCATTGCATATGCCATCAACCGCGCCGGTATTGTGAACGAATTGCTCGGCGGACGGAGTAACGTATTAGAGAGTTGGATCCTGCCTGGTCAGCTCGGCGAACCTCCACTTGATCAGATCACTCGCTATCCGTATAACCCCGATGAAGCCCGTCGTTTACTCGATGAAGCTAACCTGCTCGATACCGATGGTGATGGCTGGCGCGAGTATGAAGGTCTGCCCCTTCTCTTGTCGTTAGTGACAACAGCTAATTCGCCGTTACGTGAAGCTGTTGCCGAACGAATCGTCGCCGATCTGGCTCAGGTTGGTTTGCAGATCGAAGTAGCTCCGTTACCGCCGACCGAATTGTACAGCGTTGATGGGCCACTCTATCAGCGAACCTTCCAGTTAGCCCTTTTTGGATGGATTGCCGGATTTCATCCACGAGGCTGGGAATTGTGGAGTTGTGCTGGTGTACCGGACGAAGCAAACAATTGGACGGGGAATAATTTTGCCGGTTGGTGTTTTTTCGAGGCCAATGAGGCAATTAATACAGCGACCACCTCGCTTGATCCGTCCGAGCAAGTTACTGCCTATATCCGTCAGCAACAACTCTTTACGCAGGAATTGCCGGTATTACCCCTCTTCCAGCGCATTGATGTGCTGATTGCGCGTCCTGGTCTTACAGGATGGCAACTAGATCCGACTGCACCATTTACGTGGAATATCAGTTCCTGGCGGTTGGGAGAGGAGTGAGGATAGTTGTAGCACAACTACGCCATTGAGGGTGGTTTCCAAACTCGTACCTACCGATGGGTCATGATCGGCGAGGCGATAGGGCGTGGCACGACTGACGGAAGGATCCTCTTCACGCGCTGCAGACGGGTTGAGAACTCGAATCTACCGTAAGAAACGACCATCAACAACCTAACACCGTTCCTGATCGCTGGCTATCAATTCGCTGGCGATGCGCTCTAGTTCGCGGCAATGCCGTTGCCATGAAAATTCGGCCACTACTCGTTCGCGGGCGCGCTGCCCCATCGCGAAAGCGGCTGCTGGATCACACAGGACTCGTTCAATGGCTGCTGCCAGCGCAGCGACATTGCCTTCAGGGAAGACGGCTCCTTCCTGTCCTTCGCGAATGACGGTCGTAAGTGGTGGAATGGCTGCTGTTACAACTGGTAAACCGGCAGCCATATACTCATAGATTTTCAACGGTGACCAGAAGAAGCCAGCAGCTCGCAAGGCTGGATGAGGGGCAGTGTTGAAAGGAGCAACGCCAAGATGAGCCTGTCCCAGCAATACCGGGATGTCTTCGTAGGGCACTGCACCCGTAAAGGTAAAGTGCTGGCGATACGGCGCCGCCAGCGTTTCGGCTACCGCTCGTTCAGGGCCATCGCCGATCAGGGTAAAGTGGTAAGGGTGACCCCGTTCAAGCAAAATGCGTGCTGCTCGCACAAAGTCGGTTACACCATGCCACGGTCGAAATGAACCAATAAAGACAATGTTCGGTGGGCCGGGTGGTGGATTTGTACGAGGAGTAAAGGCCTCGACATTGGCCCCCCACGGTAGTTCGATAATCTTGCTTCGTGGAATGCTGGCCGGTACAGTAGTATGCAACGGGGTAATAATCCGGTCGGCCCAATGGCACTGCTGCTCAGCCCAGCGTCGA
>JAGHYT010000065.1:0-24274 GCA_017743535.1 Chloroflexus sp.
CCGCCATCATAATCGCCGAATAGACCAGAATCTGCCAGCGTGTTTCTGCTTCACCGGCTACAACCGGCAACATCGGTACCCCAGCGCGGGCATAATCCTTCTGCTTCACGAGGGCTAACGCCCAAAAGTGTGGCGGTGTCCAGTAGAAAATAATCGCAAACAACACTACTGCCATCAGGCTCACCGAGCCGGTCACCGCTGTCCAACCAACGAGCGGCGGGATCGCACCGGCGCCACCACCGATGATAATGTTCTGCCAGGTGGTTCGCTTGAGCCAGCCGGTATAGAAGTAGGCGTAGTAGACAATACCCAGGAAAGCGAAGAAGGCGGCCAATGGCGTCGTGAAGACCCAGAGCACAATAATCGACAATATGCTCAGAACCGCCCCAAAGATAAATGCTGCTCGGGGTGAAATACGACCACTCGGCACCGGGCGACGGCTGGTACGGCCCATATTGACGTCAATGTCACTGTCAAACGCGCAGTTTATAGCGCCGGCGCCACCGGCGGCCAGATAACCACCGATCATTGTCCACAACACCAGCCACCACGAAGGTATTCCGGCTTCGGTGATAAACATCGTCGTCAGCGTGGTAACCAGCAGCAGAGAGATTACCTTCGGCTTCGTCAGGCTAATGTAATCGGCGATGACTGACCGCCAGGCAGGAGCTGGACGGGCAACCCCCTGGGTTGATACAACGTGAAACGGTATCCGTTGCAGAGCAACAGCTATCGCCAATGTACCGGCCCAAAGGATAGTTCCTGCGATCAAGCTTAGCAGATGACCAGTTGGCGTGATAAATAATCCCACCAGCGCCAGCAGTGCCAATCCCGGCAAGAGGAGGCTATAGCGTGGCACCGCTATCGCCAATGCCACCGGCTGCGCAACCGGTTGTAGACGACGGCGCAACTCGAACGCCATCCAGACTGACAGCAAAGCTACAAAACTCATGGCGCCAACACTATTTGCCGGTAGTGCAGTTGCCATTTCAAGCGTTGGTGCGGCACTACGTGCACCGATAGCCAGTGCAGCTACCCCGGCAGACGCCGCTAGCCACCACGCCATACGACGGAGACGACGTTGGGTCTGAGCGACACGCCCGGTAACGCGCTCTGATGGCGATTGAGCTGGAAGAGTAATCAACAAGAGTGTCAACGTCTGCGCACCAAAGGCCAACAGTGCTCCGCTCAAGTGCCAGACATCGGCAACCATTGCCGGTATACCCCAGACCAATAAGGCGCCGGCTAGCGCCTGTAAGATAAACAGGAACCCAGCCGCAAAGGCAAATATCCGCGGCAAACCGGTAGTTTCTGGCCGACGCCAGACAGCAACCATTCCAGCAACCACAGCCAACAGCGCCAGGGCAACCAGTGCCCGGTGAGTTAATGAAATCCAGATCAACGGATTCTGACCGTTACGCAGTTCTTCCAGACACAGCGGCCACGATAGACACGTCGTTGAACTGCCCGAAACACTCACTAATCCACCGGAAATGATCGTTGCCAGTGTTAAAAGCCATCCAATCAATAATACTCGAACAACAGTACGCGCCGCCATAACAACCCTCTCTGCTCAACTCAGCGGCTATGGCAATGCCAGATACGCAGCAACGAACAGCGCCAGCGTGGCCAGCGCAGTCAGGATCGTCCAACCCAGATCAGCCCGGCCATCACTGCGTGGTACGTTAGCCGGTGCAAGATGCGGTTGACGATACAGACGCCACGCGGCAATAATCAATGGAATCTGCCCGCCGATTGCTACAAAAGCTGTAACCCAAAAGATAAACCAGGCCATCATAAAGTCACCTGATATTTTGTGGATTCTTTCACGATAATAACACCGCCCGCATTATACCATGTGCTTCGTAGTCCTAACAATGGATATTTCGATACAGATTGTCTGTTCCCGCATCAGAATGCGCACAATCTGGTTGAGATCCGTTAACTCTTGATGTGAGGATTGATAAGCAATGAAGAAGGGGCAATGCGGTAGTGTGGGTGCAGCGCTGCCGTGCCTCAACCAATCTTCGTTCTGCGGCAAGATATTGCAATTAGCGCAATCGCACGTGATCGATAATCACCGCGCTAGTAGCAAAGGCTTTTGCCTCGTGCTTCATCGCTGCCGCTTCGCGCGATAATTCATCAACCGTCACGTCAGGGCGGCTTGAAACGCCACCGATTGCCATAGCGCCAATCGGAATCTGATGCAAATTACCGGCCCGATCATAGCCGATCAGATAACCACGTTGACGATCTGCTTCATCGTACAGCGGTAACACTTCCTGCTCGTATTGCGTAACTAGCCATAGCGATAGATTAGCAGCAAGAGCCGTTGGACAGAGGATCACGAAATCATCGCCGCCCACATGACCGACAAAGATAGATTGAGGGGCAAACAGTTGTTGTGCCCGTTCGCAGAGCTGAGCGATGAGACGGATAACCTGATCCCCACGGGCGAAGCCATACGCATCGTTAAAGGCTTTAAACTCGTTGACATCAAGGTAGAGCAAGGTAAACGCATCACCTTTCTGGAGGCGATAGCGAATCTCTTCCGCGATAAGCACATTGCCGGGGAGACCGGTTAGCGGATTGCGTACTGAACGTTTCGTCGTGCGCCGCAGCAATGACCGAATGCGTGCAATCAACTCGGCATCGTTGTATGGTTTCGTCACATAATCATCGGCGCCCGTATCAAAACCGATCACTACATCGGCAGGATTGGTCCGTGCTGTAACAATCATAATCGGCAGATGGGCCGTGCGCGTATCATTACGTAGTTGCCGAATTGCTTCATAGCCATCAATGCCAGGCAACATCAGATCGACCAGAATAATATCCGGCAACTGATCTTGCGCCATTTGAATCAACGAGTGGCCGTTATCGGCAGTTAGCACTGCAAAACCGGCTCTCGTCAACGTATCACTGAGCAAAAAACGAACATTTGGATCGTCGTCGGCAATCAGTACTGTTGGGAGGTGACTTTCTTCAGACACAGAGCAAAACCTTAAGTTGACCGGGTGCAGCCGAAAAAGCTTGTAAACTATCGGCAAGTGCATAGCGCGCACTGATGAGCGGTGTAGTAGCAATAAGCTGGCGCTCGAGCAAGCGTAATGCTGGAGCGAAGGGGCCACAACGAGATCCGATCAGTTGCACTTCATCAACGACCACCATACTCAGATTAAGCTGCGTTTCAGCGGCAAATGTACTTTTCAGAATCAATCGCCCCCGTGGACGCACCAACTGACGAGCAGTCGCCAAACCGGACGGATGACCGGTGCAATCGATCACTACATCAAACTGATCTTGCTTGAGTTCAATACTGCTGATACATTGCACCCCTTGCTGACGATACAGTTCCCACCTTTCTGGATGGCGACCAACGAGTGTCAGTTCACAGCCGGTAAGGCGTAAGACCTGAACAATCATAGCGCCGAGCTTCCCATCACCGATAACGGCTACCCGTTCGGTTGGACGGATATGACTCTGCTCGACAATTTCCAGTGCTGCGGCCAGCGGTTCGGTAAATACTGCCGCTTCATCACTGACAGTTGCCGGAACTTCGTGCAGACAGGATTCGGGTAACGTGAACAAATCAGCCATTGCGCCATCACGCCGATGGATACCGAGCGTGGTACGATGCGGACAATGGCTGACATCACCGCGCAGACATGTTGGGCAGCGCCGACAGGCCGCATTAATTTCGCCAACAACCCGTCGTCCTTGCCAGTAAGGGTTATCACTCTCAACAACGGTACCAACGAATTCATGACCGAGAACGCCATGAAAATTCATGTATCCGCGAGTGATTTCAAGATCGGTATTACATATTCCAACTAGATGAGGACGGATAAGAGCCTCCCCTGGCTGCCGTTGAGGTTCAGGATAATCGGTGCTATATTGGAGGTTGCCGTTGAAAAAAACCGCTCGCATAGCAGAATCTTTTTGTCGATGATAATGACAAACTCTATTATACTATATTCCGCTGCCTGCCGTGTCGCACGGTAAGCGAGGAGAGAGGTGTGGAAATGCGTGTCTTGTTCCTAGGAAGTCCATCGTTTGCCGTGCATGCGTTAGAGGCCTTGATCGCAGCCGGCCATGAGATCGTTGGTGTGGTCACCCAACCTGATCGACCAGCCGGTCGCGAGCGACGGCTTACACCACCGCCGGTAAAAGTCGCAGCTCAGGCTCATAATCTGCCCGTTCTGCAACCTGAAACACTACGCGACCCAGTGGTCATTGACGCCCTGAGTGCTCTCCAACCGGAAGTTGGCGTTGTCGCCGCTTATGGTGAGATTCTGCGGCGAGCCGTGTTACAAATTCCGCCACTGGGGTATCTCAATATCCATCCTTCATTGTTACCGCTCTACCGTGGACCAACGCCGGTTGCCGGTGCAATTCTGGCAGGTGAAACGGTTACCGGTGTGACCATTATGCTCCTCGATCCGGGGATGGATAGCGGACCAATTCTAGCCCAGGCAGTGGTCGATCTCCCACCAACGGCGCGTACCGGCCCACTAACCGATGAGTTATTCCGTATTGGCGCCCAACTACTGGTAGAGACCCTGCCACGTTATGCAAGGGGAGAAATTGAACCGCGTCCGCAAGATCACAGCCGAGCGACTGTGACCAAAATGCTGAAGAAAGAGGATGGTTGTATCGACTGGTCGTTACCGGCGATTGTCATTGAGCGGATGACACGAGCGTATGACCCGTGGCCGAGTGCGTATACCTTCTGGCGTGGTCAATCACTACGGATCATCAGTGCAGCCGTCGTAGCGAACGAATCAACGGCATCACCAGGTACAGTTATCGGGCGAAGTGAACGGGGGCATCCGCTCGTACAGACTGGCAGCGATGCCCTTGAACTCGTGGAAGTACAGCCTGCCAGCCGACGGGCAATGAGCGGCTCGGCATGGTTGGCCGGTATCCACGCCGATACCATTCAGTTGGGGAATGGGTAGTAGAGGGCGATGAGAGTAAAAAGATAACGCAATGCGTTATTCAATCTTGCATTCTACTGCCGAACCTCGTATAATCACAGCTACAGGATCGAGTCAAAACAGTATCGTTTGTACTGAACGGTGGGGAGAGCAAAACAATGCCATTCTTCAAAGATGAAGCAGAGCTACGTCAAATCTTAGGCGCACTCTATGATCAGGTGAAATGCGACCCCCAGATCGCGCCACGCATTCGTGAAGGTCGGATCGTCATTCAGTTTCGCTACGAAGAACCCCATGGAATCGCCACGATTGATGCAGCCCATCCCCCTACCCAACCCGGCGCGTATTGCGATGTGTTCTGGGGAGAAGTAGATCTGAAGCCAGATGTTGAGATGAGCATGAAAGCAGATATTGCGCATCAATTCTGGCATGGCAAGATCAATCTGATGACTGCTCTAGCCCGCCGCCAGATTATCGCGAAAGGTCCCATCCCCAAGATTCTAAAACTCTTGCCGGCTGTCGAACCGATGTACACATTGTACCCACGAATGCTGCGTGAGATGGGGCGCGAAGACCTGGTGTTGACCAAGTAGTTTGGGTTCAGCTCCTTCGCCTATGCCAACCACCAGCGAGATGTACGAACTTGGTGCTGCTGATGCTGAACGCGGTGAATTTAACCCCTTCTACTATCAACACTACTATTACTATCGGCTGGGGTATGATTCGGTACGCCGTCGGAAGCGGCCAAGATCGGTGATAATTGGTTCAATACTCCTGATTGGCAGCATCGGGGTACTGCTCATCGGAGCACTGGTATGGTTAAGTAGTCAACTCGGCCCGGCTGTTGTTACCCAGACCGGTATTACTCCGACGGGAATAACGGCTGGAGAGACACTATCACCAATTCCGCCAACGCCAACCATACAGCCCTCACCAACCCCTTCTCCAACACCCACACCACCGACGTTGCAAATTGGCGCTCGTGCAGTCGTGGTCAACATTGGCGAATCAACACTGCGTCTGCGCGCTTCGCCAGGCTTAACAGCACGAGTGATTGCGCGCATTCCTGCCGGGCGTGAAGTTGTTTTGCTCGAAGGTCCGGTTGTGGCCGACGGGTATACCTGGTGGCGGGTTGCGGTTGGATCTCAGAGCGGTTGGTGTGCGGTAACAACGCCTGATGGGACGAATTTTTTGGAACCACTCGCACCATAAGGGCGAGAGACACCTGATGGCTATTATGGGCAAGATTATCGAATGGTCAACACTGCTTCCATGTAGTCTCAAATCGTGGGATATGACGATTTCCAAAACAGGATGTTTCGGATAAGCTCTTGTATCTACTCCCTTTTTCCCGATTAGAGAAGAAAAAGCTATGTGTCTGGCTACCTGTTGCCCGGAAGCGCCGACCTGTAAGGTGCGAGGAGAAGTCACCACACCACGTCAGTGACGGATAGAACTGTGCCCAGTCTAGAACTCCTCATCTTCCCCTAGGCCGTGAGATTAGGTTGAGAATGAGGCTTCCTGCTCTACCTTCTCACAGTTGTGGGAGATTCGAGCAAGGCCGCGTAAGGGCCACGTTGTGCCGGTGGCAGCATTGCCGCAATCTTCAACATCATCTCATTCGTCAACTGTTCCATAACATCGGCAGGAATCTTGTTGTCAGGAAGCGGCTCGACGTGGTACGGTTCACCTATCGTTATATGCACCGGCTTGCGCAATAACGTCCCCCGAAAACCGTGTTCGGTACCGGTGATCGCCATTGGAACAATCGGCACACCAGCTTGCATTGCCAGCCGAATTGCCCCACCTCGACCGGGTTGCAGTATACCATTACGACTACGATGACCTTCCGGAAAAATCAGCAACACTGCGCCTCTGCGCAGGGCTTCAGTAGCGGCTTCAAGGGCTGCCAGATCGCGTTTACCACGTCGAATTGGGATCACGTCCATCTTGCGAAAGAACCAAGCGGCTAGTGGATTCGAAAATATCTCGATCTTGGCCAGCCACGAGAGGCGATACCGGAAAGGCAGCATAGCACCCACTGCGGGAATGTCTACCCAGTTGATATGGTTCATCACCAGGACCATCCCACCCTGTTCGCGTGGCGGTAAACGCTCGAGGCCCTCGATAGACCAGCGCCACCAGCCGATCAAACGAAAGAAGTTGATGAGAAGATAGAGAAAACCATAGACAGTGTAAGCAAACATGCTGTCCTCACTATCGGCCCAGATCAAATCCAAAGACGAGGCGACCGCCAAGCCAGCCGCCCAACACCAGGAAAATTACGCCGGCAATATGCCAACCGAGGTAAGCATTTCGCTGCGCCACATCGTTCAGAATAGCCTGTTGCTGCCGTCGCATTAGCCACACTCGTCCGTAGCACAGCGTGGCGGCCAGGCTCGCCGCAGCATGGCCATTCACCCACAGAATGACCGGATCGTCAGGTGCGATTTGCGGGCCAGCGAGTTGCCGAGCAGCGTCGATTAAACCACTTACTATTGCCAGCGCAGCCCCTATCAGGCCAAAGATTAGGCAGTGCCAAGAACTCTGTTCCCATTGCATACGGCCGGTGCGCAGAGCGATAAATGTGAATAGAGTGCTGGCCAACAGCAACCCGATAGGGATATGAACAGTAGCAGGATGTAGTGCATACATATTTACTAAAATTATATCACAGACGTTACCGGTTCAAGATGTACACGACCGCCGGTCATCTCATCAATCTGCTGGCGCATTGTAAGCAGATGATCAACCGGCACATTGACTGTTATCATTACATCAGCAGCAAACGACACATCAACAATGATAGCGGTATGAACTTCGAGCAACCGACGGATCACGGGGTAATCGGCATAATGGATGTGCATCTTCACCTGTTGATACAGCACCCGTTGAGTACGGGGCACGATTGCCAACACAGCGCGGGTTGCATCACCGTAAGCGCGTACCAGCCCTCCAACGCCCAACAGGGTACCACCAAAGTAACGGGTCACGATAACCATGATGTCACCCAAATCGGCGCCTCGCAACACTGCCAGCATTGGTCGACCGGCACTACCGGCTGGTTCACCATCATCGCTCATTCCGGCAATCGTGCTTGAACCGTAACCTATCAGGTAAGCGTAACAATGGTGAGTTGCATCGGGCATTGCTGCTCGTGTTGCCGCAATTGCTGTCCGTGCTGCTTCTACGGTTGGGGTGGGTATGGCCTGGGCGATAAAACGAGAACTACGAACGACAATTTCAGTCTGTGCCGACCTTGCTGGAATCGGATAATGTGTCTTGGTCATAGTGCGTTTTCCTGCCATAATGGATTGGCAATCTCGGCAATTGCCGCCTCTATTGCCGCAATTTCGGCAGTCAGTGCATAATAGCGGGCGCGATCCTCAGTGTGCCGGGCTACCCAAAAGGGTTGAAACGGTTCAGGGATCGGGTTCCGCAGTGCACGAGCAACCTCGGCCAACAGATCACGAAACTCTAATTCCCACCAGTGTTCAAGCACGGGGCTGAGCTTACTGCCTGGAGGCCCAAAATCGGCTAGCAGTCGGCGTGCGAACTCACGAGCTAACATCTGACGTTCGTGGGCTATCGCCACTGCCTGAGCTGCTAACTCGGCTAGACGCCCGGCCATTGTGGTCGGTACCGTAGGAAGCGAGATCGAATCCTGAGCCTGCCGGAGTGCTCGCCGCCCACCCTCAGTCGCCAATAATGCCAGCATAAGATGATCGGCCGGCGCCAGGATACGGATCGGTGCCAGTGCGACCGTATTGCCGGTATCCCAGGTAAGATCGGGATGATCACCAGTACCGATCAATATGCGCGGTGTAGCAGTCATCAACGCCGCACTGGCTGCCGGCGGCATTTCCCACCAGTATGGTTCTGATATATCGGCATAGTGATTTAGCCGCAGCCGAAGTCCAGGATATTGCTGGATAAGGTCGGTAAACGTTGCAATGTTCGCACGCTGGCTATAGCCGTGGGGAATAGCCAGCAACCAGCGCTCCCCGACAGGTGTATACCATGGTTGCAGGGTATCGACATCAACGACAGGCCGCAAAAGCGGTGCGCAGGTAGGATCGAAGATCACCGCCTGGTTTCGTTCAGCGCGGTGAAAGAACAGTGCCGATCTGGGTGTTGGAATACCTGAAATAAGTATGGGCATTGCTATCTGGTCATGCTACAATAAAAAAGACTATAATACAGTATACAACTGTCCTGTGCATGTGTCAGCAACGGATATTGATCGATTGCAGTTCATGGTCTTTCAGCTTTTTCTGATCATTACAAGGAGCTATCCATGACCGAACTGGCCGAACATGCGCCATCGGTTGCGGTAAGCGCCCCCTTACTCCCTCTGAAAATCACGCCGCCACCGGTGCGGCCTGATGAGATTCTGCGTCCTGATCTGCAAGCTATGCTCGCAGAGGTTCGCCTGCTACCGGTAACACTGGTTGTCGCACCGGCAGGCTACGGCAAGACAACCCTGCTGGCGCAATGGGCCGAGCAGCTTATCCAGACCGGAGCGCAGGTAGCCTGGCTTGGCCTAGAAGCCAGCGACCAAGAGCCAGCGTTACTTCTGGCATATCTCATCGGGGCAATCCGCCGCGTTATGCCCTTCATTGGTGAACAAGCGCTGCGGATATTGCAAAGTATCTCTAGCCTTGATCGCAACTGGCCTCTGGTTGCGGGTGCACTGCTCAGTGATATCCAGCGCGAGCTTCAATCGCCAACTGTTCTGATCCTCGACGACGTTCATACCATTGCTGAAGGACCAATTACTACCGATCTACTCGGCTACCTACTGCGGGCAGCACCACCTCATCTGCACATTGTCATGGCATCACGCCGCCCACTCACCTTTGCGCCACTTCCACGCTTACGCGCTGAAGGTGCGCTGCTCGAGGTAGGCGCTCATGATCTCTTGCTGCGTCGCCATGAGGTGATTGAACTGTTGACACGCGCCGACGTTACCATGTCTGATGAAGAAATCGATCTCCTGCTTGAGCGTACCGGCGGCTGGATGTTAAGTGTGCAACTTGCAGTACGCACACTTGCCCGCCTGACACCAGCTCAGCGTTATCCATACCTGCAGGGGTTGGCAACCAATCAGTATGATCTATTTGGGTATCTGGCATCTGAAGTTTTGTCTGAGCTTCCCGAACGACTGGTTGACAGACTCATTTGCGCTGCCTTGCTGGGGCAGGTGAATCCAGCCTTGCTCGATGAGGCGCTGCAAGTAAAGGATAGTGCCCAGTTGATCGAGCAGGCAATATCACTTGGCCTGCCTATAACCCTTGAGACCGGCAATAATACCGATGGCGAGCGCATCTTCCGCTTCCACCCACTCTGGCAGCGTTTACTGGCCGATCGAGCTTTGACCCGCTTTGATCGCACTTTTGTTCGAGAATTGCACGAACGATTCGGCGAAGTACTGGCGCGTCATGACCAGATCGAAGCTGCTTTGCGGCATCTGGCCGCGGCAGAGAATCCGGCTGCAATCGCCCGCGCTTTACGTGAGCATGCCTGGCCACTTATCGATACATTGCAACGCGAGAGTCTGCGGAGCTGGATCGAGCGTCTGCCACCTGAAGTACGTGAACAAGATCCCGAATTGCTCCATATGTACGGCTGGAGCCTCTTCACAACGGATCGTGAACGAGCGTTGGAATTGATCGGCGAGGCGGCAAAGGCATATCGCCAGAGCGGATTACCGACACAAGAATTACGAGCGTTGCGCGATATGACAATCCTGTTATTTTGGGCTGACACACCATCGAAATTTGACCAGGTGTGTCGGCAAGTGATTGCTGCCGCGCAACACGCCGCTGATCCATGGTCACGGGGCGCAGCACTAATCGGCTTAATGGCACTCCTCTACAACCGGGGCAAGTTCCGGGCGGCACTGCGGGTCGCCCGCTGGGCTGATCGGCGCCCCCTTAGCGTTTTATGGCAGTGGTTACTGGCCGTCTTACGTGCTTCCATCTATATTCAGCAGGGCTATCCAGCCGATGCCTTAACGGCAATTCGCGCCGCGCTCGAATTGCCGCGCATTGACCGCAACGACATGTTGCGCCAGTCGCTCTTGCTCTTGCAGGCGATGGCCCTGTACCAGCAAGGCAAGCGGGACGATGCATTTATTCAGGCGCAAGAGAGTTACCAACGCTTGAATGACTATGCCCCCGGTAGCGTCCTGACAGGTAATGCCGCTTTGATTCTAGCGATTCTGCTCGTTGAACACGATCAAAGTGAGGTAGCAGAGACCTATCTGCAACGGGTACGTCAGATCGCTGCTCATCTTGACGACCGGTTGCTCGCGATGCGGGCCAGAATTATTGAGATTTATGTACTGTTCCGCAATGCACAACCGACGGCTACCGCGCAAGCCTTGCAATGCTGGCGGCAAATATCAACGCAGCGTGAAGAGGGTGTCTTCGCGACCCTGTATGCACAAGAGCTTTGGATGCAGAGTCTGTTACTGATTGTCCTTGGTGAAGGTGGCGAACAGGAGCAGGCCCTTGACCTGGCACAAGAACTGATTGCGGCAATGGGCCGTCGTAATGATGGGCTGTTTCGCGCTCTCGTCCATATCTATCGTGCCTACCTCGTTGCGCAAAACCGACCAGACGATCCATCAATTACCAGCGATCTTACCACTGCCTGCGCAATCTGTGATCGGGCTGGTGTTCAGTCGCTACCTTTCATCCCGCAGCCGGCAATAAAGTGGGCGATTGCCACTGCACTTCGGCTTGGTTTGTCGAGTCAGGCGATGCTGGCTGCACTTCGCCAACTCGATGCCGCAACGTTGAGTACAACGCTCATTTCGCTCCTCGATGAATCAGTACCACTGAAGATTCGACTGCGGAGTGCTTCCCTGATCGGCGAATTAGGGTTGGTCAGTGCGTACAGCGCTCTGCGCAGCTTGTTGAAAGATCGCTCGTTACAGATGCGAACGGCGGCGAGCGAAGCGTTAGAACGTCTGATTTACCGTCCACCGTACCGCCTTGTCATACGTGCGCTGGGTGGCTTTCAAGTGCTACGCGGCGATCAAGAGATACGTGACCGCGACTGGCGTAGTGTGAAAGCACGTCACCTCTTGCAGTTGCTGCTGATCGAGCGTGGTCGAATGTTACCCCGTGAGCAGATTATGGATATGCTCTGGCCGGGATTAGACGGTGAATCGGCATCAAATAATCTACGGGTGACAGTGAGCAGACTGATCAGGGCGTTAGAACCGGATCGTCCTGAGGGCGCCCCTACTTACTACTTGCTACAACAGGGTGATACGTATGGCTTTAATATCGAGAGCGATCACTGGTACGATGTAGCCGAATTTGTTCGGGCAGTGGAACGTGGCCGGCACGCATTGCAACGCAACCAGCTTAACGAGGCGCGCAAAGCCTTTCAAGAGGCAGTGTCATATTATAGCGGACCATTTTTACCTGACAGCCTCTACGAGGATTGGTCGGTTGTCGAACGAGAACGGTTAGGGTTGCTGTTTACCGAAGCTGCCCTCGCTTTGGGACGTATCCTGTTCGATGCACAACAGTTCCACGACGCCATCAAGCTAGGCTGGCGTGTGGTGGAATATGACAAAGCGCAGGAAGAGGCGTATCAGTTATTGATTCGATCCTACAGTATGATTGGTGAACGCAGCACGGCTATTCGTCTTTATCACCGTTGCGTTACCGCGCTGCGCGAAGAATTGGGGGTTGATCCATTACCGGAGACGGTCGCGCTGTTTGAGCAGGTGCGTGGAAAAAGAGCTTCTTAACTCTACACTGAATGATGTAGTCGATCTCGTGTTCTCTACCGGATACCGCTCGCCAGTGCGACTAATCGCTGCCACCGATTATCGGTTGGTCAGCACAATTTGCTGCACCACTGTTCACTCCAAGAGAAGCGGTGCTACGCAGGTGGCTGGCGATAAATGCCAGGAGTTCATCAAGCTGATCAATGCGGCTCTCGAAACCGGTACCGATATGCTGGATTCGTCCGTGCCACTGCGGGGTGGCCTCATCGTTTTCAGCTACCACAATCCGCACCAGAAACGATTCGACTCGTCGAGTCGCCATAGAGCTTTCCTTATGCTACCATCTGTGACATATCGTCGCACACTTATGAGTATCATACAGAGGCATTCTTACCATTTCATAACCATTTGAGAGGTATATCGTGCAAGCAGTGATTGCAGTATTACCAGGTGACGGTATTGGGCCAGAAGTTGTTGCCGAGGGATTGAAAGTGCTCCGTGCGGTTGCAAGCCGTTTTGGGCATCAGTTTACGTTTCACGAGGCACTGATCGGCGGCTGCGCGATTGATGCAACCGGTAATCCATTGCCAACCGAAACTGTTGCCGTATGTCGTGCTGCCGATGCTATTCTGCTCGGCGCAGTAGGTGGGCCAAAATGGGACGATCCCCAGGCCCGGGTACGTCCTGAACAAGGCTTGTTGGGCATTCGTAAGGAATTAGGGCTGTTTGCCAATCTGCGTCCGGTCCGTATATATCCGCAATTGATCGATGCCTCACCGCTTCGGCCTGAACGATTGCAGGGGGTCGATCTGATCGTCGTGCGAGAGCTGACCGGAGGCATCTATTTCGGCGAGAAGCGCCGTGAACAGGGTGATCATGGCGAATGGGCCAGTGACCTCTGCCTTTACAACGAAGAAGAGATCGTCCGTGTCGTGCGGGTGGCAGCGCACCTGGCCCGTCAACGGCGGAAGAAGCTGACGCTGGTCGATAAAGCAAATGTGCTCGAAACCAGCCGTCTATGGCGCAGTGTTACCACTCGTTTGATCAAAACGGAGTTTCCCGATTTGCACTTCGAGACCATGCTGGTCGATGCCTGCGCGATGCACCTGATCCGCCGACCAGCCGACTTCGATGTGATCGTGACCGAGAACATGTTTGGCGATATTTTGACCGACGAAGCCTCAATGCTGGCTGGTTCAATGGGGATGCTGCCATCGGCCTCGCTCGGTGATGGCCGACTGGGGTTGTACGAACCGATCCACGGTTCGGCGCCTGACATTGCTGGACAAGGTAAAGCTAATCCGCTGGCAACCATCTTGAGTGTGGCAATGCTTCTTCGTCATTCGTTGAATCTGCCCACTGAAGCCGACTGCGTTGAAGCTGCGGTTGCGTCGGTGATCGAACGAGGGATTGTAACGGCTGACATTGCCGTTCCTGGCCAGCACACGTACAGCACGACTGCAGTCGGCGACGCAGTTGCCGCTACCATTGCTGCCTGACGGTGTGGCTATGCTATACTGAGGATCACGCTACCGAACCACAAGTCGCGAACAGCGGAAGGAGCGCTCGATGGAGCGAAAGATTCGTGTACTGGTTGCCAAACCTGGTCTGGATGGTCATGATCGTGGCGCAAAGGTCATTGCACGAGCATTACGCGACGCCGGCATGGAAGTCATCTACACCGGTCTTCAGCAGACCCCCCAGATGATCGTTGAGGCTGCATTGCAAGAAGACGTTGATGTGATCGGTCTCTCGATCCTCTCTGGCGCCCACATGACGCTACTGCCGAAGGTCATGCAGTTACTACGCGAACAGGGTATGACTGACGTGTTGGTCGTTGCCGGCGGCATTATTTCAGATGAAGACGCCGAGATTCTCAAGCGCGAGCATGGCATTGCAGAGGTATTCGGCCCCGGTTCGTCAACACAGGCCATCATTGATTTTATTCGTTCTCACGTCGAGCTGACGCGGGGTTAAGCTTATGAATGAGCACGAATTGGTAACGCGCCTGCGCAACGGTGAGCGGCGGGCGTTGGCGCGTGCCATTTCACTGGTTGAACAGGGTGGTCCAGTTGCCCGTGCGCTGATGGCCGCGGTGTACCCGTATGGCGACGCACACCGGGTAGGAATTACTGGACCACCTGGGGCCGGGAAATCAACGTTGGTGACTGCCCTGGCCCAGGAATGGCGCAAACGTGGGGTTCCAATTGGAATTGTCGCTGTCGATCCCTCATCGCCCTTCAGTGGCGGCGCCGTACTCGGTGATCGCATACGTATGCAGGCACTCGGTGGTGATCCCGGTGTTTTCATTCGGAGCATGGCCAGTCGTGGCCGAATGGGTGGATTGGCACGAGCTACGGCTGATGCGGTTACCCTCATTGCCGCAGCCGGTTTTCCGGTTATCTTGATTGAAACCGTTGGTGCCGGTCAAGATGAAGTTGATATTGCGCAAACTGCCGACACGACGATTGTCGTTGAAGTACCCGGTATGGGAGATGATGTGCAGAGCATCAAAGCCGGGATGCTTGAGATTGCCGATGTCTTTGTGGTAAATAAAGCTGATCGTCCTGGTACCGATCAAACAGTACGCCAACTGCGCACAATGTTGCAATTGGGCGCACCATCACCTGATGGTTGGTCACCACCGGTACTTACGGCCATCGCAACTACTGGCGAAGGTTGCGCACAAATTGTCGATGCAATAGAACAGCATCGCCAGCACTTAATTGCTGCTAACATCAAAACCCAACGAGCATTAACGGCTGCCGAACGCGAGCTAACGGCAGCCGTTCAGGAGCTGATCCTCGAACGGCTGCGGGGCGAGCGCTGGAATGAACTGGTACAACAGATCGCTACTCGCCAGCGCGATCCATACGCTGCTGCAAGTGAGTTGTTACCTGCCGACCTCACTATCCGCAGTGGGTTAGCATAATCATACATGCACGCCGGATATGGTACGATAGCGGTGTAAAATCATCTGCTGAAAGGGACTATCGCCAGGCACAATCACAATTGGAGCTCCGTCAAACATCGCGAGAGCCTGCAATAACGCCCGGTACGCTTCACCACTCGACGACACACCGTTTTGCAGCAAGCAGTCGGGGATTATCCGGCGGAAGGAGGAAGACTGTGCAAGTTAATCCGGCTATTTTCAAAGCCTACGATATTCGTGGCATCTATCCGACCGAATTGAACGAAGAGATTGCCTATCTCATCGGACGCGCCTTCGTCACCTTTCTCGGTGCAGACACGGTCATTGTCGGGCGCGACATGCGTACTTCGGGGCCGGTGCTGTTCGATGCGGTGACGCGGGGGATCATGGATCAGGGTGCTGACGTGGTAGACATCGGCATGGTCAGTACCGATCAATACTATTTTGCGTGCACCCAACTGGGATTTCCCGGTATGATGGTAACGGCCTCGCACAACCCCAAACAGTACAATGGATTCAAGATGGTACGGCGCATGCCATACCTCTTGTCGGGCGATGAGGGTATTCAAGACTTACGCCGTCTGGTCGAGAGCGAAGCCTTCCCAACACCAACCCGCCGCGGGCAACGTCGCGAATACGATTTCAAAGCGCAATTCGTCCAGAAAGTGCTCTCACTCATTGATGTCGAAGCGATCAAACCGCTCAAAGTCATCGTCGATACCGGCAACGGCATGGTAGGGCCGATTTTACAAGAGGTTTATTCCCACCTACCCATTCAGTTAACCGGCATGTATCTCGATCCCGATGGCACGTTGCCCAACCATGGCCTCGATCCGTTGATGCCAGAAAATCGGGCTGAATTGCAGCAACGGGTCAAAGATGAAGGAGCTGACATCGGCTTTGCTTTTGACGGTGATGGTGACCGCTTCTTTGCGATTGATGACCGCGGGGAGTTTATCTCAGGCGATTTCCTGACTGCTATTCTAGGTCGTTACCTCCTGGAGAAAGAGCCAGGAGCGAAAATCATCTACGATGTGCGCGCTTCGTGGGCCGTACCTGACGAAGTACGGGCTGCTGGTGGGATTCCATTGATCGAGCGGGTTGGTCATGCGTTTATCAAGCGCCGGATGGCGAACGAAGATGCTATCTTTGCCGGTGAAGTTTCTGGACACTACTACTTCAAAGCCTTCGCGTTTGCCGATTCGGGGATCATTCCCTCACTCTACCTGCTAGAGATGCTCTCGAAACGCGGCGTCAAGATGAGCGAACTACTCAGCCGGCTCGAATCTCGTTACTTCATTTCTGGTGAAATCAATTCACGGGTCAGCGATGTAGCTGCCAAACTTAACGAAATCGCCGAACGTTACAGCGATGGCAAGATTGAACGCATTGATGGTATCTCGGTGAGCTACGACACCTGGCATTTCAATGTACGCGGCTCGAATACCGAACCACTCATCCGATTGAACCTTGAATCTATTGCCTCACGGGCCGAGATGGAAGCCAGGCGTGATGAGGTGCTGGCGATTATTCGTTCATAAACCGTCGTTCAGTACAAGCGCAACTGCGCATCTGCCCAACCTTGTGCTACAATCAGCCTTGCCAGCTCGCCGATCATGCCATTGCCATATAAGGAGGTTCGTTGTGAGTGTCAAAAAGATCGGTATTCTTGTGGGTCGTGAGTGGTCGTGGCCACCTGCGTTTATTGAAGAGGTCAATCGTCGCAACGCTGGAGTTCATGCCGAGTTTATCAAGTTGGGCGGTACACGCATGGCCGAGCTGTGCGATTACGAGGTGATCGTTGATCGCATAAGCCACGAGATACCATACTATCGCACGTTTCTGAAAACTGCCGCACTTAGTGGTACCCGAATCGTGAACAACCCCTTCTGGTGGAGCGCCGATGATAAATTCTTCGGCGCTTCGCTGGCAACTGCGCTCGGTATTCCACATCCGCGCACTGTAGCTCTTCCCTCTCACTCGTACATTGAAGGCGTTGTTGAAGAGTCGCTGCGTAATCTGCAATATCCAATACCCTGGAAAGAGCATGTTGATTACGTCGGTGGCTTTCCGGTCATTCTCAAACCGGCATGGGGTGGTGGCTTTAAGAAGGTCTATAAGGTTCATTCGTATGAAGAATTGTGGCGAGCGTACAACGAGACCGGCATCGAGTGCATGATGCTGCAAGAGTACATTCCTTGGGAGAAGTACGTGCGCTGCATTGTGATCGGTCGTCGCCATATTATGACCATTAAATTTGACGCAAATGCACCCTGGCCACACCGTTATTTCCGCGATGACAACTATCTTACCCCCGACGAAGGACGCCAGGTTGTAGATGCTGCGCTCAAACTCAATCAGGCGCTCGGCTACGATATGAACACCGTCGAGTTCGCAATTCGGAACGGCGTAGCTTACGCGATTGATTTCACCAATCCAGCACCCGATTTTGATGTCAACTCGCTGACCCCCTACTACTTCGATTGGGTGGTTCGCACGATGGCCGATTTCACTATCGAGCTAGCATTGCAAGGTCGGGCCAAACCAGAAGAATTGGCTTGGCATCGCTTCCTCAATGGGCCAATGGTACCGGTGAACAATTCGGCTACTTCGACTACACTGATGAACGACAGCCCCAAAGCCAACTCATCGACTGATGAAACCCCTGCCGCTCCCAAGCGACGACGAACAACGAAGAAGAAAGCTGCTGAAGAGGCCTGATAATTATGTTGAGCAGTGAATGGCTCTGCACTGGTCATTCACTGCTCACAAAGGCACGATACTATGACACTTGCGCAGGCAATTGCCGATTACCACGCTTTACTTGAACCGACGCTGGCAATCGAGTCGTGGCAACGGTTAACCGAAGAGATGCGTGCTCGACAGCTCTATTTCGGTGAGCGGCCACTAGCGACTGTACTGCGACCACGACTCATCACCGCATCACAATACAATCTCCTCCGCCGTGGTACGCAGCAGGTCGCCGAGGCAGCGCGAGCCATTGTGGCGGCGGTGCTCGAATCTTCAGAGATAGGGAAGGCAGTGCGGGAAGTTCTGATGCTAACCCCACTTGAAGAGCAACTGATCGCGATGCATCCTGGCTATCTCGAACCGAGTGCCCATTCACGGATGGACACATTCCTGACCATCGACGGCACCTCACTACGATTTGTTGAATACAATGCCGAGAGCCCGGCGGCAATTGCTTACGAGGATTTGCTGACACAGGCGTTTCTGGCGATGCCGGTAATGACCGAGTTTATGAAGCGTTACTCGATTACACCCCTACCGGCCCGCCAGTATATGTTGCGCACCTTGATCGATTGCTGGCAAGCGGCGGGAAGCCCCGGCGATGAACCACGAGTTGCGATTGTTGACTGGCGCGGGTTGCCAACTGCGACCGAGTTCGAGATGTTTCGGCGTTATTTTACCGAACACGGTCTGCCAACCGTCATTTGCGCACCGCAAGACCTCACCTTCCGTGATGGCCAATTACTAGCGCCGACACCCGAAGGTGGTGACATGTCGGTCACTATCGTTTTCAAACGAGTGCTGACCAGTGAGTTTCTTACTCACTATGGCAATGAAGCGTTAACCCACCCGCTGGTGCAGGCGTATGCCGCTGGCGCCTGTGTAATCGTGAACTCATTCCGCGCCAAACTTTTGCACAAGAAATCGCTCTTCGCACTCCTCTCTGATGAGCGCTTCCATGATCTACTGACCGCTGCACAGCGTGCGGCAGTGGCGGCTCATGTGCCCTGGACAAGAGTAGTACGGCCCGGTGTCACAACTTACCAGAATGAGCAGATCGATCTCCTTCCCTTCATCCGTGAGAATCGTGAACGTCTGCTGTTGAAACCTAACGATGAATACGGCGGCAAGGGTATCACAATTGGGTGGGAAGTGAGTGCTGACGAGTGGGATGCTGCACTGCAAGCAGCACTTACTTCACCGTTTGTCGTTCAAGAGCGGGTTACCATCGCTTACGAACCGTATCCTGCTCTGATTGACGGTCAGGTAGTGATTAGTGAACGTCTGGTCGATAGCGATCCGTTCTTATTCGGCACTGAAGTCAACGGATGTTTGTGTCGACTCTCGACGGTGACCCTCTTGAACGTCACTGCCGGCGGAGGGAGTACCGTTCCAGTCTTTATTATCGAGGATTCACCTGCGTCGGGAGCAGGCGATGATAGTCTATGATGCGCTTGGACGACGCATAGAACTAACAGCACCACCACAGCGAATCGTCTCGCTGGTACCGAGTATGACCGAGTGGTTGTTTAGCGTTGGCGCTGGGGATAGGGTGGTCGGCATCACCGACTATTGCATTGAACCGGCGGCGGCGCTGCAACACCTGCCACGACTACGGGGGACGAAGAATCCGGATCGCGCTGCCATTCTTGCCCTCAAGCCTGACCTGATCATTGCCGAGCAAGAAGAGAACCGGGAACGCGATGTGAACGCCCTGAGTGCTGCCGGGCTGCAAGTGTATGTGACGGCTATTCGGAGTGTCGCCGATGCCGCCGCTCAACTGGCGGCGTTGGCGGAAGTTTTAGATGTCGTTGCGGCAGCAACACCCCTTACTGATGCCTTGCAGCAAGTGCTTCTTGATCCTCCATTGCCAACGTATCGTGTGCTTGCCATGATCTGGCGTGACCCCTGGATGGCTATCGGGCGTGACACGTATGCTGGTGATCTGCTCCGGCTAAGTGGTTGCAGGAACGTCGCGGAGGTACTTCCTAGTCGCTACCCACGGGCAGCACTGGCCGATTTCCTCGCTCTCGAGCCAGAAGTGATCTTGCTACCAAGCGAGCCGTATCCTTTCGGTGAACGTGACAAGCTGGCACTGCTCGAAGCCGGTGCTCGTTGTCGGATCGAGTTCTGCGATGGAATGGCACTGACCTGGCCCGGTCCACGCACACCAGCAGCAATTGCCGCGTTTCGTAGAATGTTCTGGGGAGTTTATGAACCCACTCATCCGCTTACGTGAAGTAGCGCTCAATACCATCTTGGGAACCCGTGAGGACGAGGTGCTGAACGATCCCCCACCACCACCCGTTGCTGTCGATGGGGTCACTCTGGCGGCTGAGCTTAAACGGGCCGTGAACCGCTTTAAGGCGATGGCAATGGATGAAGAAGGCAGGCAGGTAGCGTACCAACGCCTGCGTAACAATCCGGATTACCTCGCGTATCGCACCGAGCTAACCCCTCTTTTACAGGGGTTTGATCCCGCTTCCCTGCCGGATCGCCAAACCCGGCTGGCCTTCTGGATCAATCTCTACAACGCGCTGGTTATTGATGCCGTTATTACCTTCGGAGTCACAACCAGCGTTGCTGAGCAGTGGGCTGGCCTTAGCTTTTTTCGAGCGGCAGCATACCGGATCGGTGGTCAACGCTGTTCACTCGATGATATTGAGCATGGCATTCTCCGCGCCAATCGTGGTCATCCGTTCATTCCCGGCCCCCAGTTTGCCGACGACGATCCACGGCTGCTCTGGATCATCGATCCACCCGATTACCGCATCCACTTTGCGCTCAACTGCGCTAGCCGCTCGTGTCCACCCATTGGAGTGTACAGCGCTGAACAGATCGAACAACAGCTCGATCTGGCGCTGCGTAATTTCGTGGCCGCCGACGTTACCATCGATCCCGACCGCGCTGAAATTCATCTGTCGCGCATTTTTGACTGGTACCGCGACGATTTTGGCGGGCCGAACGGGATTATTCAACTCCTCCGCCAGGCCCTACCGGATGATGAACGGCGGGCATGGCTGATGCAAGCACGGCGTGGTCGGCTGGTCTATCGCCCTTACGACTGGACATTGAACATTATCTGATGGAACACCTATGGCTGACGACTGGCGTAAACGATCACTGAAAGAACTCTACCGCTTAACCGGTCAAATCTTCTCGCAGATTCCAGAGCTAGCGCGTCTTTGGGGAGGTGCTTATCAGGCACTCAACTTCGCCGATGTTCCTTTCACTCCTCTACGTAAACCGCTGTCCGAGTGTCGCCTGGCACTCATCACGACTGGCGGTGTCCATCGGCGCGATCAGGAGCCGTTTGACATGAGCGATCCACACGGTGATGCGACGTATCGTCGCATTCCTGCCTCAACTCCCTTGCATGAATTGACCATTACCCACGACTACTACGACCACAGTGATGCAGATCGCGATCTGAACATTCTCTTCCCTCTCGAACTTGTGCGGTATCTGGTGGGTCGTGGTATCATCGGCAGCCTGGCTGACAGCTACGGTTTCATGGGCCATATCGAACCACCTCACCTCAACACACTAATCCAACAAACGGCACCAGAAGTTGCCACCTTCCTCAAGCAAGACCAGGTGGATGCCGTCTTGCTGACACCTGGTTGAGGGCTATGTAATCAGTCCGTGGGACTGATCGCACGTATTGTTGAACATGCTGGCATCAGCACCATCTGCATCGTGAGTCTGAAGCCAATAGCCGAGCAGATACGTCCGCCGCGCACCCTGCACCTGGCGTGGCCGTTCGGACATCCCCTCGGCGAGCCGGGGAATCGGATACAGCAGCTTGCCGTGCTGCACGCAGCGTTGCAGGGACTGGTTACTGCGCAACCAGGGCAAATTTTGGAACCAGGCTGGCGTTGGCGACGCGAACAGTATACGCTGCCGGAGGGGTGGGGGTAGAGCAGCAGCACCTCGTACTGGTAATTTGTATACTATGGATACGACGTGATCACTTGAGCAATGGAGACACGTTGGATTGTCCAACCTTCAGAACATATCTGTTAAAAGTATGGCTAATGGCTCTCACCCACATCGCCCCTCTCTCTTACTAGTTGAGGAAGCAAGAGAGATTACCAGCATATCCTCCAATAGCACCACAGTAATCACTACACCGACAGTAGCAGCTCCTACAATCGCCTCTCATTGGGTGCGCAGAGTGACAACGACGCGACAGCCCGCCTACCCAAGACGATCAGCAGCAGCAAGCAACACCCCCACCACAACGAACCAAACAATCCATACGCAAAGCGGGTAAATCCTGGTAACGCATCAAGAGTAAAAGGGAACATATCGGCTGCTGCGTATAGATACAGTCCGAGCAGCGCAAGCGTCGAAACAACAGTGTATAGGATTACGTACCATCGTTGGTCGGCCGTTGCCATTATCATAAACGGTAGCACCCACAACAAATATTGTGGTGAAATACCTGCGTACACCACGTAAAACAATAAAAAAATGATGGTTGCCTGCATTGGCAACGTGATGCGAACGCGACTCATATACCACACCGCCCATCCGTACAGACCAAGAAAACCGTAAGCCGACAACGAAATCACTTGCAGCGTTGTATCAACCGGAAAACGTTCACCGGTCAGCGGCACATAAATTGTTCGTACCGGCACCATTACACCGAGCAGGGCATGCCCACGATAACCGAACAACTCACGGATCACGGCTGCTGCATCGAAGATCAGAAAGGGAAACAGCAGGAGCAGCACTGGAAGTATGACGTACAAGCTAAAGCGAATCTGTTGGGACAACGGCCGTTGCAAGCGAGCAAATACCGGCAACAGCAATACCGGAAACGACTTTAGCGCAATTCCAATACTAAGAGCACCAGCTGCCCGCCGCCAATGGTGTTCGACGAGGAGTATAGCTAGTGCCGCGCCAAAGACTGGGAGTGCATCAAACTGACCGTGCCAGCACGAGATGATGATCGAGACCGGATTCAAGGCGTAGAGCGTAGCAGCCAATAACGCTCGCCGCGAGTTATGAGAGAGAGTATGTACATACTTCCAGATAATCGCAACAATCCCAACATCGGCAATGATGATTGGGAGGCGAATTGCCAGTGAAAACGGTAATATATTCTGCTGGTGGAGCCACCATGCAGCGACTTCAAAGCCAACCCATACTGGCGGGTATGGGTAAATACCCGGCGTATGGGTGTACAAACCAAAAATCCCAAATTGATGAATAATCTCCGCCACTCGCTGATAATTATGAATATCGATAATATCACGTGCAGATAAACTTGCGCATAAACGCACGACAACGGCCAGGATCAGTAACCAGGCAATACGAAACATTAGCATTTCCTATTTGTTTGCAAACATCGAACTATAGAGAAGTGATGATATTACTGTTGATACGGTGCGTTTGCCATGATCGCTTTCTCGATAATCATACTATACCGCCACCCCATAGCCAGGGAAAACGGCAAGACACCCTGCCGGTGAAGCCACAATGCAGTCATTTCCAAGCCGACCCACACCAGTCTACTGTAAAAACTCACCACCGAGCACACAGAGTACACAGAGCACGATAAAGCTATTTTTAACCTCTGTGCTCTCCGTGCTCTCTGTGGTGAGAACATTACCTTTGCCAATGCTCACTACGGAGCACACAGAGCACACAGAGTAGGCAAGGTTTATGAATAAATGTATATAGTTTTTGACCGTTTATGGTATATAGAAACGTTTTCGCAACACCATCTTTGATGAAAGATACATCTACTTTTAACCTCTGTGCTCTCCGTGCTCTCTGTGGTGAGAACATCACCCTTACCACCACGCACCACCGAGCACCCAGAGCACGATAATCTCTTTTTAACCTCTGTGCTCTCCGTGCTCTCTGTGGTGAGAACATTACCTTTGCCAA